>JBLFXJ010000542.1:0-4239 GCA_047609825.1 Myxococcota bacterium
AAGAAGGGAGCGTCCGCGAAGTCGCCTGCGGCGAAGAAGACCGGCGCACGCAAGTCTGCGGCGAAGGCCACTTCGGCGAAGAAGGCCACGGCGAAGAAGGCCACGGCAAAGAAGGCCACGGCAAAGAAGGCCACGGCGAAGAAGACCGCAGCGAAGAAGGCCACGGCAAAGAAGCCGGCCGCACGCAAGTCGAAGGCGAAGAAGCCGGCTGCTCGCAAGTCGACGGCGAAGACCACCGCGCCAACCAAGAAGGCGGATGCCGCCGGGAGCGACGGCGCTGGAGCGACGAATGCGGCGGACGGAGCGTAGCGCTATCGCTCCTCGAAGGGGTTGGGTGTGAGCACCAGGGTGCTGGCTACGACGCCGGTCCACGGCGTTCCAGACACTACGCTGTACGAAGCGGTCACGTCGGACGACGAGTCGGTCGAGGGGCCGATCGTTGCCATCGTCGGCATGATCCACGGCAACGAGATCGTCGGTCGCGGAGTGCTCCGCCGACTTGCGGAGACCGTGGGGCTGTGCCTCCACACAGGCAGCATCCTGGCGGTGAGAGCCAACGTGGAAGCTGCCCGCATGAACGTGCGGCACACCTCCGACGGTCGTGACATGAACCGGCTGTGGGACCGCGCGACCTTGGACCGCATCGAGAGCGCGGACCGGGCGACGCTGTGTTCGGAGGAGCGTCGGGTGCTCGAGCTGGCGCCTCTCCTGCTCGACTGCGACGTGGTTCTGGACCTTCACTCGACCAGTCGCCCGAGCCAGCCGCACATCGTGTTCAGAGACGATCAGCGCCACGCGGCGTTGGCGCGCCTGCTGGGTGTCGAACACCTGGTCACCGGGCTGCACGAGAACGCGATTCTGGACGGCGGCATCTGTGCGAACGTCGGGATCGACCTGGGCCAGCAGGGCCGCCGGCTGGGGTTCACGCTCGAGGCGGGGCAGCACCTCGACGACGCCAACCTCGAGCGCGCGTGGGGGGTCGTCGTGCGGCTCCTGGCCGCCCTCGGCATGTGGTCAGAGGCGGCGCCGCCAGTCGACGTGGGGCATGTCGAGATCTATGAGGTGACCGATCGGTTTCGGCAAGCGCCAGCTGGCACGGAACGGTATCGATTCGTCGGGTACGAAGGCGGCGAGCCGGTGCCGGGTCAGCGGATCAGCCGCCTGCGTCGGCTCCACTCCTTCGAGCGGATAGAGGCTGACGAGGTGGTCCTCCGTCGTGGGCGTGACGTGCAGGTCCGCGCGCAGGCGTCGTTCACGATGCTCATGCCCGCGCCAGACACCGATCCCGGGACCGACCTGTACTACGTCACCCAGCCCAGGCACGGCGGCCTGTCGGCCGGCGTGTTCAGGACGGATAGCGAGGCCCGCGGCGAGGCCCTGGCGATCGAGCGCATGCTCGACTTGATGGCGGATGACGACTTCGCGTCGGGCTGTACCTGGGTCGGTCTGGAGTCACGCCGCCTGATGGACTTGGTCGCGTCCGTAGTCGCGCGCAACATGCGCTTGCCCCCTGGCGATCCTCATCGGCGAATCAAGGTGATTGGTCGCGGTGAACTCCCAGGCGATGACACGGAGCGGCGCGCCGGCCAGCGCTACCGCCAGGCCATGCGTCGCGCGATCGTGGAGGGGCTCCCGGTCGAGCGGTTTCAGATCTGTCGTGGGGCTTCGCTGGGGTGGGTCGACCAACTCACCCGCCCGTCCATGGCGGGCCTGCTCGCTCGCCGTGAGCGTGCCTTCGGGGCGAGCGCACCGCCCGTGAGCCTGCGGGTGTCACTGCGGCAGCCACACACGCTCTCACTGCTGGTCGCCGGCGATCTCGAGCACGCTCGAAACACAGGTGACATGCGGCATGTGCGCGTGGCTTTGCTGGTTGAGGCGGCGACGCTGGAGCCTGATGGCGACAGCGCCAACGTCCGCGTCGTGCGGGCAGGCGTGCTCAGCGCGCGCCCAGAGCTGCTCGAGGCTGCCGAGGGCCTGCTGACCTCGCTTCGCGACGAGCATCGACTACTCGCCCGTCACGGTCCGCTGCGCGGCGTTCTCGAGGCCCACCGGTCCGCTGATGGCGCATTTGAGGCCACGCCGGCTGCGCTCGAGGAGATGAACGTCGCGCTGGCGCATCTCCAGCTGCGCCAGTGGTGCGGCGCGCTCGAGCACCTCACGCTCGAGCCGCGGCATCTCGCCGGCGGAACTGCCGGCGGATGGCTTGCCGAGGTCGTGGGTGCGTCGGGGGTGTTCGACGTGGACGCGCTGCGGCATTTGCTGCTCGTCCCCGAGAGTGGCGGTCATCGCGTGGTGCCCGAGCGGGTCGCGGAGCTTCGGCACGCAGTGGACAAGGGAGGCGATTGGCGCGCATTGGTCCGGCCGCAGGCGCCTCCGGTGAGCCGCGCATTCCCTCGCCAACCGATCGAGGCCAACTCGATCACCGGGGACGACCTCGAGAGATGGGTTGGTTGGAAGCGCTTTGTCCGACAGGTCCAGGCGATTCCCGATACCCGCGGCAAGGATCTCGATCTTGCGTTCACGGCGCGAGACATCCGGCTCAGGTTGGCCAGGTGGTTCCGCGAGGCCCGGCGTGCCGGGCGTAAGCGCCCGGGCGATGTGTTGGTCGTGGTGGCTGGCGACGGCCTGAGCCCCGCGCGTGACGCGAAACGCGACGCCAGTCGGGAACTCGTGCGAGCGCACAAGGAGCTGTTGCTCGACCCGACGGTCTGCTACCACCGGATCCAGCACGCGCAGACCACGCACCTGTCGTGGATGAAGGACATGCTGAGCACCCTCCGCGGGAGGCCCGAGGGAGGGTCGGGCGTGGAGATGCACTGGGAGACGGAGCACGGTGGCTCTGTGAACGTCGTGCTCCTGGCGACGCGCCACGCCGGGCCCACCGAAGGGCGCACCCTGCTCGATGGTTGGTCGGTGGATCGGTGCGCCGTGCTGGTGTCCGATCTCCAACGTCGCGGACACCGTGAGCACAGGGTGGCGTTGTTCACAGAACCAGGCGCCGGGCGGCGGAACGCCGAGTTGCTACACTTCGGACGAGCGCACTGCGAAGGTCTCGTGACCCAGGCCTCCCAGACCCGCGCGCGTCATGTCGACCAGTTCGAGCGGGGGGTGCAAGAGCAGCTTGCCGGCTGGATTCGCCGGGTTCGAAGCTGGGATGGTCGTCTTGCGCCCGTGGACAGCCGCGCTCGCACCCGCTGGGTGGCGCGGCGACTGGGGATCGCCGATACATGGCTCGCCCATGCGTTGAGCGTCGAGATGCACTCCACCTCGCCAGCGGATCGCGCCGCACAGGCGCTGTGGGAATCGGTGCCCGAGTGGCCCTCCGTCGGCTGGAGCGAGTCCGTCGGATAAGGTTGGCCCAGCAGACGGAGTGACCGCGTGGAATACACGATTCAGTCGACGGACGGTGAGACCGTCCGCATCGATGCTGCGAACTGGATGATGGCGCTGGGCAAGGCCGTCGCTTTCCTGGGCATCGACTTGGATCATGCGGAGCTGACCTGCCGGCCCGACCTCGACGGCGCGATGCGGATCGGCCAGGCCGGGGTGGACCGAGAGTGGCTCGTGCGGAGGCATCAGCCCCGGCTGCGCGTGCGTCCCGTGGGCCCCAACGAAGACACGACCAGCGACACCTGGGAATCCGACGAGCCAACGCAGCAGGGAGACGATCTCCCCAGCCTCGGTGTGCCCCAGCCCCAGCTGGCAGGGCCCGATGTGCCGATGCCTACCCTGACGCTGGACGACGAACTGACCGACGCCGAGACCGAGGAGGTTTCGCTGGCGGAGCGCCTGTTCGATCTGTCGTTCGACATCGCTGAAGCAGAGCCCGACGAGGCCTGTCGTCTCGCGCTGGATCTGGTGCAGGAGTACGTTCGCGCCCAGGCAGGAAGCATCTTGCGGGGTTCGCTGAATGACGAAGCGATGAGGTTCGTCGCCGTGGATGGGCCGGTCGCCGACCAGTTGATCGGTCGCTCGGTGCCGTTCGGCCAGGGTCTGATCGGGCAGGCATTCGACATGCGGGCGACGTTGGTGGCCACCGATGCGCGTCACGACCGTCGCCATCTGGACCGCATCGACCAGGAGACTGGGTTTGTCACCCGGGTGGCGCTGTGCGTCCCGGTGCATTCCCCCGAACAAGGCTCGCTCGGGGTGATTCAGCTGATCAACCCGCCAGGCGACACATTCTCCGAGATCCACATCGAGGTGGTGGAGACGGTGGCGCGCACGCTGGTCGGTGCG
>JBLFXJ010000543.1:0-4239 GCA_047609825.1 Myxococcota bacterium
CACTGGGACACCGGGGACCGGACCACCGGCACCACCGGCACCACCGGCACCACCGGGACCACGACCGACTACTGGGACGACACCGGCGATCGCACGGGCACGGGCACGACGGGCACGACGGGCACGACGGGCACGACGGGCACGACGGGCACGACGGGCGACGACAGCGGCACCGTGGATGACACCGGCACCAGGCCGACGGACGATTCGGGAAGCCGCACCGATCCTCCCGATTCGGGAACCGGCGGCTCCGGCACTGGCGGGACGGGCGGGACCGGCGGGACTGGCGGGACTGGCGGGACCGGCGGGACTGGCGGGACTGGCGGGTCCGCGACGGGTGGAACCGGCGGCACCGGTGGCACCGCGACCGGCGGCACCCTGACCGACACCTCGGACAGCGCGGCCGGGAAGGACTCGAGCTGTGGCGGCTGCGCCACGAGCACCCCTGCCGGGTGGGCGGGATTGTCGGTCCTCGGGCTGTTCGCGATCCGCAGGCGGCGGTAGTCTACAGCTCCTGCGCGCCGGCCTCGGACCGGCGCGCCAGCACCCGGTCGAGCTCGCGGCGGTCGTCACTGGCCGCCTCGAGGTCTTCGTGGTGGGCCAGCGCGCGTCGGCGAGAGCGCAGCACCTCGTCCATCCACGCATCCCGCTCGGGCGACTCCGGGGGGGCCGGCATGTGGAGGATCTCTCCGGTCTGAAGCAGGATCCGGAGCACATCGCCGTCGATGGAGAGGTCCTCGACCTGCTCCAGCGGCACCCGCACCGCAGCGTGGAAGGGCCGCTCGAGCCACACCGCGTCGTGGGTGCAGGTGACACTGAATGGCCGGCGCAGCAGCCCCACGGCGAGCAGCACCGGAGACACGGAGAGCAGCCCCGACACCAGCCCGAGGAGCGCTGTGGCCGGCCCGAGGAAGCCCTCGACCGGCACCCCGGCCGCCCAGGCGACGGCCACGGTCACCGCCAGCGCGAGGTTCGGCAGGCTGAGCGCGCCAACCACACCTACCGCGTAGCCGATCAGGAGCTTGGTCCAGTTGAATGCGTGGGGCACCAGCGGCGCATCATAGGTCAGCCGCACGCTGTCGGAGGTCCAGTCGACGGCGCCCTCTGGCGGGGCGTCGGCGTCCGGCTCGAGCGGGAGCAACACCGCCAGCGCGAGGTAGGCGATCAGGAGCGGCGCCGAGGTGAACACGACGCCGAGCACGGTGAGGACCCGCACCCCGTCGACGCTCACCCCGAGGTAGGTCGCGACCCCGGAGCAGACGCCAGCGATCTGGCCGTTCCGGGCGCGCCGGAGGGCAGGTCGGCTCATCGAGGCATCCTGGAGGACCGGCAGCCGGGGTGGCAACGCATGCCTGATGTTGCACACGTCCCCTGCCGGGTCAAGCCGTGCAACGTCGGTGGGCAGGCGGGCGTACACTGCCATGCAACGGGCTGTCGCCGGGCCAGACTCGACCACACCACCCGCCGGAGGCCCCCTGAGCGACACCGCCCTCGCCATCCTCGCCATCCTGTCGTTCGCGCTCGCGTTCGCCCTGGTCAGCCGCCGCCTCACGTCACGCTGGCTGTCTGCCCCCATGGTGTTCGTGGCGTTTGGACTCGCTACTGGTGAGCTCGGCTTGGGCTGGCTCGACGTGGAGCTCGAGCGTGAGTCGATGGCCCTGCTCGCCGAGCTCACCTTGGTGCTGGTGCTGTTCGGCGACGCCTCCCGCATCAGCCTCCGCGCGCTTCGCCAGGAGGCCGGGCTGCCGGTGCGCCTGCTCGGGCTCGGGATGCCGTTGACAATCCTGCTCGGCACCGGGTTGGCCATCGCCCTGTTCCCGTCGCTGTCGATGTGGGAGGCCGCCACCCTGGCCGCCGTGCTCGCCCCGACGGACGCCGCCCTGGGCCAGGCCGTGGTGTCGCATCCCTCCGTGCCCCTTCGGGTGCGGCAGGCGCTCAATGTGGAGGGCGGCCTGAACGACGGCATCGCGCTGCCGGTGGTGCTCGTATTCGCCGCGCTGGCCACCTCCAGCAGCCACTCCGCCGACCATTGGCTGCGGTTCTGGCTCCTCCAGGTGACGCTGGGGCCGCTCGTCGGGGTGGTGTTGGGATGGGCTGGCGCGCAGGCCCTGTCCGCCGCCAGCCAACATCGCTGGATGGACGACACCTGGGAGCGGGTGGGGGCGCTCGCGCTGGCATTCCTCGCCTACACCGCCGCCGAAGCGGTGGGCGGGAACGGGTTCATGGCCGCATTCACGGCCGGGCTGACCGTGGGCCACACCGCGCGGGATGTGGTCGCCTGCGTACACGAGTTCCTCGAGGCCGAAGGCCAGCTGCTGATGCTCGCGGTGTTCATCGTGCTCGGGGCGTTCCTGGTCCCGCCCTCCCTCGGGCGGATGACGCCGGCGATGCTCGGGTATGCCGTGGCCAGCCTGACCGTGGTGCGCGCGGTGCCCGTCGCGCTGTCGATGCTCGGCATCGGCGCATCGCGGTGGACGATCCTGTTCCTCGGCTGGTTCGGGCCGCGGGGCCTGGCGTCGGTGATCTTCGGACTGCTCGTGCTCGACGAGGTGGGCCTGCCCCACGGCGAGCTCGTGTTCGACGTGGTGTGCATCACGGTGTTCGCCAGCGTGGTGCTGCACGGGGTGACCGCGACCTGGGGGGCGGAGCGGTATGGGGCCTATGTCGAGGACGTCGAAGGCATGGAACACCAGCCGGTCACCCACCACCCCACGCGGTGAACCCGACTCAGCGGCGTCGGCCCTCGTCGCGCAGCTCCGCCATCCACGCCTCCGCCTGCGCCACCAGCTCCGGGTCGCTGACCATGGCGCTGGTGCCGTGCACGAGCTCGAGCCCGCTGTAGGTCCAGTTGGCGTCGCTGATCAGCACCCGGTCGTCGCACCGGAGCACCTTCGCGTGCATGGTCACGTCGTTGGGCGACCGCCACACGTCGATGCCGGCGGCCTCGAGACGCGCGACGGCGGCGTCGTTGATCTGATTCGTGCGCACCCAGTCCGAGTCGTCCAGCAGCACGCGGATGGACACGCCGCGGGCGTGGGCGGCCTCGACGGCCATCAGCAGCAGGTCCACATCGGAGCCCGGGTAGCGGTCGTCCCACAGCCAGCAGTACATCACGATGTCGACGCTCTGCGCGGCGGTGTCGATGCAGTCGAGCACGGCGCCGGTGATGTCGCGGTCGGCCAGGGGCACGATGTCGGCGCGGGACCACTCGGGCTGCACGGGGTTGACCTCGGGCACGTCCCACATGGCGTCGAACCAGGCCGCATACCAGGCCGTCACGTCGGCATCCGCGAGCCGCACCGAGCCCTCGTGGTTCCGGCCGAGGGCGCTGCTGGTGAGGTTGTGCGAGCCAACGATGGTGATGTCGTCGGCGAGCACCAGCTTGTTGTGGGTCATCACCCGGGGGTCGTCGAGCTGGGTCTCGATGCCGTCCAGCTCCAGGTTGCGGAGCACCCGCGCGGTGTAGTCACCCTCCTCGTCGGCGAGCACCTGCACCCGCACCCCCCGATGGACCGCGACGGCGAGGGCGTCGAGCAGGCCGTCCACCGGCGCGTCATCGCTCACCAGGAACTGGGCCAGCCGGATGTGGTCTTCCGCGGCGGCGATGGCCTCGAGCGCTGCGGGGAGGAAGTCCCGATCGAACGCCATCTCCGAGTCGAGCGTCGACGCGTCGGGCGGAGTGACGATGGCCGGGCCGGCCCCTCCTTCGGACGCGGAGGTGCGCTCCCCCTCGGGCAGGCGGGCACAGGCGGCGGCGAGCAGCACCAGGACGGCGAGACGCATGCCGCCACGTACCCCGATGGGCCGTCGGGGGACCTTGCGGTGACTGTGTCGCCTGACCTGCGACATCGTCCGCGACACAGGTGCGACCCACGAGAGCCGGCGAACTGCGTAGCTTCCTCCCAGCAACGCAGGAGGCTCCCATGACTCGCATCGCCCTCGCCCTCGCCCTCGCACTCACCGCCTGTGGGGGAGATGACAAGTCCGACACGGCCGACACCGGCGACGACAGCACGCCCACGGGCACCGCCACCGGAGGCGGCGGCACTGGAGGCTCCGGAACGGCCACGGGAGGTGCGGGCACCGGCGGCACTGGAACGGGCGAGACCGCCACGGGGACCGGGACCGGGACCGGGACCGGGACGGGAACTGGGACCGGCGGCGGCGACGGCAGCGTGGAGCTGTACGGTGGCGACAGCCTGGCTCCGGAGGCGTCGGTCCAGTACGCCTACGCCCCAC
>JBLFXJ010000544.1:0-4227 GCA_047609825.1 Myxococcota bacterium
GCGCCTCGAGCACCACCTTCTCCTCGTCCAGCCACCCATTGGCCGCCGCCGCCTTGAACATCGCGTACTCCCCAGACACTTGGTAGACGAACACCGGGCAGCCGAAGGCCTGCTTCACTCGCCATACTACGTCCAGGTACGGCATCCCGGGCTTCACCATCACCATGTCGGCGCCCTCGTCGAGGTCGCGGGCCACCTCGAGCAGGGCCTCATCGCTATTGCCAGGGTCCATCTGGTAGGTGCGCTTGTCGGCACCGCCTCTGGGGGCCGAGTCGAGCGCGTCGCGGAACGGCCCATAGAATGCCGACGCATACTTCGCGCTGTACGCCAGGATCAGCGTGTTGCTGTGCCCGTCACCGTCGAGCACCTGGCGGATGGCGCCGACGCGCCCGTCCATCATGTCCGAGGGCGCCACGATGTCGGCGCCTGCGCGTGCATGGCTCGCCGCCTGCTGCACAAGCGCCGCGATGGTGGCCTCGTTGTGGATCTCCCCATCGATCACCACGCCGTCCTGGCCGAGGCTGCTGTATGGGTCCAACGCGAGATCCGTGATCACGGCCAGCTCGGGGTAGGCGCTCTTCAGGGCGCGCACCGCTCGGGGCACCAGCCCATCATCGCTCCACGCCTCCCGGCCATCTTCTGTCTTCAGCGCATCGTTCACGCGCGGAAACAAGGCCACCGCCCGAACGCCCGCAGCGTGCGCACGCCCGCACCGCTCGACCAACGACGGGAGGTTGTGGCGCCACATGCCCGGCATCGAGGAGATCGCCTCATCGGGACCTTGGCCATCGTGGACGAATAATGGCTGGATCAGGTCCTCTGGCGCCAGTCGCGCCTCGCGGACGAGATCGCGCACCGCTCCACGGGTGCGGAGCCGGCGCGGGCGGCCAGCTGGATACGGGGCATAGCGGATCGGCACGCGGCCTCCTTCGACGACGAGCACGCCCTCCTATCCCAACCAATCCACCGAGTTGCAGGCACATACATGCGGCTTTATCCGCTTGCCACCGTGGCCCCTGCGTGCCAAACTGATCGCGAAGAGGAGGTGTTATTGGCTCCGAAACCCATGATTCTGCTGGTTGACGACGAGCCCGACCTCCTCGGTGTGCTCGCCGAGGCGCTCGGCATGGCGATGCCCGAGTACCTAGTGAAGACGCTCAGCAGCTACGAGGATGCTGAGGCGGCCCTGGATGCGCTCGAAGACGACCTTCGGCTGGTGGTCGTCGACCATCTGCTCGGCGATCGAACGGGGTTGGATCTCCTCGGGCGGCTGCGGCGCACGCATCCGAGCGTGCCGAGCATCCTGTTCACCGGCCAGGCCACCACCGATGTGGAGCACCACGCACGGGCGTATGGCGCCCGCGTGCTGTGGAAGCCCGTGCGGCTGCGGGCATGGATCACCGAGGTCCGGAGCGCGCTGCACCCGCAGTGACCAACGCTGACGCAACAACCTGGCCTCCCCGGACGCAACACCGGTGCATACAGTGGACGTAGACCGGGTCGTCGTCCGCATGGGTGCGCTCGACCGGAGGCTGCGTGACCACCGAGGCGCCATACATCTCACTCGCCGACTTCGCCGAGTCGTTCGACCAGAAGGCCGCAGAAGCGCCTGACTGGATGTTCCCCCCGGCCGCACCACCGCTCCCCATGGATCGGCTCGGGCTGCGGTTTCGTGTCGAAGACGTGCTCGATACGGTCGTCGCGCTCCAGCGCGCTGAGTGGCTCCAGGAGGGTGTGTTCGTCGGCCCCAGGGTGATGCCGGAGGTGCACCGCGATGTGCTCCACGCCGCCCGGGTCCTGCGGGTGGCTGTTCCACCCGCGATCGTCGGCGGCAACGTGCTCCGCAGCCAGGGCGCCTACGGCACGGACGCCCGCGCGTTCGTGAAGCTGTCCGCCTACTTCGTGCAGAGCGCATCCGAGGCCGAGCGCCGGTTCGTCATCGGCCGGTCCCTCGGGCTGATCGCGGCGCACCAGGTAACGGCGTATACCCTTTACAATCTTCTCGTCGACCAGTCGGGACTGCGCGCCGTCGCACGGCAGAATCTCGGTCCCGTGCTCGAGCTCGTGCTCGCCCCACTGTCGCTGGGCGTTCGCCTGGCCCTCGCCCGCTGGCATCGTGCGGCAGATCTGTCGGCCGATCGCGCCGGCCTCCTGTGCTGCACCGATGTCGCTGCCGCGGGCCGCGCCATGCTCCGCATCGCCCTCGGAACCAGCCCTGCGGTCGATCCCGCCGAGTACGTGGAGCAGATCCGAAAGGCGAAGGACGACTCCGGCCCCTCCCGCTGGGCGGAGATCCTCGCGAGCAACCCGTGGGCCCAC
The DNA here is from genome assembly GCA_047609825.1 of Myxococcota bacterium. GTDB lineage: Bacteria > Myxococcota_A > UBA796 > UBA796. The sequence continues at coordinate 2,320 of JBLFXJ010000544.1, forward strand.
AAGCGCATCCACGCACTGGAGCTGTTCGCCCGCTCCGAGGTGTACGCCGCGCACCTGGGCCTGCCGCCGCCCCCCGACGCCCTCGACAAGGCCGAGCTCGACCGACTCACCTCGACCATCCTGGGGGTGTCGTGATGGAGCGCGACATCCAACGAGCCCTGCAAGACGCCGGCGACCACGCCAGCGCGTTCCTCTGGCGGCGCCTGTGCCGCGACCTCGACGGTGGCCAGCGGGTCGCCGTGGCGGCGCGATCCACCCAGGCCATGCGGAGGCTGATCGACGGCCTCGAGACCTCCGTCACGGTCGACCCCATCCCCTTGGCCGACGCTGAACCTGGAGCCTCTGCGGCGCTGGGCGTGCAGGACCGGGTGCTCGGAGCCCACACGCTCCTGTTCGTCACCAGCTACCCAACCGCCCTCGGGTCCGCTGAACGCGAGCTGCTCGGAGCACTCGATGCCGCCGGGGCTCCTGCCATCCGGGCGGTGGTGTTGGAGGGCGCCGGCCTGCTGGCCCGACTGTCGGACGATCCCAGCGCAGAGCGGATCGATGTGCGAGCTCGCGTCGCGAGTCTGCTCCCGCCCGGCTGGGAGCTGTTGGAAGCCGAAGACGTGCCCACCTGGCTCGCGAAGGCCGACGCCGATCTCGCGGCGGTGACGCGCGACCGGCGCGCCGAGGTGGCACGCGTGCTGCTCCGAGACACCTTCCAGCGGGCCAACGGCGAATACGACCGGGCCCAGGCCCAGCTCGCCGAGGCGGATGACCGGCTCGCCGAAGAGCACGCCGTCATCGACGCGGCCCGTCAGCGAGGGCGTCGGATCGCGGCCCACATGCTCTCCGCCGTGCGCGCACACACCGAAGCGCTGCTCATCGACCTCCGCGACTTCCTCCTCCGGCTGGAGGCCGACGCACCCGCGCAGGTCGACGCCATGAGCGATTTGGGCGCCGTACGCCGCGCGCTCCCCCACTGGCTCCACCACGTGGTCGAGGCGTGGATGATCGACCGCCTGGGCAAGTGGCGCGCCGACGTGCTCACCGATCTGGCTGAGGTGCACGTGGCGGAGAATGAGGCCCCTACGCCAGAGCTGCTCGCTCCAGCCCTGCACCCCACCCAGGTGCGCGGCGAGCACGACTGGAACGCGCGCCTGGCGGCGACGGCCGCAGTGGGTGGTGGCGCGGCCCTGCTCCTGCTGGGGCAGTGGATTCCCGGATTGCTGGCCGTCACCGGCGGGATCGCGTGGTCCGCGCTGTCACGCTCCGCCCGCGCATCGCAGGACAGGCGCCTGCTGATCGAGAGCGCGCAAGCTGCGCTCCGCCAGATGGGCCAGGAGGCCGACACGGTGCTCCGCGACCAGCTCGTTCAGATCGAGGGGCAGCTCGCCCACCTGGCGGATGACAAGGCGCACGAGGCCGCCGGACGCCGCGCCACGGCGCGCGAGGAGCTGCTCGAGCTGCGAGGCCGCGAGGCCGACCGTGTCGCCACCGCTGCTCGCTCCAGCGAAGAGCTAATCGGCGCGATCCGCGAGCTCGACCCCGCGCTCGCGGAGGAGCTCGCGTCGTGAGCACACTCGATGAGTTCGTCGAACGCCGGCGCCATGGCGCAGAGCTGCTCGAGCGGCTGGCGGATGAGGTCGCCCGCGTCGAGGGATCCGACGCCCACGCGCGCCAGCTGCGATCGGTCGCGGCCCGCGCGCGCGACGGACGATTCGTGGTGTTGCTCCTGGGCTGCTTCTCGTCCGGCAAGTCCACCCTGCTCAACGCGCTGCTCGGGCGGCAGGTGCTGCCGGTGAAGGTCAACCCGTGCACGCCGATCCTCACCGAGGTCACTTGGGGCGAGGCGCCATCGGTGCAGGTGCGGCATTCGGACGGCAGCGCCGACACGCTCACGCTGGAGGAGTTCACCGCCGTATA
>JBLFXJ010000545.1:0-4214 GCA_047609825.1 Myxococcota bacterium
GCGGCATCGCGGACTCCGGCGCCAGCGGACGGAGTCCACTGGCGCCGGAGTCCCCTGCTGGCGGCGTCTGGGGTCCCCCCCACTTGCACGGCACCTTCGGTCGCGTGGGTCCGGGCGGCGGCGAGGGTGTTGCCAGTCAGTTTTGGGGTTGGGTGGGGATTCGGGGCTGCGGCGTCCGGGCGGTCCGGGGGGGGGGGTGGATTCGGGCGCTGCTGGGTGGTGGTGATGTCGGATCGGCTATGGCCGGGTGAAGATGGGTTGCCGTTGGCCGTTGGCGCCGTTCACCAGGTCAGGCACACCTTGCCGACGTGTTTGCGGGCCGCGAACCAGCCGAACGCGGCGTCCACCTCGGCGACTGGGAACACCCGGTCCACCACGGGCTTGAGCTGGGCCACCTCCACGGCCTGACACAGCGCCACCAGCCCGTCCCGCGACCCGACGAACACGCCCTGGATGCGGATCTGTCGCATCAGCACGGGCAGCACATCCACCGGCGCCTGCCCGCCATCGAGCACGCCGATGAGGGCCACGGCGCCGCCCACGCGCACGGCCTTGAGGGACTGCTGGAGGGTGCCGGCGCCGCCCACCTCGACCACGGCGTGCACGCCATCGCCTGCATACCGACGAGCGGCCTTGCCCCACTCGGGCACGAGCGTGTAGTCGATCACGTGGGCCGCCCCGAGGGCGCGCAATCGGTCGGCCTTGTCGGCGCTGCTGGTGGTGGCCACGACGCGGGCTCCGAGCACGCCGGCGAGCTGTACCGCGAACAGCGACACACCGCCGGTTCCGAGGGTGAGCACGGTCTGGCCCGCGGTCACCCCGGACAGCTGCAGCGCGGACCACGCGGTGAGGCCCGCGCAGGGCAGGGTGGCGGCCTCGGCGTCGGAGAGGTGGTCGGGCACGGCGACCACTTCGTCGGCGCCGAGCACGATGGCGTCGCTGAGCACACCATCGATGGGCCCGCCGCGGGTGAGGCGGACGGCGTCACGGTCGGGCGGTCCGGAGTGCCAGGTGGGCGAGAAGGTGGCGACAACACGGTCTCCCACCCGAACGCTCCGCACGTCCGGGCCCACCGCGTCCACCACCCCGCACCCGTCCGACAGCGGCACATAGGGGAGCACCCGCCGGTCATACTGCCCGCGCCACATGAGCAGGTCACGGTAGTTGAGCGATGCCGCGCGCATGCGCAGTCGGACCTGCCCAGGGCCGGGGTCGGCTGCTGGTGTGGAAGTGCAGGTCAGGGCGCCCCAGGCGGGCACGGTCCAGGTTCGCATCGGTCCTCTCGTCAGCCGGCGAAATGCCAGCCGTGCTCATGGGACAGCCTCTCGAGCAGGTACAGGCCTCGCACGCTGCTCCCCCTTGGGTTGACCGGCGGGCTGTGTACCGCCACGCCGGCCCGGCCGTTGGCCACCGCCACGATCACACCGCTCACGCCGCTCTTCGCGGGCATCCCGGTCTGCACCAGGAACCGCCCCGACTCGTTGTACATCCCGCAGGTTGCCATGATCGCCACGACCCGGGCGGCCGTGTCGGGTGTGAGCACCGTCACACCGTTGCGACGTCCCCGCGCGGCGAGGAGGGCCGGCAGCCGGGAGGCGATGCCCACGTCCGCCTCCAGCGAGCACAAGCTGAAATATATCTCCAGCGTGGCCGTGGCGTCGGTGAGCACGCCGGCGCTCTGGAGCAGGTAGGCGATGGCGCGGTTGCGATCGCCCGTGCGGCGTTCGCTGGCGAGCACCCGGGCGTTCACCGGCAGCCGCTCCCCGAACAGTCGCACACACCAGTCCTCGAGCCAGCCGAGCCGGTCCTCCAGGTTGCCCCCCAGCTGCCCGCACAGGGCGATGGCGCCCGCATTCACCAGCGGGTTCGCCGGTCGTGGGCCTTTGGTTTCGAGCGCCGCGATCGACGCGAAACCCGTGCCGGAGGGCTCCACATCCACCACATCGAGCACCGCATCGAGCCCGCGCTCCTCGAGCAGCCCGCAGAGCACGATGAGCTTCGCCGCACTCTGCAGGGTGAACCGTGGGCCGTCGCCGGCGACGCAGGTGGTGCCGTCCGCCAGGGTGACAGCGAGCCCCACCGTCTGGGGGTCGACCCCGCGGAGCTCTGGGATGTAGGCGGCAGGCGCGCCGCCGCCGAGGGCGCGGGAGGCGAGCACGGCGGCGTCGAGGGAGGACTGCAGGGTGGCCATGGCCGGCAGTGTAGAGGCAACGTGGGGCCAGCGGTGAGCGCGCTCGCGCGGGGCGGCGGCTACTCTGGTGAACCCGCGGGGTGCCAGCCGGATAGACAGGCCCCTGGAGGCGCGAATGGGCGTGTGGGGCTGGATTCGGCAGCGGCTCGGGTGGGACGCTCCGAGCACCGCCGAGGACTGGGACGATCTGCAGGCAGAGTTGGGCGCTGGCACGGCCACGCCGGCACCCGCGCGGCGCGCTCCATCGCCGCCTGAACCCGGGTCATCGTCGGCCGAGCCGTCGGCGAAGGCCACGAAGAAGGCGCAGCGTGCTGCGAAGCGTGCGGCGGCCAACGCCGATGGCCCGGCGGCGGATGCGACCGGCCGAAAGAAGAAAAAAAGGAAGAAGCGGAGGAAGCAGCGGGGAGACGCGCGGTTGACCGAGGGGAGCATCGCGCCTGAGGTCCGGGGCACGCCGAAGCCTGGCACCGTTCAGTCCGCCCCAGCTGTCGCCCCGCTGTTCGCGCCGCCGGTGTTCGGCGAGCCCGATCGTGCGCCTCCAGCGCGTCGCACGCCAGCGCCTCCGCCACCGCGTGTGTCCCCGCCCGCGCCTGCGCCCGTTGTGGCCGAGGTGCCGGACGCCGAGTCCGAGACCGAGTCCGACGGCGAGCCGAGAGAGCGCCGTCCCCCACCGGACGACATGCTCACCTGGGTGGTGCTGCCGAAGCTCGAGGCGCTGCTCGACAACGTCGATGCCGCCCTGACGGATGCCGACGCCACCCGCGACGGGTTGATCGCGCTGCGCAAGTCATTTGCTCGCGACTGGGCCATCCTGCGCCCGGTGCCTGCCGACCACCGGGATCGGCTGGAGGGCGAGCACGCCGACCGCCTCGACGCGCTGTCGGCCCGCATCAACAGCCTGCCCGACCCGAAGGCCGAGGAAGAAGCACAGATCCAGGCCGCTCGGCTCGAGGTTGTGTTGGCCGCCGAGGCCCTCGCTGCCGAGGCCGATGTGGACAGCGCGCTCGACCAGGCGCGCCTGCTGCGGGACATCTGGCGCGGCGCCGGCCGGCTCCCCCGGGAGCAGCATCGGGTGCTCGATCAGCGGTGGCGGAGTGCGATGGACGCTGTGTATGCCCGCCGGGAAGAGCAGCGTGCCGAGCGGCTCGCGACCCGTGAGTCGCTGATCGCCCGGGCCGAGCTGCTCGCGAAGTCTCGCGACCCGATCCGTGCCGCGGATGCGATGAAGGGCCTGCAGGCCCAGTGGAAGGCGGTGGGGGCCGTGGGCCGCACCGAAGAGGGCGAGTCCACCTGGCAGCGGTTCCGGACCGCCGGGGATCAGGTATTCGCGCGGCGTCGCGAGGCCCGCGATGCCGCAGAGACGGCGAACCTGGCCGCCAAGGAGGGATTGATCGCCGAGGTGTTGGCCCTGGCTGGCACCGAGATCGACGACCCGGATGACCTGCAGCGTCGGTTCCACCAGCGCTGGAAGCGCATCGGCCACGTGCCCCGCGCCCAGTCCGACGCTTTGTGGGAGCGGTTCCGCGCTGCATGTGACCGCATGGCCGAACCGCCGGACGTAGATCCTGCGGCCCTGGGCGACGGCGACGATCGGCTGTCCCACAACCCGTTCTCGACGCTGAGCCGCGATGACTGATGGCGTCACCCCGGCGCTGGGGTTCGCCCTGGTCGCTGTCGTGCTGCCATATGTGGTGCACCTCGCCGTCGTGATCGCCAAGGTGCGCCTCGGCTATGACCGGCACCACCCGCGGGACCAGGCGGCGGCCCTCACCGGCTGGGCTGGACGGGCGTGGGCGGCCGAGCTCAACGCGTTCGAGGCGGCGGTTCCGGCGGCGGTTGTGTTCGTGGTGGCCCACCTGTGCACCGTCGATCCAGAGCTGGTCTGGGCGCTGGGCCTGGGCTGGACCGCGGCCCGACTCGGTCACTTCGCCGCCTACCTCGCCGACATCGCGGCGTTGCGGTCCGCCTGCTTCGGCGTGGCCACCCTGTGCCTCGTGGGACTGGTCGCCCTGACCGTGTGACG
>JBLFXJ010000546.1:0-4200 GCA_047609825.1 Myxococcota bacterium
GGGACAGCTGCCGTCACAGTCCCGGCCGTCGCCGTCGATGGCGCCCTCGGCGTCGTTGTCCCGGCCATCCCCGCAGTTCTCCGGGCACAGCCCGTCGCAGTCGTCGTCGAGGCAGTCGATCAGGCCGTCCAGATCGTCGTCGGTGCCGTTCGTGCACACCTCGCCGCACAGGGCGGCGCAGTCCGGATCGGCGCAGTCGGCGAGCTCGTCGAGGTCGTCATCCTCGAGGTTGTCGCAGATCTCCGCCGGGGGCGCGTCCCCCTTCGGATCGGACGATTCGCAGCCCCCGAGAACCAGCGCAACCAGCCACAGACACCGCACGGACACCCCCACGGGACGGAGTGTAGCAGCGCAGAGCGCCTGCTGGGTGTGCACCCGCTCATCCGCGGCGGAGGGTCGGCCCTACTCCAGGAACCGCTCGCCAGACAGGGTCTCCCACAGCGTGGCTCCAGTCCACATACAACCGGCAAACCCTGCATACCCCGACGATGCGCTGCAGAAATGCAGCCCCGGTACCGAGCTGTGGTGGTCGAGGCGGCCCGCGCCCATCTGGGACGGGATGAGCGACGAGCCGTAGGCGTGCCCTGCGGGCGCCAGACAGTACCGCTCGTTGGTGGTCGGGCTCCCGGTCATCTCGAACACGATGTGGTCGCGGAAGTCGGGCACATAGTGCGCCTCCACCACGTCCAGCAGGGAGCTCAGCACGTCCCTCTTCGCCTGCACATAGGCCTTCGGGCGCCCCAGCTTCAGCTTCATGAACCGGTCGTGCTGGGCCACGGTGAGCAGCTCCACAATCTGGGTGCCGGCCGGGCAGTCGTCGCGGTCGTCGGTGAGCAGCGTGGGCGTGGTCATCGCGAAGCTCGGCGCGTCGTAGTTGCCCTCCCGATACATCCGGTGGAACGAGCGGTTCAGATCAGGGTCCTCGGCATGGAACAGGTTCGACTTGCCGAATCCGTGGGCCGCCAGATCCAGCCCCTCCACCGCCAGGTAGGCCATGAACGACGACGGGCTGTACTGGTAGTCGAGCCGGCGGCGCACGTCGGCGCTGAACCGGTCGAGGCCGATCATCGTGGCGGCCTGCCGGGGGTCCATGTTGCACACCACGGTGGGGGCATCGAACTGCACGGACTCGCCGGTGGGCACGCCGTCGTCGGTGACCCGATCGGCGATCACGCCGGTGATGGCGTCGCCGGTGGACACGAACTCCCGCACCCGGTGGCGGAGGTGCACCTCGCCGCCGTGGCTCCGGATCACGCCCACGAGGCTGTCGATGACGTGTTCGAAGTGGCGGGTCGGGTAGTAGGCGCCGCGCTGGTAGCCCACGAACAACAGGGTCCAGGCGAACAGGGAGAGCTGGTTCGGCGGCAGGAGGAAGTCGGGCCACTGGAGCCCGAGCAGGGCCTGCGCCTCGAGCGGTAGCCCGAAGTGGTCGAAGGCATCCTGCAGGGTGGCGTTCCGCCAGCGCACCACCCGGCGGTAGCGGTGCAGCCGCGCCAGCATCTTGGTCGACCGCAACGGGGCGGAGGGGATGGACGTCAGCTCGGATTCGAGGGCGTGCACCTCGTCGACGAATCGGGCGAGGCCGGCGGCGTGGCCGGGGAAGAGGGCTGAGAGGCGGTCCTTGAGCAGCGCCGCGTCGCCCGGGATGTCGAGGGCGAACCCAGGGATGCGCATGCGGTCGAAGCCGTTGGGGTCGTAGCGCTCGAAGGTGACGGACCGGTGCAGGTCGAGCCGCTCGAGGATGCGGTGCACGGTCTCGCCGGGGCCGCAGTTCCACACGTAGTGGAGCTGGGCGTTGAACTTGAGGCGTCCGCCGGACCGGCTGGCGAAGTCGAAGGTGTGGCCGTAGCCGCCGGGATGGTAGTGCGCCTCGAGCAAGCACACCTTGCGGCCCGCCGACGCGGCCAGCGCCCCGAACGACAACGCTGCGATGCCGCTGCCCACGATGACGATGTCGTCGCTCACTCGCGCTCCTTCCGCAGCCGGTCCTTCACCGCGCGGCCACGCCGCTCCATCATCGGCCGAAGCCACCGGCGCAGGACCGGCAGGTTCGAGGCCGCCCCCGCCAGCAGCCCGCTCACCCGCGGGCGCTGCCGCTCTGGGCGGCCATCGCGGGCGCAGTCCACCACGAGCGCGGCGATCTCGTCGGCGGTGCTCATCGGTTGGGCCAGCGTGATGTCGCCGACGGTGTCGAGATCGTCCAGGATGAACCCGGTGGACACCGGCCCGGGCGACACCACCGACACCGACACGCCATCGACACCCTCGGCGAGCGCGAACGACAGGGTGCGCAGGCCGGCCTTGGTGGACGAGTACACCGCCGCCTCGGGCAGCGGCAGACAGCCGGCGAGGGAGCCCACATTCACCACGACCCCGGCGGGGCTCCGGCGCAGGTGGGGCAGGGCGTGGGCGATGAGCACGGTGGGGCCGCGCAGGTTCACGTCGACCATCGCCGCGTAGTCCCGGGCGTCGTGGGTGCCGAACGGGCCGCGGTGGTGCAGGCCGGCGTTGTTCACCAGCACGTCGAGCCGGCCGAGCCGGGCCACGGCGGTGTCGATCAGGGCGAGGCAGGCGTCCACATCGCCCACATCGGTGGGCACGGCCTCGACGCGACCCCCAAAGCTGCGCAGGTCGGCGGCAACGGCCTCGAGCCGCTCCACCCCCCGCGCGGCGAGCACGAGATCGGCCCCCAGGCGGGCGAAGGCGCGGGCGACCGATTCGCCAATGCCCGCGGATGCACCTGTGATCACCACCACCCGGCCCGTCATGTCCATCCCGCCCCCGGCCGTTTGGTAACCGGCTGTCCGGCCCCACCGCGCATCGCCCGTGTGAGGATCGCCCTGGCGTTCGGGGTGCGGGTGACCGATGATGTGCGCCGCGGGGGAATGATGGTCGGCGCGTCGCGCTACCTGGTCCACGAGATGCTTGGAGAAGGCGCGTTTGGCGCCGTGTATCGGGCCACGCTCTGGCGATCGCACGGGCTGCAGGTCGAGGTCGCCATGAAGGTGCTCCGCCCATCGGTCTCCGAGCGCATGCTGCACCGGTTCCGCGACGAGGCACGCCTGCTCGGATTGCTCCAGCACGACGCCATCGTGCGTGTCTACGAGCTGGCTCAGGTGGATGGTGCGTGGGCGGTGGCGATGGAGCTCGTGCCGGGCATGGACCTCGCCCGGATCGTCGACACCACCGGCGCATTGCCGCTCCCGGTGGTGTTCACGGTAGGCGAGCGTGTAGCGAGCGCCCTCGAGCATGCCTGGAAGCATGCGCCCACGGGCGGCACGCCGCTACGGCTGGAGCACCGCGACATCAAGCCCGCGAACATCCTGCTCACCCGGCACGGTGAGGTGAAGGTGCTCGACTTCGGCATCGCCCGCGCCGTGTTCAGCGGCCGCGAGGCGCATACGGGCCATATGGCCCGGTTCGGCACCCCTCCGTACATGGCGCCGGCGCGGTGGGTGGGCGAGCGCGACGAGAACGCCGACGTGTTCGCCCTCGGCGTCACCCTGATGCAGCTGGTGGTGGCGCAGGGGGCGCCGCTCGACGCCACGTTCACCGAGCTGCGCACCTGGCGGACCGACCTCGCTGAGCGGGTGCGGCAGGTGGTGGACCCCGAGACCGCCGATGTGCTCGAGGCGATGATCGTCGAGAACACCGAGGAACGGCTGGATCTCACCACGGTGAAGCGCCGCCTGCGCCACCTCGCCACCCGCCCCTCCGAGGTGCACGCCGCGTCGTGGGCGGAAGACGTGGTGCCCCGACTGCTGCAGCAGCGCGAGCAGGGCGATGGGCCGTGGAGCGGGCGCGACCTGCGGGCGACAGGCCCAGCCACGCTGGAGATCTCACCCACCGACCGCCTGGCCCCCCTGGACCGGTCCCTGCTCGCCGACGTGGAGCCCACCGAGGAGGTGGCCAGGCCGGCGGTGCTGCTGCCGCCTCCCACGCCCGTCCTCGATTCGCCCACCGGTGAGGTGGATGAATCAGTGCCGCTGTGGGTCGGGGTTGCGGTGGGTTCGGGGGTCACCCTGGCGGCGGTCGGCGTGGTGCTCGGTGTGGTCACGGTGATTGCGGCCGCGATGCTGTGGCTCACCTCCTGACTCAGCTCACAGCGTCACGTCCGCCACGCCGCCCACGCACGCGCCGCCGCAGCGCTTGCCGTTCGGGTAGTACGGCTCGCTCCAGTCGGGGCGGGCGCGGGTCTCG
>JBLFXJ010000547.1:0-4167 GCA_047609825.1 Myxococcota bacterium
GATGAACTGAGACACGGCCAGCGTGTCGGTGTCTGCGCTGGTGGTCAGACGTGCGAGCGCCAGCAGACTGCCCGCATTCAGATCCTGCAGCGCGGCGACCACCTCCGAGTCCTCGCTCCCCTTGGCCAGCGCAACACCCAGGTCAGTCTCGGCCTTCTCCACCGCGGCCGGGTCTGTCTTCTGCTCGTGGGACCCGTCGTCCTGCAGCGCCTGTGCCGTCTTGAGGAGGTCCAAGGCATGGACCAGCTCGACCCCGGACAGCGTCTCCCGAAGCAGCCCAGCCAGCCGGTTGGGCTCTGCCTTGCTGGCATAGCGCGCCGCGATGTGCTTGAGCTGGGCCTCGGTCAGGCGAGTCAGCACCCAGTAGACCGACAGCAAGCCACGCCCATGGAGCGCATCGTCGAGCGTCGCCTCGAGCACGATGATGCTGGCAGAGTCGACCGCGGTGGCTTTGGAGCGGGACCCCGTCCTGCCCCCAGCAGCGGCCGGGGACACATCCACCAGGGCATCGCTCACTGCGGGTGGGTTCTTGTACTCGAACCCGCTGGTGGCCGTGGTGTCTACAGCCCAGGGGTCCGACGGCGGCGAGACGCCGAGCGGGCACCCATCCACGCCGTTCGCGACGGCATCCGGTAGTACGCCGTCCCCTGCGTCTCCCGGCCCCGCCAAGCTCCGGTCCCAGTCCCTCGGGCCCTGTTGCTCGTGCTCCCCCGACTCATCGAACCAGGCCGCGGCGTCCCGCCCCCCCGACCCTGATCGGTCGCGGCCCGCTCGCCACATGTCCAGCATAGCGGCGTTTCCACGTCCGGCCATCGGGGTCTGCTCCCGTTCCCGCTGCCCGATCCCGGACTGAGCCCCTACCGGAAGGTGCTGAGAGTCGTGGCCTCTCGACTTGAAGCTGGGCACTGGCGTCTCGCGGTGAAGGGTCGCAAGGTCGCCTTTGCAGCATCCGATCCACTCAGGGTTCACCAGCCGGCCGCCACAATCGCCTGCACCACCCGACCTGCGAGTGTCACCTCACATGCCCCGTGACGCTCCACATGACAGGTGGTTGCGGGTGTCACCGGAAAAGAGCGGGTCTCAGTGCACGCCTACAACCCACGAGTTCCTCTGCAGCGAACCGGACATGCACGGTCTGTTCGTTGCCCGCGGGCCGCACCTGCAGGCGGGGGTGCGGCACTCGGCATTCTCGTCGGTGCACCTCTACGCGCTACTCGCTGAGCTGCTGCAGATCACGCCCGCGGAACAGTCCGGCAACCTCGCAAAGACCGAAACCATGCTCGTCCCTGGTCGCGGGCAAAACGGACGGCTAAGTGACGGGAATGGCTGACTCCAACCGATCGTTCTCATTCGTGATGGCGGGCATTCTGGTTTTCTGCGTGCTGGCCTTCTTTGGCTCCGGCATCGCCGCGATCGTGTTCCTCGAGATGACGGAACCCACCGTGGCGGTCGGGGACGGAGTGCGCCTCGAGCGCAAGCAGGTCGACAAGGCCTGCGCGCAGCTGCCCGCCTGCGACGCCGATGACCCCACAACCGTCGAGCCGCTCATCGGCCGAATGGTCGAACGACAGATCGTGGACGCCGCGGCGGCCGAGCACTCGATCCAGATACCGGACGAGCAGGTGGCGAGGCACCTGTTCGACACGTTCAGGACGCCCGACGATCGCTTCGACGAGGCGGCCATGAAGCGCCTCATTGCCGCCCAGGGCATGACGAAGCCCCAGTTTCACGATTCGGTCCGCGATGAGCTGCGACGCGACGCGGTAGTGGCAGCGCTCGAACCAGGTGCGCTCGAAGCGCGGATCGCCAACGTCGCGCGAACGCCCTGGTAGTCGCACATCTCAGTCGCCGCCGAGGATCCAGGGCAGAGGAGGCCGTCGACGCGCTCGATGCACTCGCAGCCTGGTTGCCGCCCAGGGCGAGGTGCGCCTCCTGCGCACCTGAGTCGTCCGCCCCTACGGAAGCTCTGCGAGCAGCGCGTGCCACGCCTCTCGTTCGCGCTCTGGCTCCACGAGGTGACGGCGCTCTGCGATTGCCTCGACGAGCTCGCGGTAGAAGCTGGCGTCGCGCTCTGCCCGGCTGAGGAGGCGGGCGAGACCTGCAGCATCCCCCACGGGAAACAGACCCGGGTAGCTCTCCCCGAGCAGTGCCCGTGCGGCGTCGATGTCGGTAGACACTACGGGCGTGCCACACGCCAACGCCTCGGAGAGCACGTTGGCGCCGCCTTCGCTGCGGGACGTCAACACCATGATCCAGGCACTCCGGATCAGATCCACCGCCTCGCCGTGGGAGACGGGACCGAGCCATCGGTACCGCGGATCCGGAAAGCGACGGGCGAGGTCGGCGAGCTCGGGCTCCAAGGCCTCGCCGGCGTGTTCGATGCGAATCGCGCTGTCGGGCGGCAGGTGATGCAGCGCATCGGCCGCAAGGAGTGGGTCTTTCACCGGTCGCAGGTGCGCCACCACCGCCACCCGGTGCGGCTGCATGCGCCGCTCGCCCGGCTCAGCGGACTGCAGGATCACCCGGGACTTCGCGCGGAGGTTGGGCGGGAGCTGATCCAGCGCGCCACGCTGAAGGACCACGATGCGCCACGCCTGCTCGAGCACCGCCTCGACGGCGCGGCCATAGCGCACGTACAGGTCGGTACCGGTCAGCGCGACCACCGTGGGCCCCTGATGCTCCAGCACGGCACCTGCCGTGTGAACGGCGTGCAGGGCTACGAGCACGTCGCCGCAGTGGTCGGACACCTGGTGGCCGAGCGACTCCAGCATTGCGGTCCACCGATTGGCCGTGATCCGGTTTCCGGACAGCGACTCCACGGGCTGGTGGGTCAGGACCTGGATGCGCACAGGCGGAATCCGGCCCAGGGGTCGTCGCGAACGGGGCTGTAGAAGTTTCGGTACGTGGGACGGATCAGCCGAGACCGGGTGCACCAGGCTCCGCCGCGGAGCACCCGCTGGAAACCCATCCAGGGGCGGCTGTACTCCTCGTATGGATCGACCTCAAAGCCAGGGAAAGCAGTGAACGTGTCGGCGGTCCACTCCCAGACGTTGCCGAGCATCTGCCGGCATCCGTAGCGGCTGTCGCTCTCGGGGAAGGCCGCGACATCCACCGTGTGCCCGTGGTGCCAGTCCATGTTTCCAGGGGTGGCACCGGCACATGCCCGCTCCCACTCCGCCTCGGTGGGCAGCCTTCGCCCCGCCCAGCGGGCAAACGCGTCTGCCTCGTACCAGCTCACGTGGACCATCGGGCGGTGGGGCCGGATGGACTCGGTGCGGTCGAAGATACGCACGCCGCCGTCGGCCGTCCAATAGCGGGGCCGCTCGGCGCTACGTGCGCGCACCCAACCCCAGCCAGCCGGAGACCACAGGCTCTGACGTCGGTATCCACCGTCCGCCACGAACTCCTGGTACGCGCCCTGGGTCACGGGCGCGCGGGCGATTCGAAACGGGGCCACCTGTACCTCGTGCGCCCACTTCTCGTTGTCGAACACAAACGGGACCTCCCGCTCGGCGCCCAGTCGGTGCACACCGCCCGGAACCTCGACATCGCCTTCGAGGGGACCGGCATCCTCGGCGGGCTGGGCGGGCAGCGCGTGGGCCCAGCCGTGCCTCTGCCGGTTGATGGAGAAGGCCTCGCAGTGCATGTCCTCGTGGTACAGCGAGAGTTCGGCGAAGTAGGGATGCGGTGACGCCAGCGTGCGCTCGAGCACCTCGTTCGCATAGGCGCGGGTGGCGTCGGCCGAGGGCAGGGGCAGCCCCCAGCGCACCTCATGGGGCACCCGGGTTGAGTCGTACAGCCCGTCGGCGTCGGCGAGGCGCGAGGCCTCGCCACCGCGGCGAAGACACCACCACTCCATGAAGAAGCCGATGTGCCCAAGCTCCCACAGCATGGGGTTGACCGTGCCGATCGTGGGGCCGAGAAGCTCGGGTGTCGCGTCGAAGAAGGCCAGGCTGACGCGCCGCGCGTCACGAAGCTGAAGGGCAAGATCGTCCATCACCCTTCTCCGATGTGGTGAGCGCGTTCGCTCTCTAACCGCCCGGGTGCACCCGTAGCTGCGCGTGCGGCCGGTGGCAGACCCCAACGGCACGGTTCGGCGGACCATGCACGCCGACGCGAGCCCCAGCCCTCGGCCCACGGCGGTGGTCGCTAGATGACCTCAACGCA
>JBLFXJ010000548.1:0-4163 GCA_047609825.1 Myxococcota bacterium
AAGATTGCGGCTGAGAGCAGCCTCCGAGACCGGGGCAAGGACCCGATGGGAGGCCGAGGGGCCTTATCCTTCTTGTCCACGTCCACGCATTGTGTTGGCGCACTGCAACGCGCACGTCGTGCGGGCGCTGAAGACCGCGGAGGCGGTGCAGCCGGTCCCCGCCAAGGTTGGCCGCGGTATACTCGACGCGCTGTACGCCATCGAGCGTGACGCCGACGCCCAGGTCCTCACCGGCGACGCGCGAGCGGCGCTTCGACGGGCACGCGCCGGGCCCGTGCTGCAGACACTCCGGTCCTGGGCAAGCAATTCGGCCTGCCCGCCAGCGCCCTCACGCCGATGGCCTACCGAGAGCAGTTGGGGCACGACGACCGTGTCGCGGGTGACTCCGAACCAACATTGCCTGCCAGCCGGACGGCCGCCTCCGGGCTTCGCTGATCGGCCACGTACCGAAATCTCGCCGACGGCGAGATGAACCACTCCAGCAAGGTCACCTTGCTCGATGCCCAGGGTCGCCCCGTGACGAGCGTCGACGGCCTGGGTCAGGACGCAGCCCCGCTGCTCGAGGCCATCGCGCAGCTGTAGGCCGGGGGCGCTGCCGCCACGGCGGCGTCGCGCTCCCGCCGGGTGGTCACAGGCCCACGTCGAAGCCCTCCCACTGATACCCGTCGTGCAGCCACACGAGCCCGCCAGCGTAGCTGAAGGTGTACGCCGCAGAGACCCCGGTGCCCGCACCCTCCAGGCGGGTCGTGGAGGAGGCGAGGGTCTCCATGTCCCAGACCGTGAGCACGCCGTCGCGCGCGGTCAGGTAGCATCCGCCCGGTGTCGGCACAACCGCGTGGTCCCACTCCCCATAACCCAGGATATACGACAGCAGGTGTGCGTTTCCGAAGAACGCGCCGGTCGCGTCCCAGCGAGAGATGGTGCCCCTGTCGTTGCTGACGTACAGCTCGCGGACCGGGTCGAAGAAGATGCGGTTCTCCGGCCCGAGCGTGCCCCCCTCCAGAGTGATCCTGGGCCCGTACTCCATTGAGCCCGGAGCCGTCTCGACCTGCAGATCCCGGCTGTCGAACGCCCGGATCGTGGTGGGCCCGACCCCGTCACGCAGGGTGAACACCGAGCGGACGTCGATCGGAACCGCGTCGACCCTGTCGAGCACGCCGCCGGCGTTGTACCTGACGATCTCGCCGGAGTCGACGAGGTCGCTGGTGCTCGCGTACCACCAGCGGCCGTCCCAGGCGACGGACATCGGGGTGAGCCCGCCGGCCGCGAGGCTCGTGGTCATCGGGTAGCTCGGAAAATCGAATTCACAGCAGTCGCTGTCGCGCCCGCTGCAGTCCTGGTCGATCCCGTCCTCGCAAACCTCCAGGGCACCGGGGTGCGTCAGGGGATCACCGTCGTCGCAGTCCAGGCCCTTCCAGTCGGGGGCGTAGTCGGGGCGGGTCGCAGGTAGGGATGTCGGAGAAAGGGTCGCCCGCGCCGAACAGGTCACGATCGAGGTCGGGGTACCACAGCGACGGCGGCCCCACGTCGGGGTCGGCGTCGTCGCAGTCGTCATCACTCGCCGCCGTGCCGTCGGGGCGGGAACAGGCGTATTCGAAGTCGACCCCGGAACCGAAGCCGTCGCCGTCCCGGTCGGCGAACCAGGCGAGGATGCTGTCGAGGTCCAGGTCGGGATCAGCGTCGTCGACCAGCCCGTCGCAGTCGTCGTCGATGGGCTCGCCGCGATTGCAGATCTCGGGCATGTCGGGGTTGATGAGGGGATCGGTGTCGTCGCAGTCGAGGTTGCCCTCGGGCCAGCCCGGTGGCTGGTAGCAGAGGAACTGCACCTCCCGGTTGCCGCCGTAGCCGTCGCCGTCGTCGTCCGGGTAGAAGGCGATGAGCGAGGACAGGTCGAGGTCGGGGTCGTCGAGGTCGACCAGGCCATCGCAGTCGTCGTCGAGGGCCTCGGCGCCGTTGCACACCTCGGGCATCGCCGGATTCACCTCAGGGCGTATGTCGTCGCAGTCGTCGCCACCGTAGTCGGTGCTGTCGAAGCCGTCTTCGTCGGCATCGCAGACCTCACTGCAGTCGTCGTCATCGCAGTCCACGCTCCCGTCGGCGTCGTTGTCGCGACCATCGTCGCAGACCTCGGGGCAGCCACCGTCGCAGTCGGGGTCGGCGCAGTCGACGCGCGCGTCCGCGTCGTTGTCGCGGCCGTCGGTGCAGTCCTCGGGGCAGGAGGCCACGTTGCAGTCGGGGTCGGCACAGTCGACCAGCCCATCGGCATCGTTGTCGCGGTCGTCTGTGCAGCTCTCGGTGCAAGCAGGATCGACGCAGTCCTCATCGAGGCAGTCGACCAGCCCATCGCCGTCGTTGTCGAGACCGTCATCGCAGGCCTCCGGGCAGGACCCGAAGCAGTCTTCATCTTCGCAGTCGACCCGCCCATCGGCGTCGTTGTCGCGACCGTCGTCGCACAGCTCCGGGCACAGCCCGTCGCAGTCGTCGTCGTCGCAGTCGAGCAGGCCATCGCCGTCGTTGTCGATGCCGTCGGTGCATTGCTCACCGCAGACGCCCGCGCAGTCCGGATCCGCGCAGTCGGCGAGCTCGTCGCCGTCGTCGTCGATGAGGTTCGTGCAGTCCTCTGGATCGGGCTTGTCGACCGGGGCGGCCGCGCAGGCGACGACCAGAATCAGGAAGACGATGCGCATGACGGACTCCGGCGGCGCCCAAACATAGCGCAACGTGCGGCAGGAGCACGACCGCACTCGACCGCCGGCAGAACATTCACCACCGACCTGGAGGTTCGCCTTCGCGACCAGCGGTGTCGTCGGATGTGCTCGGGGCAGCGACCAGGAGCAATTCGTGTGGGCGACCATCGAGGCTGAGGGCGACCTCGTGCGCACCGTAACCGACGGTTCGTGGATGTTCGGACGGGTCCACCCCGCCCTCCACCTCCGCGGAGCGCTGCACTGGCGTCGACGACGACGGCGACGCGCTGGCAGACGAGGCCAGTTGGTTCACTCCTGGCTGCGCCGCAGTCGCCGCTCAAGGGTGGTGGCCTTGACCAAGTTCAATCGCGCGCTGGCGTTCTCGGGAGCGCCACCCGGCTCGTTGAACGCATAGCTGGGGAGTGCCCGCGCATCCCCAACTTCGATGGTGTACTGCCCAGTCTCGGCATCCACCTCGATGACGATGGCGCCGTCATACCCGGACGGATCATTGTCCAGCACGCGATCTTCGACGACGCTGAGCGCGGCGACAGAGTGCTCGTTCGCGTTGGTGATGTAGACATCCGCACCGAGCGCGACGAGCTCGTCGACGGGGCCGTGGTGCGGGTGTTGGTGCCCCTTGTGCTCACCCATCGACGCGATCGCGACCTCAGGCCGCAGCGCGTTGAGGAGGGTCGCGCTGTTCGAGCCCTTCGAGCTCGAGCCGTGGTGGTTCATGATGAACACGTCCACATCCGGCACATGGTCGACCAGCCGCTCTTCGGTGGATCCGGTCTGGTCGCCGGCGATGTAGATCTCGAAGCCCTCCCATGAGACCAACAGGGCCACGCTGTTCGGGTTGTCGTTGCCGTAGTCGGGCGCGACCTCGGTGGTGTCGAACGGCGTCTGGTTGTTGCTCGCCAGGCACTGGACCCGGACGCCATCGAGCGTGATGTCGAAGTCCAGCGGGATCGGCTCGGCGCGCATCGCCGCGTCGTACTGCTCCATCTGGACGCCCTTCGCCTCGAGCCAGTGGTCGTGGTCGCCGTGGTCCAGTAGGCGGTCGACGGGGACGGCCTCGATCACCTCGTCCGCGCCGCCGATGTGGTCGGCGTCGTAGTGGGTGATGATCATCAGATCGATGGCACGGAAGCTGAAGCTGCGATCATCGAGCGCGGGAAGGATGGCGCCGTAGCCGGCCCCTCGAGGGCCGGCGTCGACCAGGATGGCGTGCTCTCCGGACGGCGTGACGATCAGCGTCGCCGAGCCGTGGTTCACATCGAGGACGTGCACCTGGAGGCGCGGGGAGCGGACCGGTGGGGTCCAGGTTGGGGCCGTTGGCCGCGCCGTTGCTGTGGGCGGCGTCGGTGGCACAGCGGACGGATGCTTGGCCGAGCAGCCCCCGAGTAGAGCGGAGAGAGCGGAGAGAGCGGAGAGAGCGGAGAGAGCGCACGTCACAGCTGTGAGGGATTGCCA
>JBLFXJ010000549.1:0-4162 GCA_047609825.1 Myxococcota bacterium
TTGTGAGCCGGGGTGAGGGGGGGGGGGCGCCCCCCCGCGCCGGTGAGTCCGACCCTGCCAAGGCTGGCGGGGTTGAGTGTGCGGGGGCGAGGAAGATCCGGGGGCCGGTCCATGAACGAGGCGCTCGCTCTGCCCCTGGTGGCGCTCCGCGTTGCGGCTCTGGTGGCGCTGGTGGTGGCAGCGCCGGACCGCCAGTGGCCGGCGCGGATGGACGGACTCCGGCGGTCGCTGCGGATCGCAGCGCTGTGGGTGGTGTTCGTGTGGGCGAGCGCAGAGATCGCGCCCGTCGCCGGTGGGATCCTGTCGGCCCTGTTGTCCATCACCGGGGTGGCGCTCGCGGTGGCCACCGCTGCGGCGCACGGGAGGGATGGCGCGGTCGCTGGCTTTGGCTGGCTCGGGCTCGGATTCCACGCCGTCGCCGTGCACTGGATCCTCCTCGGCCCCGTCGAGGACTGGCGCGCGCTCAACGATGAGGGCGGCGCGCCCAAGCTGACGCTCGCCGAGTTCACGGCCTCGGGGGCCGATGCGGCGTCGCTCACCGACGCGTGGTGCACGCCGGAGGCGCAGGTCCACTGGACCACGAAGCGCAGCGGCAAGAGTGCGACGACGACTTACCACGACGCCTACGGGCTGGTCTCACCGGGCTGGCGGGGAGGGGAGCCGGTCACGGTGTGGGTCGACGCGCGAGAGCCCTGCCGGCGCGAGGCGCGACGCGTGGAGCGGGTCGTTCGGGACCGGCGGCCGAGCGACGCGATGCGTCGGGCGGTTCCGCCGGGTGTGCGCATGCCGCCGGATGCCGTGCTGGTGCGCGAGCTCGCAGGAGATGCCGATCTCGTGTGGCTCGCCCAGGTCGGGGCGTGGCTCCATGTCGTGCTCGCCGCCGTGGTCCTCGGGTGGGCCATGGTCTGCATCCCCATGTTCACCCGCCCCGGTGGCTGGGCCGAGCCGTGGCCTGTGCGGGCGCGGTGGGCGCACGACCGGGTGGTCTTCGACCTCGGGCCGGTCCGCGCGCCCCGGCTCCGGATCGTGGAGCCCGTCGCCACCGGGCTGTTCATCAGCGCAGGCCTCGCGGCTGCCGGGCCGGTCGGCCTGTGCGCCATCGGGCTCATCGGCGAGTCCACAGGGCTGTACGGCATCCAGGTGCCCACGGTCCTCGCGGTGTTCTACGGGGTGGTCGTGCCCGGCGTCGCCCTCGGGTCCGCGATCGCGAGCGCACGGCGCGGCGCGGCCCGGCAGGAGCTGGTCGTCGGCCGGCGCGAGATCGAGCTCGCCGGCGTGCGTGGCGACTCCCGCGAGGTTGTGTGGGAGGTGCCGACCTACCACATCGTGTCGTGCATCGCGCGCTCGGAGCGCGGTCAGCTCCGGGGCCTGGTCTTCCGCCGGGAGGGAAGCGGCCCGCTCTACGTGTCGTTTCCCGACGCCATCGCCCCCGGCCTCGACCTGGCTGCCTTGGTGGAGGCCACGGCGCAGGCGGCCCGGGACGGCCATGGGGAGTCGTGGGAGGTCCCGGCGGCGCTGCTGGCGCTCATGGACCGGCCCCCGGACTGAGGGACTGGCGCACCGGTGCGGTCCGGGAGCGCCGCGGGTGGGTCGATGCGCGGGTATGATCGGCGGGGAGGGCGGATGCGCGGATGGTTGCTGTTGTTGCTGGCCTGTGGCGGGGGTTCGCCCGATAAGCCAGGAGACACCTCGGAGTCTACGACCACCCCCTCCAGCACCACTCCCGCTGGCACCACTCCCGTTGGAAGCACGCCGTCCGGCACGACCCCCGCCGGCACGGCCACCGGAACCCCGACCGGAACCCCGACCACTGCTGAGACCGGCGATACCGGCGCCCCGGTGTCAGCCTCCGAGGCAGATCTCTGGGTCGATCCTCTGATTCCCGGCACCACGCCCGCGCTCGAGGTCTCGGGTGCCCCCCCTGGGGCCGAGCTGGTGTTCGTCCAGGGCAAGCTGGGCGAGCCGACCTGCCCGGACTTCCTCGACGGCACCTGTGTGAGCCTGCGCCTGGCGTTCGAACTGGGCCGGCGCACGGCCGACGCCGAGGGGCGGGCCTCGTGGGTGCTGCCCATCCCCGCCGACCAGGAACAGGGCCAGTGGTGGCTGTTCCAGGTGGCCGAACCCGGGGGCGGCTGGACCAGTCCCTCCGCCCTGCGGCGCACCGATGCCGAGGCGGTGCCTTCGCTCTACTACGACGACCCGTTCGAGCCGAACACGCTCACGCCTGCTCGCATCGTCGACGGTCGGATGTTCTCGATGACGCTCACGGAGGACGAGCGGTGGTACACCGACTGGGCTGAGTGGTACGTGGCGGAGATCCCGGCGAACCGCGCGGTCACCTGGACCGTTACCTTCGTGGAGCCGAGCCCGGAGTGGGGCGTGTTCGCGGCGTCCCCCGATGGCGCGTGGGGCGAGGTGGTGCGCACCGATGGCGAGCGGGAGTGGGTGGTGCAGACCACCGCGACCGTGGCTGGCGACCACCACCTGCTGTTGTCGAACCACGACGGCTACCTCGCGCCGATGTCGGTGTACGACGCGCGGCTCCAGGTGGCGGACGGCGCGCCCATCGACTGGTTCCCGGACGCCGACGGTGACGGCGCTGGCGACGCATCGGCCACCCCGGTGATCGCGGTAGACCCACCCGATCCGTCCTGGGTCGCGACCGGCGACGACTGCGACGATGGCGACCCTGCGCGGCATCCCGGCGCGCCCGAGATCTGTGACGACGGCGTGGCCCAGGACTGCGCTGTCGACCGCCCCTGCGCGCTGCGCCCGGTCGGCCCCACAGCACCGGATGCCGTGGGCACCCGGCTGTTCGACGACGGCCTGGTGGACGACGAGGGAATGCTGCTCGGCGGCGATCTCACGGGTGATGGCCAGGCCGACCTGGTGATCGGTGGGAAGGACGGCGCCCGGGTGGTGGCCGGGCCCCTGCGCGGTGATCAGCTGTTGGTGCCGACCGCAACGGTGGATTCCCCCAACGGTGGGTATGGCACGGCACTCGCCATCGGTGACCTGAGCGGCGATGGGCTGCCGGATCTGGTGCTCGGGGACTGGAACCGGGTGGGTGAGGAGCGCGGAACCGCCTCGGTGATCTTCGGCCCGATCCTGGGTGATCAGTCGGCGGAAGACGCCGACGTCCGGTTGCTCGGGGACCTGGGCGCGAAGGCGGGCGACGACGTGGCGGTGCTGGGCGACAGCCTGCTTGTGCTCGCCAGCGGGGCCCTGCCGCATGTGTACCGGATCCCCATGCCGCTGCCCGAGCGGGGGGTGCTCGCAGACGCCGCCCAGGTGGTGGATGTGTCGGGTGCGGGCACCGATCTCGCGGCGGTGGGCGACGTGGACGGAGACGGGGTGGAGGAGTGGGCCGTGTTCGGCGGCTCGACGGTGTACCTGTTCAGCGGCGGCGGGCTCGGTGTGTTCACCATCGATGACGCCGAGGCCACCCTCCGGCGCCCCGACATCGATCGGCTGCAGACAATCGCGGGTCCAGGCGATGTGGATGGGGATGGCCTGGCCGATGTGTGGACCGGCGGGGACCACGGCGAGACCGACATGGGGTTCCTGTTCGCGGGGCCCCTGGTTGGAGTGGTGGACGTGCCCACTGCCACGGTGGTGTCGGCGGACCGGGAGGCGGCCGACGGCGGGCGGGTGCGCGATGCGGGCGACCTGAACGGGGACGGACTGGGCGATGTGCTGTTGGAGACGGACGGTGCCACGGGCGCGATCGATAGCATCTACGTGATCACGGGGCCGGTGTCGGGTGCAGTGCCGGCCGCCGATCTGCCACGGGTGCAGTCGCGGTCCGGCGTGGTGGTGCCGTCGGGCTCGGGCGGGGTCGGGGATGTGCACGGGCGCGGCGGGGAGGACTTCGCGCTGTTTGTGGACGCTGGGTACTCGGTGGCTTGGGAGACGGTGGTGGCGACGGACGTGGTGGTGGTGTCTGGTGTGGGGCTGTAGGTTCGGAATCGTTCGGTGTTTCGGTTGGATTGAGGCGGATGATCCGGGTTCGGATGGATCGGGTGAGGGCGTTGGTCTTCGGTCGAGGCGGATGATCTGGGTTCGGACGGATCTGTGTGGGCGTTGGTCTTCGGCGGACAGAGGATCGCGCTTCGGACTGGAGGAGGGAGAGCCGGGGCCTGCTGGCGTGGGTCCTCCCCAT
>JBLFXJ010000550.1:0-4157 GCA_047609825.1 Myxococcota bacterium
CGATGCCAGTGGACTCCCGCCCCCTCCTCAGCCAAGCTGTGGGAGGGTTTCATCTCGACGACACGCTCAAGCGCTGTGTCGACGTGAATGCGCCGCTACTAGACCGAGTGGAGGCCTTCGAGGACCTCACCGAGTCGCTGGTCGGAGACACGATCTTCACCCGTGGCCGCAACATAGAGCGCCATTTCGGCCTGAGTCAGATCTGGCTCAAGTTCGAGGGCGACAACCCCAGCGGCACCCAGAAAGACCGGATCGCCTTCGCACAGACGGCCGACGCCCTGCGCCGTGGCTACGCCAAGATCACGGTCGCCACCTGCGGGAACTACGGAGTGGCCGTGGCTCTGGCCTGCCGCTTTGCGGGGCTGGGCTGCGTGGTCTTGATCCCCGAGGGCTACCACACCCGTCGGATCGCCGAAATGGAGACCCTGGGTGCGGTGATCCTCCGCTGGCCCGGAATGTACGAGGACGCGGTGGACCGGAGCACCCAGCTGGCCGGCGAGCACGGCTGGTACGACGCGAACCCGGGCGGCGACAACGAGCTGGTGCAGCTCAAGGGCTACGCCGAGATCGCCACCGAGGTCTATGACCAGCTCCGGGACGCCCCGGCTGTGGTGGCTTGCCCGATGTCGAATGGCACCACCCTGGCTGGGGTCCACCGGGGCTTTGCGAGCCTTCTTCGTCGCGGGCGCACCAGTAAGGTCCCGCGGATGGTCGGCGGGTCGGCCTGGCGCAAGAACCCCATCGTGAACGCCTTTCGCCACCAGCTCGAGCGGTGCGAAGACCTGGCCCCGTCGCGCATCAAGGAGACTGCAGTGAACGAGGCGCTGATCAACTGGCGCAGCATCGACGGCGACGCCGCGCTCGCGGCGATTCGGTCGACCTCGGGCTACGCCGCGGACGCCACGGATCGGCGCATGAGACAGATGGCAAAGTTGCTCCGGGAGCAGCAGGCGCTCCACGTCCTTCCCGCCAGCACGGCGGGACTGATTGCGCTGCTCGATCTCCACCAGGCGGATCCACTTCCGCCCGACCGCTACGTGGTCGTGCTCACAGGCAGATCCTCGTGAACCAGCCCCCTCTCGACGGCCCCGCAATCGTCTGGTGCGACGGCGCCTACAACACCCCCGAGGGCAAGACCGCCCACGGACTGGTCCGCTTCACCTACCGCTACCGCGTGTTGGCCGTCATCGACCAGCGCCACGCAGGGGCCGACGCCCTCGAGGTGCTCGACGGGAAGGTGAGCGGGATCCCCGTAGTGCGCGACCTCGACGCCGCCCTGGCCCACGCGCGCAACCTGGGTGTGGTCCCCACCCACTTCGTGATCGGGATGGCCCCGGACGGCGGCCGACTGCCCGATTCCGGCCGCGAGACCGTGCTGCAGGCCCTGGAGGCCGGTTTGAACGTGGACTGCGGGCTGCACGACTTCCTCTCGGAAGACCCGGTGATCGGCCCCCGCGCCCAGGAGCTCGGCCGCACGCTGCGCGATGTGCGCAAGCCCCCCCACCGCAAGGATCTGCACCACTTCACCGGCCGCATCGAGGAAGTCGGCTCGACCCGCGTGGCGATCCTCGGCACCGACTCGGCCGTGGGGAAGCGCACCACTGCCTGGATCCTGGTCCACGCGCTGCGAGCCCTGGGTCGCACCGCGGAGATGATCGGCACCGGCCAGACAGGCTGGCTCCAAGGAGCCCGCTACAGCATGGTGCTGGACAGCCTGGTCAACGACTTCGTGGCGGGCGAGCTCGAGCACGCGGTGCTTAGCGCCTGGGACGACAGCGCCCCCGACGCTATCGTGATGGAGGGCCAGGGCTCGCTGATGAACCCCGCCTACCCCGGTGGCCTCGAGATCCTCGCCGCCACTCGGCCCCACGCGGTGATCATGCAGCACGCCCCTACACGGCTGGAGTACGACGGCTTCCCCGGCTACCCATTGCATCCCATCGAGACCCAGATCCAGGCCATCGAGTTCCTCACGGGACGGCCGGTGGTGGCGATCGCCGTGAACCACGAGGGGCTTGACGGGGCCGAGGCCATCGAGGCGGCCTGCGAGGAGCTCCGACAGCGCACTGGCCTGCTCGTGTGCGACCCCCTGATCCACGGCGCCGACGTGCTCGTACGGGCCCTTGAGCCCTACCTCGCCCGCTGATGCGGATCCTTCGGGTTGAGGTGGAGCCGCTGCAGCTTCGCCTCCGGGAACCCTACACCATCGCCTACGAGACCGTGGACTCGGTCGAGAATCTGCTAGTGAGGCTGATCACCGACGGGCCCCACGTGGGCCTGGGGATCGCCGCTCCCGACCAGGGGGTCACAGGCGAGACGGCGGCGGTGGCCGAGGGGGCGCTTCGCGAGGTGGCCGCGCCCTTGCTGATGGAAAGCGACCCGCTCCGCCGCGGGGTGGTTGTGGAGCAGCTAGCGGCCCAGCTGGCCCACGCTCCAAGCGCCCGGGCGGCAGTGGACATGGCGCTCCACGATCTGCTCGGCAAACAGGCCGGGCTCCCGGTGTGGCGCATGTTGGGCGGCTACCGGAGCGGCATTCCCACGAGCATCACCCTCTACCTGACCGAGACCGAGGAGATGGTGCGTCGAGCTCGCGCCTTCGCCGCCAAGGGCTTCCAGGCGCTGAAACTGAAGGGCGGCGCCAATGTAGACCTCGACGTGGAGCGGGTGCATGCGGTGAGGGCTGCGGTGGGGCCAGCCCTCGAGCTGCGCTTCGACGCCAACCAGGGCTACGACCCGGCCACCGCCGTCGACTTCCACCGGCGCACCCTCGACGCCAACCTGTCGATGTTCGAGCAGCCCACAGCCGCCGCCCGGCTCAAGGAGTTGCGCCACGTCACCCAGAACATCCCGATCCCGGTGATGGCCGACGAGAGCATCCTCAACCTGGCAGACGCCTTCCGCTACGCCCGCGGCGAGGCCATGGACATGGTCAACCTCAAGCTGGTCAAGGTGGGCGGCCTCGACGCGGCCCTGCAGATCAAC
This sequence comes from Myxococcota bacterium, assembly GCA_047609825.1. Classification (GTDB taxonomy): domain Bacteria; phylum Myxococcota_A; class UBA796; order UBA796. The sequence continues at coordinate 2,983 of JBLFXJ010000550.1, forward strand.
GCGGTAGCTCGGGCTGCTGGACTCGAGGTGATGGTGGGCTGCATGGACGAGGTCAGCCTGTCGATCGCCAGTGGGGTGGCGTTCGCGCTATCCAGGAAGAACGTGGAGTTTGCCGATCTGGATGGCCACCTGGACCTCATCGGCGACCCCACCGAGGGGGCTCTCACGCTGCGCGACGGGGTCCTATACCCGAGCGAGGAACCCGGCTTCGGGCTGGTCGACGCTGAGCCAGGGCGCTGACGAGGGGCGGAGAAACATCCGGGGAGAAACACCCGACCGAGAGAAACACCCGACCGACGAGAGAAACACCCGACCGAAGGTCATGAGCTGGACGAGGAAGGAACATGAATGACCTTCGGTCGGGTGTTCTTTTGGTCGGGTGTTCTGTCAGGTAAGGTTCTACGGCACTGGCCCACCGCGCGACCACGCCGTCGTTGCCATCGTGGGACGGGTCACCGAACGGGTTCAGCGTCTGTTGGAACGCCGAGCCACCCCCGCGGCCGGTCGCGACGCGTCGGCCGAGCCCCAGCGTCAGCTTTTGCTGCAATGTGCGGGTATGGCGCCCTGCCACCAGGTCGTCGTCGAGGGTTCGAGTGAGCCCCACGCACGCAGGACCAAGGGCCACCGAGCACGGAATCGCAAGCCGTTGTGTGCGCGGAGCCCGGAGGGCCTCGAGCTGCATGCCGCCGTGCGTGTGGCGGCGGACGACCGCACGGGCTTAAAGCGCCTGTGCAAGTACATGGCCCGGCCTCCGATTTGCGAAGGTCGGCTGTCTTGTCTGCCGGACGGGCGGATCGAAGCCCGGCTGAAACGGACGTGGCGTGGCGGCGTGCGCGCGCGCTGGTGTTCGAGCCGATCGCCTTCATCGCACGGCTCGCCGCGCTCATCCCGAGGCCGAAGCGCCCCATGCGCCGCTTCTACCGGGTGTTCGCACCCGCCCATTGCTGGCGCTCTCGGGTCGTTCCTCGGCCGCCGTGTCCCAAGGAAACAAATCAACCAATCACACCCCCACATCCAACACGAATGGGAAAGAGAAACACCCGACCAAGAGAAACACCCGACCGAAGGTCATGAGTAAGTGTCTCAAGCTGGTCAAGGTGGGCGGCCTCGACGCGGCCCTGCAGATCAACGCGGTAGCTCGGGCTGCTGGACTCGAGGTGATGGTGGGCTGCATG
>JBLFXJ010000551.1:0-4152 GCA_047609825.1 Myxococcota bacterium
CCCACGGGTCGGTGGATTCGCGCAGCTCGGATAGGGAGGCCTTTGCGAGGGCGAGCCGCCCCTCCACGGTGGCCAGGGGCGGGTCGGTGAACAGGCGCTTGATGGCGGCCTCGGCACCGCCCTGGGACTCCACCCATTCGGTGAGCGCGCTGGCCTGCTCATCCTTGGGGAGGGCGGCGTGGTCGGCCAGGATCCGCGCGGCCAGCTCCTGCTCGGCGGGCAGCCACATGGAGCGCTGCATGCGCTCGAGGCGCTGGGTCCACCGCTGCACGTCGCGGTCCTGCAGGCCGGGCTCCCGCTTCAGATCGGGCTTCGGGCGCTCCGACGCGAACCGCACCGAGCGGTGGGCCACGCCGAACAGGTCGAGCCAGCGCAGCCGCCCCACGGCCCGGTCCTTGGCGTAGCTGCGCTCGGTCTCGGCCTGCATGGCGTCGAGCTCGGCGAGCACCGGCCCGAAGGTGGCGGAGCGCTTCGGTGTCTCGGCGACCCACGCCTCCAGGGTGGCCCAGTCCGCCGCCTTGCGGTCCACGACCGGGGTGTTGGCGAAGTTGTCGAGCATGCCCCGCTGGTACTTCAGCACGTTCTCGAGCCCGAAGATGGCCGTGCTCAGGGCGACCGCGGCGGCCTTCGAATCCGCGGAGTGCCGGTGGAGCATGGCGATGGAGCGCTCGAGGTCCACCACGGAATCCGGGTAGGCGATGTCGCGGCTGAACCGGAGCTGGCGGGCGGTGCGGTAGCGGTAGGTGCTGCCGGGGTAGCCCGCGACCATCACGAACTCATCGGGCTGCACGCCGTCGGTGTCGACCACCAGGTGGTGCGGCGGGAGGTACGGGATGTTGGCCTCGGCGAACGGCACCGAGCTGCCGTCGGGTGCCACATAGGCCCGGATGAAGGCGAAGTCACCGGAGTGCCGGGGCCACTCCCAGTTGTCGATCTCGCCGCCATAGCTGCCCACGGACGAGGGGGGCGCGTACACCATGCGTACGTCCTTCAGCTCGAGCCGCGTCACGAGCCGGAAGGTCTGTCCGCCGTAGTACTTCGCCACATTGCACCGGCGGTTTGGCTCGGCCTCGCACTCGGCGACCAGGCGCTTCTCGGCGTCCTCGAGCTTGCGATGGCGGGCCGGATCCGGCGTGTTCGGGCCGATTCCGCGGAGCATCGTCTTCGTCACATCGGTGATCGACTCCACGATGCTCACCCGGGAGGTGGGGCCGACCGAGAGCTCGCCCGCCGTATCCGCCGCGAGGTAGCCGTCTTCGGAGCGGTCGTGGGTCTCGTCGGACAGGTACTGGAGCATGCCCTCGACGCAGTGGTGGTTCGTGGCGATCAGCCCATCGGGCGACACGAACGCGGCGGAGCAGCCCCCGAGGGAGACGATGCTCGCCATCACCGGGGACCGGGGGTCGGCCAGATCGGCCGGCGGGAGCTTCAGGCCCATCTCGGTGAGCGTGTCGGCCATGCCGGGGAGCTGTTCGGGCAGCCACATGCCCTCGTCAGCGAGCGCGAGGGAAGCGAGGGTGAGCCAGAGCATTCGGGACCTCTTCGATGCGGCGGCCCCTTACCGGCCCAGGGGACTGGCGGCACGGACCGCGGCGCACGGTGCACCTCCGACAGACGGGGGCGCCCGCTCACGCCCAGGCCTGGGTCGGGGCGATCTACGCGGTCGAGCCGGCCCTGTAATCACGTGAAATCAGCTGGGGCGAGGGGATGCCTAGGTTGGGAGTGTAGCCAAACGGAGGCCCCCATGACCCACATCGTCCGACCGCTCGTCCTCGCCCTCGTCATCGGCACCGCCGGATGTGCCGAGCCTGCGCCCAACGCGTCGCCAGCGGGCGCGTCCGCCGCCGCGGCAGCGTGGGCGTCCCTCACACCGACCGCGAACGGTTCGATCCGACCTGACCTGACGGTCGGCCAGGCCCGGGACCCGAACGGCGCGTCGCTAGCGGGCGCGTCCGCCGCCGCGGAGGGGAGGCCGTCGCTCTCGCCGACCGCGAACGGTTCGATCCGACCTGACCTGAACGCCGGACAAGCCCGCGACCCGAATCCGCGTCCCGTCCGCGATGGGGGGCCGTCCCGGCTCGAGGTCGACGAGGGGCGGGGAGCGGTCGGCGTCGGAGAGAGCGCCCGCGGGTACAGCACCGGTGCGAGCGCGGGGCCGCCGTCGCTCGACACGCTGGCGTTCAGCTGCATCGAGCACGAAGGCGCGCCTTTCGTCGACGTCCTCGTCGGGCACGATCCGGCGTCGCGGGTGGACACGGTGGAGCTCGCCATGGTGGACGACCAGGGCGCGCTGGAGCTCCACCCGATGTACGTGACCAGCGAGGGCTTCGAGCTGCCGCTGGAGCAGATTCCGGCGCGGAGCTACGCCCCAGGCCGCACCACGCACCTCCGTGACGGCGACGGAGGCTGCGGCGAGGGCTGGACCGTGCGCGCCACGGGCTACGACGTGTACGGCCGGGCCCTGGGCTGCCTGCAGATCGACCTCGGGGAGCCACGGCTGGCGCTGCCGGCGCGCGACTGCGCGGGGAGCTGATCCGGGGGACCACACGGCGCCGTCGCGGTCCAGCTTCGCCTCGGGGAGGGTCTGGCCGTGGCGGTCCACCGAGGCCCGTCGCCCCCACCCGTCCGTCGCACTGGATGCGCGTGGCTCAGGCTGCCCGCGGCACCCACGCCATCAGCTGCCTGCGGTGGTGCGGATGCGGATGTCTCCCGACAGGGCCCGGTGCACGGGGCAGCGGTCGGCGATCTGGAGGATGCGGGTGCGCTGGCTGTCGTCGAGCTCGCCCACGAGATCGATGGTGCGGTCGATCTGGTCCACCCGCTTGCCCTTCTCTCGCTCCACCCGGTGGTCCAGGTGCACCCGCACCTCCTCCAGCGGCCAGCCCTTGCGGTCGGCATACAGCCGCAGGGTCATCGAGGTGCACGCGCCCAGGCTGGCGAGCAGGTAGTCGAACGGGGCGGGCCCGGAGTCGGTGCCGCCGACCGCCACGGGCTCATCGGCGCGCATGCGGTGACGGGTGCCCACGAGCACATGGTTCGCCAGGCCATCCCGGCCGCCCACGACCTCCACATGTTCGTGCCCGCTGGCCTTGGGCTCGGCCTGGCGGGGAAGGTAGCGGCTCGCCCAGGCCGCGGTGACCTCACCCACGTACTCGGCGTCGTGGGGGTCGGTGAGCAGGTGGTCGGCGCCGTCCAGGGTGACGAAGCTCTTCGGGTGCCGGGCCGCCTCGTAGATCTGCCGGGCGTTGTCGATGCCCACGGTGGTGTCCTGCGGGGAGTGGAGCACGAGCAGGGCGCGGCGGAGGGCGCCGATCCGGGTGCGCTGGTCCTGGTCGCGCACGTCGTCGAGGAACTGCTTGCGGATCACGAACGGCCGGCCGGCGAGCTGCACGGTGGCCTGGCCCTCGGCCTCGATCTGGTGCACATCCTCGGCCAGCAGGTGGGTGACGTGGGCGGGGTCGAAGGGCGCGCCGACGGTGACCACGGCGGCCACCTCGGGGATGTGTCCGGCAGCGGCGAGCATGGCCGCGCCGCCGAGGCTGTGGCCGACCACGAGCACGGGCGCGGACTGGTTCTCGCGGAGCCAGGCGGCCGCGGCGACCACGTCCGCCACGTCGGAGGAGAAGTTGGAGTCGGCGAAGTCGCCCTCGCTCTGGCCCAGGCCGGTGAAGTCGAACCGGAGCACGCCGAAGCCCCGGGCGGCGAGGGCCTCGGCGATGGCGCGGGCGGCCTGCAGGTCCTTGCTGCAGGTGAAGCAGTGGGCGAACAAGGCCCAGCCCTGGGCAGCGCCGGCGGGGCGGTGGATGCGACCGCGGAGCGTGGCTCCAGAGGCACCGGCAAAACGAACGGTCTCGGTGGACAAGAGGCCTCCAGCGGCTGACCAGTGGGTATGCCCGAAGGGGACACCGTCGCCACTGTCGCCCAGCGCCTCGGGCCGTTGCTCGAGGGGCGCGTGTTGGTGCAGGCGCGCTGCCGGTGGCCGAGGGAGGTGCGCGGCCTGGTGGGGCGCACGGTCAGGCCGCTCCGCACCCACGGCAAGCACCTGCTGGTGCCGGCGGATGATGCCACCGTTCTCCGGGTGCACCTCGGCATGAAGGGCAGCTGGCACCGGTACGATCCCGGGGAGCGGTGGCAGCGGAGCGAGGGGGATCT
>JBLFXJ010000552.1:0-4147 GCA_047609825.1 Myxococcota bacterium
CGCGGCCGCCGTGCGCCAGGTACAGGCTCGCCTCGGCTACTGCAGCACCGAGCCCCTCGTCGCCGACTTCGAACTCTCCCTCGAGCGCGACGGTGAGTGGAGCCGGTTCGAGCAGGTCGCGGCCGACACCCTCGGCACGCCGTGGGCCGAGGTGAAGGATCGGGCTCTCGCCGAGGAGGACTTCTCCCTCGTCATGTCGGCGCTGTTCCCCGACCGCTACACCGACCCCATGAGCTGGTTCACCAGCCGCGCGGGCACCCACTCACGCTCCGAGAGCCCCGAGGAGGCCGTTCGGGCCATCGGCGACATGCTCAGCCACCGCAGCCCCGGCTCCACGCTGTTCCTCGTGGTCGACGAGGTGTCCCAGTACGTCCTGTCCCACAAAGACCGGGTCGACCGCCTGCGTGCGTTCACCTCAGCCCTTGGAGCGAGCCTCAAGGGCAAGGCCTGGCTCATGGCCCTCGGCCAGCAGAAACTCGACGAAGAGGCCGACGACTCGTTCCTCGTGTGGGCCAAGGACCGGTTCCCGCCCAAGCTCCGGGTGCACCTCGCGGCCACCAACATCCGCGACGTGGTGCACAAGCGGCTGCTGCAGAAGAAGCCCGCGATGGAGGCCGAGCTCCGCGCGATGTTCGAGGCCAACCGCGCCGCCCTCAAGCTGTACGCCTACGGCTGCGACGCGGTCACCCCAGAGGAGTTCGTCGAGGTCTACCCGATGCTCCCGGGCCACATCGACCTGCTCCTGCAGATCACCAGCGCGCTGCGCACCCGCTCCAGCCGCGCCCAGGGCGACGACCAGGCCATCCGCGGCTTGCTCCAGCTCCTCGGCGAGCTGTTCCGCGACCAGAACCTCGCTGACGCCCCCGCTGGCACCTTGGTCACCCTCGATCAGATTTACGAGGTGCAGCACACCGCCCTCGAGTCCGACGTCCAGGCCAGCATGGCGCGTGTGCTCAGCCAGTGCGCCGATGACGCGACCGGCCTGCTCGTCCGGGCCGCCAAGGTCGTCGCCCTCCTCGAGCTGATCCAGGACACCGTGCCCACCGACGCCAAGCTCGTCGCCCAGTGCCTGTACGACCGGGTCGACCGCGGCAACCAGGTGGCCACCGTCACCGAGGCGCTCGAGACGCTCCGCCGCCGCAACCTGCTCGGCTACTCCGAGAAGCACGGCTACAAGGTGCAGTCTTCCGCCGGCGAGGAGTGGGAGCGCGAGCGCCGCGATCTCGGCGTGGCCCGCGAGGTCATCGGCGATCTGGTGGCCGATGCCCTGAAGTACCTCCTCGCCGTGCCCGACCTCCCGCGGCTCCACGGCCGCCCGTTCCCGTGGGCCGGCGTGCTCTCCGACGGGCGCCGGCTCGACGACGCCGTGCTGGTCGACCGGCGCGACGACGCCGTCATGCGCGTGGACTTCCGGTTCCTCGCCAAGGACGAGCGCACCGAGAGCGCATGGGTCAAGCGCAGCGCCGAGACCGCTCTGCACCGGCGCCTGGTGTGGGTCTGCGGCGAGACCGACCAGGTCGACCACCTGGCCCGCGAGCTCGCCCGCTCCCGCCTGATGGTGAAGAAGTACAAGGACCGCCACACCTCGCTCAATGCCTCCCGCAAGCTCCTGCTCCAGCAGGAGAAGAACCGGGTGGAGGACCTCGAGCCCAAGCTGCGCGACGCCATCGCCAGCGCGTGGATGGGCGGTCGGATGTACTTCCGCGGCCGCGCCATCCCGCCGTCCGACCAGGGCGCGAGCTTCCCGGTGGCCCTGCACGCCGCGGCCACCCGGGTGCTGCCCGACCTGTTCCCGCACTTCGTCTCCACCGCCATCGCGCCGAGCGAGCTGCTCCAGCTCGTCGAGAGCGAGCTCTCCGGCCCGTCGCCCAAGTTCCTCGCCGACGAGCTCGGCCTGCTCGAGCTCGACAACGGGCGCTACGTGCCCACCTGCGCCGGCGTGGTGCCACGCCGGGTGTTCGAGCACATCGAGGCCGAGGGCGGGCTCGCCGGCACGACGCTGCTCGCCCACTTCGGCGGCCCGCCCTACGGCTACACCACCAACGTGGTCAAGGCCTGCGCCGCGGGGCTGCTCCGGTCCGGCAAGCTCCGGGTCCAGCCCGATGGGGGAGGGGAGATCACCGCTGTGCGCGATGCGGGCGTGCGCGACCTGTTCACCAAGGACCGCGCCTTCCGACGGGCGTCGTTCTTCCCGGCCGGCGACGACGACATCGGGTTCAACGCCCGCGCCCGGATCTGCAAGTTCTTCGAGAAGCAGCTGAACCACCGCATGGACCGCGAAGACCACGCCGTGGCCGACGCCGTGTCCCACCTGTTCCCCACCGTTGCCCGAAGGCTGCGCGGCACCCTGGAGCGCATGGACCGCCTGGCGGGTCGCCCCGAGACCCCCAAGGCGCTGACCCGGCTGCAGGAGGTGCTCGAGCTGTGCGTGGCGAAGAGCCGGCAGACCAAGCCCACCGTGCAGCTCGTCAAGCGCCACCTCGACGCCCTACGCGATGGCATCCAGCTCTTGAACCTGTACGACGCCGAGATCACCGACGGCGCCATCACCCAGGTGCGGGTAGCGGCGGACGTGGTCGAGTTCCAGCACGGCCAGCTCCGCGCGGTCGGCGGAGCCACGCGGGAGCTCGACGAGGCGGCGGAGCGGGTCACCGCCCACCTCGACAGCGATCGCCCGTGGCGGGAGATCGGGGCTCTCGATGGCGACCTGGACGGGATCCGCGCGGCGTACGTCGCGGAGCGCACGCGGCTGCTGGAGTGGCAGGAGGAGCAGGCCGAGGCCACCCGCGGTCGGATCAAGGCGCGCAAGGGGTTCAGCACGCTCACCGGCGAGCAGTCGCACAAGGTGCTGCGGCCCCTGGCGCTGGCGCTCACCGACACGAGTCCCGAGGCCGTTGCGCCGGCGCTGCAGGCGCTGAGAGACCCGTTCCTGCTGCGGTTGAAGCGCGCTGAAGACACCGCGAACGAGCTGCTCGATGCGCTGTTGAGCACCGATCAGCTGATCCGGCCGGTGGACTTGAAGCTGCGCAATCGGGAGATCAAGACCGAGGCCGAGGTCGAGGCGCTGGTGAGCGAGATTCGCGAGCGGCTGCTGGTGCAGATCCGGGCGGGTGCGCGGGTTCGGTTGGTCTAGAAAGACGACCCAATCGACAGGTCCCTACGGCACGACCGGTGGGGCGCGCCCCTCCGCGGCCAGGACGACGCCCTCTCCGAGCCGGCGCTCCCCAACGACGAGCTGGAACGCACTCCCGCCGGGGATCTCGGTCCACACCCGGTTGGCGTGGGGAATCTCGACGCGGCATCGAACCCACTCGCCACGGGGGATGGCGTCCCCGTCTTCTGGGTAGAGGCGGCAGAGGATGCGCTCGTCTCGGTAGGCGAACTGGGGGGACATGCCGGCCCATCCCGCAGCACGGATCGACGTTGTGTCCGGATCGATGCGGATCCGTGCAGTCAGCTTCATGGTGCCTCCAGCCTCAGTATGCATGGTCCACAGTCTCGAGCGTTGCGTTGAGCAGGTCCAGTGGCTCGCCCTCGTGCACGGTCACGGATCCGCTCCTGAGGACATGGCGGTCCACGGGCGTGTGGTCGAGGGCGTCGACCGTGGAGCGGGGGACGCGCGCACGAACCACCGCCGAGGCGCCGGGCAGGTCGTCTGCCAGCTCGACCACCTCATCCAGGTCCATCCCGAACTGCTTGGCGGACAGCGACCGCTCAGAGGTCCGGAACTGACCCGTCGACATGATGTCGTCGAACTCGTCGGGCGAAACGGCCCTGAACAGGTCCACGGACTCATCGGCTACGGAGTTGTGCACCAGGACGCCGGCGGCCCCAGAGCCGGGCCCGTGGACGTAGAAGTTGTGCACTCCCTCCACTTCGAAGTCGAACACCTCGAAGTCGCCCTGGCGCCAGGTCGCGCTGACGAGCACAGCCTCACCGCCGCCGCTGACGTGCAGCTGGGCGCCGACCTCCAGCTCGCCGAGCGGCATGTAGTCGCCGACAGCAGGCACCCAGAACGGATGGTTGGGTGTGCCGGAGAGCCTGTCCTCGGTGCCGTCGTCGTACGCGATGACGGCATCGATGACCTCTGGGGACTGGCGGCTGAAGGTGTTCGTGACGCGAGCGAGCACATCACCGGTGACACGGA
>JBLFXJ010000553.1:0-4138 GCA_047609825.1 Myxococcota bacterium
CGGCTTCGTCGCGTTCGGCGGCACCCTCGACCCCGGCACCCACGTCATCTCGCTCATCGTCACCGACCCGGATGGCCAGTGGGCGTCGGATGCCATCGTGCTCTCGGTAGACGACCGCAACGGCCGCGACGAAGACGGCGACGGCTACAGCCCGAACGATGGCGACTGCGACGACGCCGACCCGGCCCTGAACCCCGGCGCTGTGGATGCCTGCAACCTTCTCGACGAGGACTGCTCCGGCATCGTCAACGACCCCCACGCCGACAGCTACGAGCCCAACGACGAGCGGGGCGCGAGCTACGACCTCGGCGAGATCGACCACGACCTGGGCTTCGGCGACTCGCTGGAGGTGAGCGGCCTGTCGCTGCACAACCCCGACGACGAGGACTGGTACCGGTTCTACGCCGACGACGAGATCTTCGACAACGTGGAGATCACGCTCCAGATCCTCGTGCCGCCCAATGGCACCTACGTGATCGAGCTGTACGAGGTGAACGGCGCCTGGGACGACCCCTCGGCGTACCAGCTGGAGGATAGCGTGTCGGGCAACGGGTACATGGAACTCCACTACCGCGGCCTCCTGTTCGAGGACGGCGAAGACGACTGGGCCATCCGGGTGCGCGCCACCTCGTGGCACGAGCAAGCCTGCACCCTCGACTACCAGATCAACATCTCAAACTGAGAGCGCCCACGAGCTGCGCCCCTCACCGGAGCGGCGTCGCCACTCTCGACCGTCTCCTGACGCGAGTCACGTTCACACTCTGGCATACTGGACACGCTTCAGGAGTGCTCCATGTCGTCTGTCCTGTTCTTGATCTCCGCCGCATTTGCTGCGCCAACCCTGGATATCTCGGGCGACTGCCCTGGACCCATGACCATCGACGTGGGCAACCTGCCCGCGTTCGGCCAGCACGTGCTGGTCGCCTCCGCCAACCCGGGCCCGTTCACCATCGGCTCGGGCGCCTGCGCCGGCACCGAGATCGATCTGGCGCCGCCGTTCTTCATCGTCGCTTCGCCCACCGCCGGGCCCGACGGCACGCGCACCTACACCCCCAGCCTCGGCGCCGACCAGTGCGATTGGTCCGTGCAGGTGGTGGACCTCTCCGACTGCTCCACCTCGCCGGTCGCACCCATCGTTAGCGGCGGCGACCCCGTCGATCCGCCGGTCAGCGCGGCGATTCTGAGCCAGTTCGAGACCAACGCCCACGTGCCCTCATCGGCCCCGGTCGGCGTCACCTGGACCGGCGACAGCCTGCTGGTCGCCCACAGCGCGGGCGGCGGCCCGCTCACCTACGTCACCCGCGACGGCGAGCTGATCCTGCTCATCGATCCGGTGGCCGAGGATCCCGCAGACCCGGACGGATTCCTCTCGCTGCTCGCTCCCGGCGACCCCGCGTGGACCGGCGACGATGGGTTTTGGGTCAACGGCGAGTTCGAGGACCAGGACTGGTTCATCGCGCCCGACGGCACCGTGCTCGAGCGCCGGGCCCAGCCCGTGGGCGTCACCCAGCACCGCATCTCCCACGCGTGGGATGGCGCGCTGCTCTGGGGTGCCGGCCAGGACAACTACGCCCCCAGCCTCGTGTTCGCGCAGGACGTGGGCGGCGCGGTCGTGTCGGACTTCTCGTCCGGCTACAACCTGAACGGACTCACCTGGGACGGCGAGTACCTGTGGGCCATCACCTTCGACACCCGCGAGCTCGTGCGCATGTCCCCCGACGGCAGCGACATCACCGCCGTGTCGGTTCCCGATCTTCCCGGCCCGCCCCAGGGCCTGGCGTGGGACGGATTGAGCTTCTGGACCTGCATCAACACCGGCGGCACTGACTACGTGGTCGAGATCGGCGTCTCGTACTGATCGAGCGCCCTCCCGGCGTCCGTGGACGCCGGGGTCGCGCGGCCCTCAGAAGAAGTCGATGTTCGCGTCGAGCCAGTCCACGCGATCGAACATCCAGTCCCCCACGAACTCCATCTCCTCGTCGTGGGAGTACACGGGACATGACAGCCGGAAGTCGAGAACCCAGCCTGCCCCCATGGTCTCCTCCATGGGCCAGCGGTCGAAGTTCTCCTCCGGCGTGACACCCCACTTGCTGTCGTACGACCGCAGTCGCCGGTCCAGCTCGTCGTCGTGCAGCACGGTCTGGCGCAGCTCCCGCCACCGCTCGGCGAGCCGGTCGGTGAACCGCGGGTCGTCCGCCATGTGCGACACCCAGGTCTGGCGCGACGCCCAGCCCGAGGTGCCGGCGCAGTTGCCGCTGGCGCCGAGGTCGAAGTCCCACGGGCTGAACTGGATCTTGCCGTCTCGGTCCTTCCACACGTGCACCGAGAGCACATAGGCATCGCCGTTGCGCGACAGCTCCTGCAGCAGCACGAACTCCACCGCGGAATCGATGTCGATGTAGTCGAACTCGTCGCCGCGGCCGTACACGCCGTCTTCCCAGCCATCCATCCACTCGGCGATGCCCGCCCGGCCCTCCGGCGTGAGGTCCTCGTCGCGGGGGTACACGAGCTGCCAGCCGCCGTAGATCATGTCGCTGGGGAACTCGATGTTCGCGTCGTTGTTCTTCAGGATGAAGCTCTGTCCATCCCCCTCGTCAGCGGCGATGTCGATGCGGTCGTCGTCGCGCTTCAGGCGCTCACCGAGCTGGTAGGCACCCCAGTACTCGCCGTTGAGGGTCAGGTCGCAGAACGTGGTCTCGGCGGCCACGTTCTCGTCGCGGAACGACAAGTACAGGTCGTAGAACATCGCGTTCCGGAACAGGCTGAAGTCGGCGTAGGCGCCGTTCACCACCCAGTCCGGGTCGGCACCCATCTCGAAGAAGTTCTCGCTCCGCCCGGCCGCCAGCTCGCTGATCGCAAGGTCGAACCGAAGGTCTGAGCTGTCGGGCTCCGCCTGGTGCACCTCGACCGCGATGAGGTTGTCGCCGTCCACCAGCATCGCCGGATCGAGCTCCACCAGGTGCCAGGCCGTCTCGTCGCCGCCACTCATGGTGCCGAGCGCTGGCGTGTCGGCGGTGAGCTCGACGCTCGGGTCGAGGTTCGACCGCACCAGCTCGACCCCATTCACGTACACCGCAGCGCCATCATCCCGCTGGAGCTGGAGGGTGAGCAGACCGAGCGCGCCGGCGTCCGGCACCGAGAGCACGTGGCGGAACCACACCGTGAGCGGCTTGTCGTCGGGGTCGGGTCCGAAGTCCACCCCATCAACGCCGGGATCGCCGTAGCCCAGCGGTGCGCTGCCCACCGACCAGGCAGCGTCGTCGAAGTCGAGCTCCGTCCAGTCCGCCGGCGGGGCCTCACGTCGATCCCAGAACATCCAGTCGGCGCCCGCATACAGCAGGTCGTCGCTGGCGCCCTCGCGCAGCTCGACGGCGAACTGCTTCTTCGCGAAGGTGAGGGAGGATCGGCCTCGGTATTCGACGCCCGCCCACCCGCGGTACAGCTCGGTCTCCGAGGCGTCGGCCAGGGTCATCAGGCAGTCCACCTTCGGCTCGTCGACGATCTCCTCGAAGCAGTCCAGCGTGATCGAACACACGCCGTGGTCGATGGGCGGCAGGGCCTCGGGGGGGGTGGTGTCGACGTCGTAGGGCCGAGGCCACTCGCCGAGGTAGGCGTCGAGCCAGGCCGCGCGGGCGGGCAGCCACGCCTCGAGGGTGTCCCATGCCGTGGTGGCGTCGGGGAGGTGGCACACGTCCTGCCGCAGGCCGGCGCGGGCCGGCACCTTGTCGGAGGGCCACAGTGCGGCGTCGGCCGGGAGCAGGCGGTCGGCGACGGCGCGATGGGCCGCCAGGGTCTCGGCCAGGGCCAGGTCGGACCATGCGCCTGCCCGCAGCGCCTCCCAACGGGCCACGACCTCAGAGCGGAACGACGGATCCTGGGCCGCAGCGACCACGAAATCCGGCGCCAGATCGAGCCCGGTGGCGAACCCCGATGCACCGCAGGACCACACCGGGAACGACCCGGCCGACAGGTCGAGCGCTCCGGGAGACAGCTGCATCGCGCCGCCGTCACGCCGCCAGAGCACCACACCATCCCGCCCGGCCCGGGTGTTCTTCGCGAGCTCGGAGAGCAGCACCCAGTCCACAGCGCTGGACCGGTCCAGCATGTCGAACTGCCGCTCGCCGCCCGCGCCGGCGTC
>JBLFXJ010000554.1:0-4087 GCA_047609825.1 Myxococcota bacterium
CTGAGGCGGCCGACGCGCTGCGGGGTCAGGCGTCGCCGCCGATGCGACCACGGTCGCCAGGCGCGATTCGAATCGCTCATGTGCCCCGCGTGCGGCCAGCTGGTGAGGATACCAGTACGCGGCTGCGGCGCGGAACGGTAGTTGCCACTCGTTTCGTCCACCCCGTGCCCCCATCGGAGCGCTTGTGCCCCCCGTACTTGCTCGTGCGTCCACGTTGCTCGCGCTCCTCCTCGTCACCGGCTGCGGCTCTGGCGACTCGAAGGCAGACTCCGGTGCGTCCATTGGCCGGGCCAGCACCCCCTCGGGGGCCAGCGGCGTCGGTGGTGGTGGTGGAACCACCACGCCGTCGGTCGACTGGCCGCTGCCGGACTGTGCCAGCTCGAACATCTCCATCGGGTTCCACGACCTCGACGCCGGCACCACCCTCCGCGACGTGCCCGAGGGCAGCGGGTTCGCGGGGTGCCACCAGATCGTGCTGCTGGCCGAGCCCGGCGTGCTGCTCGCGGTGTGCGACTTCGATCTGTACCGGTCGACCGACGCAGGCTGCCAGTTCGAGGTGCTCGACGACACGTGCTCCTACGAGCAGGTCGTGGCGGCCCCCGATGGCGGTGCCTACGCGTTCTGCCGTGTTCGTGGCCCCGGATTGGAGCCCCTGTTCGTCGCGATCGACGGCGACACCGTCGCCTACCGCGACGCCGAGCCGCCGCCTCGGGCGTTGCAGCTCGCCGTGAACCCGGAGGACGCTGACCATGTCAGGCTGTTCACCAGCGACCGGGAGATCCACGAGTCCAGCGACCGCGGCGAGACGTGGGCGGAGGCCGGGGCCATCCCGTCGAACGGTGGGTACGCTCCAACCCGGTCGGTCGGCCTCGACCCAACGGACTTCGACCACTTCGTGTTGTCGGACTGGGACTTCGTCTGGTTCACCGACGACGGCGGCGACAGCTTCGTGCGCGCCATGTTCGAGTTCGACGGCCGCCAGTACGACGAGTCGAGCATGGGCGAGGTACTCCTGTTCCCCTCCGAGCCGGCACGGGTGTACGCCTACGGCGAGCTGAAGGACGGCGCATCCACGGTGGCGGGCAGCGACGGCCTGTACGAATCGACCGACGGCGGGCGCTCGTTCGTCCGGTCTGACAGCCCAGGCCCAAGCTCCTACGCGCACCCCACCCGGTCGGGCGAGGTGTACGCCATCGAGCTGCAGACCACCGGGAGCGGCTCCTACCCGCGGTTCACCGGTACCCACCTGTTCCAGACGGTGGACGGTGTGCGCACGCAGTTCGAGCTGGACGGGTCCCTGCTGGCCACCCTCGCGTTCTCACCCGCCGATCCTGACTTCTTGTACCTGGGGTCGAAGCCGGCGCCCTGGTGAGCCGTCCAGCGCAACGCGGGGTCAGATGCCAGATCGTGCGCCCCGAGCCGGTCGACCGGGTGTAGCCGGCCACAGGCCGTCGCCTGTGGCCACTCGGGGTCGGCGCGCGCCGAGGTCAACGCTGCGCTGCGCTAGCGACTCGTCGCGCGTCGACAGCGCTCACTCACAGGCAGGCACCACGACATGCTCCACCGAGACCGGCGAGTAGGTCTGGGAGTCGTCGGTCAGCGGCCCGCCCGCCCACACATACTCGGCTCCCATGGATCGGCCTCCGAAGCCATCATGCGTCGTGTAGCGGCACACCGACCAGTCGAAGTACGTCGACGCGATCGCGCCAGACCCCGTAGCGCCGTAGGTGCCCACGTTCGTGCCGCCAGCATCGTAGACCTGGTAGGTGAGGTTTGACGACGAGGTCCCGTTGTCGGTGATGTAGTAGTACATCCCGTCCCACGCGAGCTGGCCTCCGTAGCTGATTGAGGTGTCGAGCGGCAGCGGAGCGCCGAGCGCCACGACTGCGTTGAGCTCGAGGTCAGGCGCGCCGTTGGTGGTGCCATAATGGCGCACATTGGCGCCGTCGAAGCACAGGAACTCCGTGGCCGAGGCCGAGATCAGGTTGCAGGTGCCCGCGAACCCATCGGAGTAGACCGCTGGCGCGAAGCCGGAGAGGTCGCCCGTCGCCGGATCGATCACGCCCACGCTATGGCTCGTGGCGGCGGTTGCCGTGTAGTCCCCGTTGGACCGGACGACGACCCCCGTGCCCGGAGCGTGCGCCAAGCGGCCGTACGCGGTGCCCACGTCGATGTCGGGCTCAGTGGTGTAATCCCCGGTGAACGACGGGATCTGGTAGTACCCAGTGCTCGAGTAGTCCGTGGTGATGATCTCGTTCGACTCGGCGTTCCAGATCGAGCCCATCAGGTTGTTCGAGTAGAAGTACGTCACATCGCCGGTGTTGAACACCGCCGATGGGTCTGGCGCGCCGACGAGCGAGCAGGTCTGCCCCACGTCGCTGCACCCGCCGCCGCCGGCCGCACTCGCCACGTTCGTCAGCGTGCAGGTGGCGGGGTCGAGCACCTGGATTGGAGCGCTGCATCGGCCATCGGGAATGGAGGGCGTGAAGCTGTACGCGCCGTCTCCGTCTCCGTCGGCCACGCGGGTGAGGAACCGCAGGCCGGCCAGGCCGGTGACCGTGCCCGAGCACGCGCCGACGCCGATCACATCGGCGCCTTCACCAGCGGCACCGGTGAGGAACACGGCCGAGCCAGCCGGGGTCATGCCGGTCACGTCGATGGTGACGGGGCCGGGACACACGCCAGAGAACGAAAGGGTCTGTGCAGAGGCCGTAGTGGCGAACGTGAGCAGCGCAGAGATGAGACAGACGCGCAAGGGGCACCCCGGGTGGAGACGAATTCGCTGCTGCACCGTACGCCGTTGTCGATGATGCCGTGCTGATCTTGCCCAGATTTGACGGACCACCTCGAAGGGTGACCTGCTGACAGCTCTGGCTCGCTCGATCTCGAGGGTGGACCTCGCGGCCGAGGCGCTGTGGACCGTGGACGCCGTGGAGGCTGTGCCCGTGGCCGCCGGGCACGACCTCGACTGTGACCTGCGCCCACAGTTACTCTCCGCCGTCGGAGCGCAGGAGCGGACGAGAGGGGTGGATGTCCCGGATGCACCGGAGAGTGGCCTTGTGTTGCCTGTCCTCAGCCGAGCCCCAGTGCGCAGTAGAGCAGCTGGAGGGCAAGTAACCACGAAATCGGGAGCGCTACCATTCTGGCTTCTGGGGTGAGGTTGTGGGGCGCACCGGTTCGAGTGTCGCGGAAATGAAGTGTGCGTTCTGCGGGATCTTCGCCGGACCCACCCCCACGAGTCTCGTGTGCGAACCTGTCCTTCTCAGACGGCGCGGCCGGGGCAGGAGGTGGCCCACGTCCACCAGCACGTGGTGCCCCGGTTCCGGAGCGACGGGTTCGGCTTTACGCTCGGCCCTCACGTGTCACCGCAGCCACGGAAGCCGCTCTGCGCCATGGCCGCCGTGACCCGAGCCGCTGCGCGCTGACCAGGGCGCTCCGTGCGCGTAGTCTTGGGCCTGGTGAGCACCCGCTCCGTCGTGGCTGACGGCGTGGGGAGAGTCGACGTCAACGGGGCCATCTTCGCCAGGCGAGAACCGCGGGCCGTCGGCGATGTTGCACACCACCGCCGAGGACGAACCGTTGCCTCGTGGCTGAGGCAACGCCGTTATCACCGTTCTTCAGGTCGTCGGCCCCCTGCCCGTGCGCTCTACCTCCGCCGCAGCCGCGAAACGGGCCTGGGCGTCTTTCAACGATGTTTCTCTGGCCGCTGCAGCCCGCTGGTTGTCGGGCGACTCGCGAGGCTGCTCCTGCAGCTCGGCCGCTGCTACTGCGGCAAGCATATACGTGAGGCCCAACGGCACGAGGATCGCGGCGGCAACCAGGAAGCTGCTGACCAAGAGCGCGGCCGCAGTCAGCAGGCCAGCGATGACGATCTGGCGCGCGACCGGTACTGATCGGGCAATGTCATTCTTGGCCAAGGATCCTCCCCTCGTTGTGACCTCAGCCAAGGCCCTCTAGCCTAGCTCTAGCCCCGTACTGCAGGGAGCGCGCGGTCCATTGCGGGGCGAAGTAGGCCCCCGCGACCTCGGAGGGCAGCGGGTTGCCACGGCGCACGGGTCAGGGGATCCGGAAGGGGTAGGCCTCGTGC
>JBLFXJ010000555.1:0-4086 GCA_047609825.1 Myxococcota bacterium
CTCGCCACCACCACCTGCGACTTCCTGCAGCCGCTGCACCACCCCGACGAGGTGCGGGTGGGCGCTCGGGTGACGCGGATCGGCAACACCTCGTTCACGATGGCCTACGGCGTGGAGCGCACGTCCGAGCCCGGGGTCGTGGTGGCCCGCGGCACCGGCGTGATCGTCACGGTGGACGTCACCGCGGGTGAGAAGGTGCGCGTGCCCGACGCGCTGCGGCAGGCCATCGCCGCGGTCGAGGGCGACTGAGGCTCACGGCGGGGCTGCGGCGACCGGGTCGAGGTGGGCGAGCAGTGACCGGACCACGTCGGCGTCGCCTGTCAGACCGGCCTGGGGCAGCTCCAAGTGCACGAACACGGCGGGGAAGGTCGCGGCGTCCAGCCGGAGCACGGCGTCGGCGCCGGGCAGGGGCCCGTCGGTGGAGCGCAGGCCGTCGGGGCCGAACACCAGCGCAAACGGGCGGTCGGCCACCCACACCTCAACCCGGCCGGGGGGGCCGGGGCGGTAGCGGTGGCGGAGCGAGAGCAGGGCCCAGCGGGCGTCGAACCGGTCCCCGGCGGCCGGCCGGTCGAGCCAGTGGGCGCCGAAGCTCCCCAGCGCGAGCACCACCGGCTCGAGTCGCTCGCCGAGGGGGGTGAGGCGCCATGCCGCTCCGCCCGGAGGGGGGAGGGTGCAGCGCGCCACGATGCCGTCGTCGCTCAGGGTGCGGAGGCGGGCGGCGAGCAGGTTCGTGGTGAGCCCGGTGAGGGCGCGGAGCAGATCGGTGTAGCGCCTGGGGCCGAGCAGGAGCTCCCGCGCGATGAGCAGCGTCCACCGGTCGCCCACCCGGTCGAGGGCCTTCGCGACGCCGCAGAATTGTTTATATGACTTCATAGTTTACTTTCTAATAGTAGTTATGGATGGCGGGTGCACCCGAGGTGTGATGTGATCGACACGATTCCGGCGTTCGTACAGCCCTCGGTCGCGAGCGGCGCGGTGTTCATCGGCCTTGTGGTGGGGCTCTGCGTGGGGTGGGTGCTCGCCGTTCGCAAGGTGGCCCCGGGTGCTGTGCGCGGGTTCGGCGCGGCGCTGCTGCTGTGGCTGGCCATCACGGCGGGGTGGTCGATGGCGCTCGACCGCTGGCATCTGCTGCCGCTGTTCCTCGGGTTCTTCGCCGCGAGCAATGGGATGGGGCTCGTGCTGGCGTTGTCACCCCTCGGCCGGCGGCTCGCTGCCCTCCCGCTGAGTCTCACCGTGGGCTTCCAGGCGTTCCGGGTGCCGCTCGAGGTTGTGCTGCACCGGTGGGGGCAGGAGGGCGTGATCCCGGTGGAGATGACCTGGGAGGGCTACAACCTCGACGTGCTCAGCGGCGTGATCTGCGGCCTGGCCGGCCTGTGGCTCTGGCGTCAGCCCCAGTCCCGCGCGGTGGCCTGGGTGGCGAACAGTGTGGGGCTTGCACTCCTGCTGAACGTGGCGTTCACCGCGGTGAACAGCTCACCGCTCACCTTCGCCCGCTATGCGGCTGACCCACCGCTGCTCCTCGCGCTGGTGGTGCCGTGGTGCTGGATCGTGCCGATCTGCGTCGCCTCGGCCCTGGCCGGGCATGTGCTCGTGTTCCGCCGGCTGCTGGGCGGCGCAACGTCTCCGCTGGACGGCGCGCCGCGGGTCGCATGACGCCCGCCCTACCGCCGCCGGCGGGCGGCCAGGGCCAGTCCGAGCAGCAGGCCCGGCCACGCGAACAGTGGGCTGGTGGGGGCCGTAGTGCAGTTGCACGCGCCCCCGAGGTACTTGCCGCTGATCGCCGCATCGCCGCCGGTGTCCACGGCCCCGGG
The DNA here is from genome assembly GCA_047609825.1 of Myxococcota bacterium. Lineage (GTDB taxonomy): Bacteria > Myxococcota_A > UBA796 > UBA796. The sequence continues at coordinate 1,812 of JBLFXJ010000555.1, forward strand.
GAAGTCGTCGGAGGGGTCGTTCGGGTCGGAGCCGCGCTCGACCTCGTCGCCATCGCCCACACCGCCGTCGTCGCTGTCCGGGTCGTTCGGGTCGGTGTCGTGCTCGTTCACCTCGTCGCCGTCGAGCAGGCCGTCGTCATCGCTGTCCGGGTCGAGCGGATCGGTGTCGTGCTCGAACACCTCCTCGCCGTCCAACAGGCCGTCGTCGTCGGTGTCGGGGTCGAACGGGTCGGTGCCGAGCTCCTCCTCTTCGTCGTCGGTCAGACCGTCGCCGTCGCTGTCCAGCGGGCCGGTGGTGGTGGGGTCGCCGGTGTCGCCGGTGTCGGGGTCACCCGTGTCGGTCAGCCCGGTGTCGCCGGTGTCCAGCGGCAGGGTCGGGTCGTCCTCGTCGTCCAGCGCGTCGATGGTGCCGTCGCCGTCCGAGTCGGGGCCGCCTGCGCCGCCCTCGGCCCGGTCGGAGAAGCCATCGCCGTCCGTGTCGGCCAGTGAGGGGTCGGTCTCGTCATCCTCGGTACCGGGAAGGTCACCATCCCACACGCCGTCGCCGTCGAGATCCTCCTCGCCGTCGAGCAGGCCGTCGTCGTCGCTGTCGTCGTCCATCGGGTCGGTGGTCGTGGCGCCCGCGTCCCCGTCCGGGATGAACACGCCGAGGTCGGTGTCGTCGCCTTCGGGCTCCGCCAGGCCGATCTCCAGGCCGTCCGACAGGCCGTCCGCGTCGCTGTCGAACAGGGTCGGGTCGGTGCCGATCTCCAGCTCGTGGCCGTCCATGATGCCGTCGTCATCGGTGTCGTCATCGAACGGGTCGGTGCCGTAGACCGAGATCTCGGCGTCGTCGGTCAGGCCGTCGCCGTCGGTGTCCTCGCCGGCCGGGTCCAGGGCGTCGATGGTCCCATCGCCGTCGGAATCCGGGCCTCCGGGGCCGCCTTCGTCGCTGTCGGACAGGCCATCGCCGTCGGAGTCGAACCGGAACGGGTCGGTCTCGTCGTCGTCGGTGCCGGGCAGGTCGCCGTCGAACACGCCGTCCCGGTCGAGGTCTTCATCGCCGTCGAGGATGCCGTCGCCGTCGGTGTCGCCCAGGGTGGGGTCGGTGGTGGTGGCGCCGGCGTCGCCATCGGGCACGAAGATCGCGGGGTCGGTGTCGAGGCCCTCCGGTACGTCGAGGCCGAACTCCAGGCCGTCGGACAGGCCGTCTTCGTCGGAGTCGAACAGGGTGGGGTCGGTGCCGATGGCGACCTCGGTGCCGTCGGTCAGGCCGTCGTCGTCGGTGTCGTCGTCGAACGGGTCGGTGCCGAGGTCGATCTCCTCGTCGTCGGTCAGGCCGTCGCCGTCGCTGTCCTCGCTGACCGGGTCGAGGGCGTCGATCACGCCGTCGCCGTCGGTGTCGGGGCCGCCGGCGCCGCCCTCCACGAAGTCGTCGAGCCCGTCGTCGTCGGAGTCGGGGTCCATCGGGTCGGTCTCGTCGTCGTCCACGCCGGGGCGGTCGCCGTCGAACACGCCGTCGCCGTCGAGGTCCTCTTCGCCGTCGAGCAGCCCGTCGCCGTCGCTGTCGGCGAGGATCGGGTCGGTGGTGCTGGCGCCCACATCGCCGTCGGAGACGAACACGCCCGGGTCGGTGTCGAAGCCCTCGGGCTCGCCGAGGCCCACCTCGAGGCCGTCGGAGAGGCCATCGCCGTCGGTGTCGAACAGGGTGGGGTCGGTGCCGAGGTCGCGCTCGGTGCCGTCGAGCAGGCCGTCGTCGTCGGTGTCGTCGTCGAACGGGTCGGTGCCGAGCGCGATCTCCTCGTCATCGGTCAGGCCGTCGCCGTCGCTGTCTTCGCCGGCGGGGTCCAGCGCGTCGATGGTGCCGTCTCCGTCGGTGTCGGGGCCGCCCGCGCCACCCTCGATGAAGTCGTCGAGCCCGTCGTCGTCGGAGTCGGCGTCCATCGGGTCGGTCTCGTCGTCGTCCACACCCGGCAGGTCGCCGTCGAACACACCGTCGCCGTCCAGATCCTCCTCGCCGTCGAGCAGGCCGTCGCCGTCGCTGTCGGCGAGGGTGGGATCGGTGGTCGTGGCGCCGCCGTCGCCGTCGGGCACGAACAGCTCAAGGTCGGTGTCGTCGCCCTCGGGGGCGTCGAGGCCGGCCTCGAGGCCGTCGGAGAGGCCGTCGCCGTCGGTGTCGAACAGGGTGGGGTCGGTGCCCAGGTCGCGCTCGGTGCCGTCGAGCAGGCCGTCATCATGGTGTCGTCGTCGAACGGGTCGGTGCCGAGGTCGATCTCGTCGTCATCGCTGATGCCGT
>JBLFXJ010000556.1:0-4075 GCA_047609825.1 Myxococcota bacterium
CCAGGGGCGGTTCCTCGACGAGGGCTACCGTGCGATCAACGCCGGCACCCAGGCCTCGGGTGCCCTCCTGAGCCTGGTCCCGGTCGAACCGGGCCACCCGCTGCTCGCCGGCGTGTCGGTGTTCGATGGTGGGTCGGCCAGCTACCACGGCAACGACGCCTTGCCCGCGCCCACGGCCACCCTCGTCGCCAACTGGAGCGATGGCGATGCGCTGGTGGCCGAGCATGTGCCGTCAGGCGCCGGTACCGTCGTCGCGCTGAACTTCTACCCGCCGAGCAGCGATATCCGGGCCGACTTCTGGAACGCTGGCACCAACGGCGTGCAGCTGATGGTGAACGCGCTGGAGTACGCCGCAGGCGGTGGCGTGAGCTCCTTGGTGATCTCCGGCTCCTGTCCCGGTCGCATGCGGATCGAGGCGTCGGGCCTCACCCCCCGCGGCACATTCGCCGTGCTGCTCGGCTCCGGTCCAGGTTCGGACGTGCTGCCCGGCGGGCCGTGCGCCGGAGTCGCGAGCGGACTCTCCGACGTGCGGTACATCACCAGCAGCCTGGCCGACCCCGCGGGTGAGGTGCTGCTCACCCCCACCGTGCCCGATGGTCGATGTGGCGCAACGGTGCAGATTCTCGACGTGGTCACCTGCAGCTTCACCGACACCGCGCGCCTCTGATGCGACTCGCCGTGCTCACCTCCGGTGGCGACGCGCCTGGGATGAACGCCGCGTTGCGCGTGGTGGCCAAGCTCGGTGCCGCGCGCGGAGTGCACGTGGATGGCGTGATGCACGGCTACGACGGGCTGATGGCCGGCCGGTTCCTGCCCCTCACCCGAGAGATCGATGGCGGCGTGGTGCCCACCAGCGAGGTGGACCGGCTGGGATCGGAAGGCGGCACGCTGCTCGGCTCGGTGCGCTCCGCAGCGTTCCGCACGCCGGAGGGCCGGTCCCGCGCCGCTGGCCAGCTGGACGACCACCTCGGGCTGATCGTTATCGGTGGCAACGGCTCGCTCACCGGAGCCCACCTCCTCGCCACCGAGCACGATGTGCCGGTGGTCGGACTGCCCGCGTCCATCGACAATGACATCGGGTGCACCAGCACCGCCATCGGCGTCGACACGGCGCTGAACACCATCCTCGACGCCGGCGACCGGATCGCCGACACCGCCCGCGCCCACCGTCGCGCGTTCGTGATCGAGGTGATGGGACGGGACTGCGGCTACCTGGCGATGGCGTCGGCGGTCGCCCTCGGTGCTGACGCCGTGTTGTCCAGGGAGCAAGGGCACAGCGAGGCGGAGCTGGTGCACGCGGTGGCCCAGGTGGTGCGGCACGGGCTCCATCCCAGCCGGGCCAAGCGGCGGGTGCTCGTGATCAAGGCGGAGGGGGTCGCGGTGCCCACCGACCGGCTGGTCACCGCCGTGCAGGCCGCGGTGCGCGAGGCGCTGCCCGATGTGGAGGTGCGCGGCACGGTGCTCGGGCACGTGATCCGCGGCGGTCGTCCCTCCTACCAGGACCGGATGGTCGCCTCGCGGCTCGCCCGCGACGCCGTGAACGCGGTGCTCGACGGGGTCACCGACACCATGTGCGGCTGGCGGCCGGACTCCCCCGGAGGCACGCCGACCGACGACCCGTCGGTGCGTCGATTCCCCCTCGAGCGGGTGCTGGATGAGACCCGGGCGCTGCTCGACGGCACGAGTCCGGTGGCGCGCACCCGGATGCGCCTGCTGCACGAGGTCGAGGGAGTGCTGGCGCTGTGAGCCCTGCCCACGCACGGCAAACCAGGGTACGACCTGGGTCGGGGGTCCTCATGTGGCGAAGCGGAATCGTGTTTGTGCTGCTGGGCTGCACCGGCGGCGGCAAGGTGGGTACGACCTGTCCCGCCGGGCAGGTACAGGCCGACGACGGCAGCTGTGAGCGCGGGTCCACCTCTACGACCGGTGGCACGGGCGGCGGCAGTGGCACTGGCGGCGGCAGTGGCACAGGCGGCGGAGACACCACCACGACCGGAGGTGGTGAGGATTCTGGCGGTGGCGGCGGTGGAACGGACCACACCGAACCCCCCGACAGCGTCGACGCGCCGTGCTGGGCCTGGCAGGTGCGCGAGGTCGACGGCGCGCTCGACAGCACGCTGCTCACCCTGTTCGACAGCGACCTGAACGACCTCGGCTACGACTACGATTTCGGCCCCGATGGCCGACTCGATGCCTGGGACCGCAGCACCTGGGAGGGTGAGGCGGAGGTGTACTGGGAGTCCGACACCGACGGCGACGGCGTCGCAGACAGCTTCAAGTGGTATGAGTACGCGCCCGATGGCACGCTGGTCTCCTACCGCTACGACACCGTGGACGATGGTCGCGGGCTGTGGACCTACACCAGCGATGGCGAGCTCCGGGTCGAGGCCATCTACGACGCCGAAGACGATGGCAGCACCGACGCTGTCTGGACCTATACCTACGATGCAGACGGGCGTCCCACGTCGATTCTGGTCGACATCGGCGGCGACGGTTCCACCGAGGACACCTACATCTATGCCCGCGACGGCGCCCACCCCGACGACACCGTCATCACCTACGACGCCGGCACCGATGGCTCCATCGACACCACCTACACCACTCTGTACGAGGCCGAGGGTGTAGTGTCGCTGTACAGCGAGTTCGATGCCGACCGTACCGGCTTCGTGTACGAGTACTTCTGGACCGACGACCAGCGGGTGCCCGAGCGCCTGGTGTGGCGCATCATCGAAGCCGACGTTGAAGAGTATTATTGGCTGATCGACTACACCTACGACTACGGCGCCGAGTGGGATGAGTACTTCCTCGCCACGCGCAGCTGGCAGGCCGTTGCCGTCGTGAGCGTGATCGCCAGCATCGAGGATGTGCTCACCTGGGAGTGCCCCTCACCGTGACCATGGCGCCGGGCGCCCCTGTGCAGCCCGCCGCTCGGCGGCCGACACCACCCGCACGATCCGGCGGAAGGTGAGGCTGATCCGAGGCGCATCGGTTGGGTGGCGCGCCAGCCGGTGGCGCCAGGTGGCCTGCATCGCCTGGGACATCACCAACAGGGAGCCCGGCTCGAGCTCCACGGCGTCGTACTCGAAGCCAGCCTCGGTGGTGCGGCGGAGCCCCAGCGGGCGGGCGGCACCGAGGCTCACGATGGCGATGGGCGTGTCCGGTGCGAGGATGTCCACGTCGTCCGAGTGCCAGCCGAGGCTCGCCCTGCCGTCGGGGTAGTGGTTGAGCAAGCCATTGGTTGGCTCGAAGCCCAGGCGCGCCGCGACCCGATCCCGCAGTGCCGCGACGGCCGGGTGCCACGGCGCCTCGGCGTAGCTGGCCCCGGAGTAGTTGTACGGCAGACCCATGGACGCCGTCCGCCGCGAGCGCATCTGGTCCGTCCACGGCACCTCGGCGTCCACCACCGAGAACAGTGCGTGCGGATCGGGCACGAAGTCCAGGGTGAGGGACCACGGGGGCTGTCCGTCGGCAGGGTCCATCGCGTCTCCCTCCGGTCGCTCCGTACCGTGAGCAGGCCTGACGCGCCCATCTTCGGCCGGCGTCCGCCAGCAACGGCCCGACGCGTTACCGCCCGGAGATTGTACGGAGGCATCGTGAACCGCTGGTCACCGATCACACTCGGCGCATCCCTGGTCGCCATCTTGGCCTGCAGCGGGCTGCCCACCGACTTCGACGCCGAGTCCATCCAGGCCGCGCTCCAGGCCGCGGGCGAGGGCGGATCGGAGGCGGTCGAGGTCAAGGCGGAGATCGAGCCGCAGATCGCCGAGCTGCTCGACGCTGAAGATCCTGACGGCAAGCGGGATGCCGCCGCGCGCGCCGAGCGGGCCGTGGAGCTCGAGTCGTTCATCTCCGCCACGGACGACTTCGATGCGTGGCGGCCCGCTACGCTCGACCGACTCGCGCTGGGCGGCACGGATGCCGAGGCAGCGTACTCCGAGGTGAGCAGCGGGTTCGAGGCCGCTCCGCCGCTGGAGCTGGCTTGCGCCACGAAGGCCTGCCCAGCCCTCGTCATGGTGCACCACGGGTGGACCACGGCCGACGACTGGGCTCGCGCATCCGAGGCGGTGCACAAGGC
>JBLFXJ010000557.1:0-4056 GCA_047609825.1 Myxococcota bacterium
CCGGTTCGGCGCTACTCCCACGCGGCGCTCGCTGATGTGTTCGCGCCCGAGCTCGTGTCCGTGGCGCTGGCCTCCCAGCGCCACGCCACACCGAGCGGCTCTGGGCAGGCGTTCACCTGGGTGCGGCTGCAGCGTGCGTCGACCGCGCATCGGGCAGCGAGCGCCGCCTGAATCGGGCCGCGAGGGGCCCGGGGCGAAGCGCCACCCCCAAGACGATCGACGCCCGCCGGCTTGAACCGACGGGCGCGAGGGCCTCCCGAGCACCCGGCGACCCCGGAGCGGATCACGCGCTGATCCGCTGGACCGGGCTCGCCGCCGCGTCGACGACGCCGCCCGCGGCCTGCCCCCGCCTGCGTGCGGCTGGATGCACAGCGACGAGCTCGCCACCGAGCTCCGGGTCACCGCCTAGTGGGTCAACCTGTACGTGCACCGCGCCCGAAAGCAGCTCGGCGACCACCCCGTCTTCGCGGGCAGCGAGTTCATCGAGCGCCGCCGCACCAGCCAGCAGCTCAGGCTGGGCGTGAATGGGCTGACGATCGAGGACTGAGGCGTGCTCTGGCGCCGCTACTTCGCCGCCTGCTGCCCCTCCGCCACCGCCCCGGGCGCCTCGACGCTCGCGTCGGTCACCCAGTCCAGCGAGCCATCGAGCACCCGCTGGCCGGTGCGGTACCGGGCCACGTCATCGTGCACCCACAGCTCGCGGAACTTCGACTCCACCAGCCGCTTGCCGTCGCGGCAGAAGGTGTCGGTCAGGGCCACGGCCTGGGTCGCGTGGGCGGCCTTGTCGTCCACCAGCTTCTGGGCGCGCACCACCGTGGCCACCATCACCGCCAGCTCCATCGCGATGTCCACCGTGCGGAACAGCACGGCCTGGCGCTTCTCGAGCCCCGCCTGGTGCCGGAGCATCAGGTGGAACACGGTGCGGGCGAGCCGGCGGGCGGCCCGGTCGGCGTAGCGCACATGCCCGGCCAGTGACCCGAACTTGCCGTACCGGAACCAGCTCGTGAACCCCATCCACAGCTTGGGGTACCACCCGGCATAGAACGCCGTGATCCCGGGCAACGCCTTGAGCTTGTCGCCCATGGAGGCCTTGGGATCGAGCATCACGCCGCTGATCTTGAGGTGCTGGTCTACCAGTTCCCGGGCCATGAACAGGTGCATGATCTCGGACGAGCCCTCGAAGATCCGGTTGATCCGCGAATCCCGCATCATCCGGTCGAGCGGATCGGGCGTCTCGCCGCGGCCGATCAGGCTCTCCTCGGTCTCGTAGCCGCGGCCGCCGCGGATCTGCATCGCCTCGTCGAGCATGTCCCAGTGGCGGGTGGAGCCCCACTCCTTCGCGGTGGCGGCCTCGAGCCGGATGTCGTAGCCCTCCCGCATCGACAGCTCATTCGCCAGGTGGCACCACGATTCCATGGCCCACGTCTTCGCCGCGAGGTCGGACAGCTTGTGGGCGATGGCCTCGTGCTTGCCGATGGCCGCCCCCCACTGCACCCGCTCGTTCGACCACTTCCGCACCACGTCGAGCTGGGCCCGGGCCCCGCCGAGGGCCGCCGCGGGAAGCGACAGCCGGCCGGTGTTCAGCGTGACCAGCGCGATCTTCAGCCCCTTGCCGGGGGTGCCCACCACGTTGCTCTTCGGCACGCGCACGTGGTCGAACTCGATGATCCCGTTCGCAAGCGCCTTCAGCCCCATGAACCGGCACCGGTAGGGCACCGACACGCCCGGCATGTCCATCTCGACCACGATGGCCGTGATCTGCTGGGTGGCCGCATCCCGCGCCATCACCACCATCAGCTCGGCGATGGTGCCGTTGGTGATCCACAGCTTGCTGCCAGTGAGGATGTAGTCGTCGCCATCCTCGGTGAGCGTGGTGGCCAGGCGCGCCGGGTCGGAGCCTACGTCGGGCTCGGTGAGGGCGAACGCCGAGATGGCGCCGGCCGCGAGCCGCGGCAGGTACTTCTGCTTCAGCTCCGGGCTTCCGAACAGCTTCAGCGGCTGGGGGCAGCCGATGGAGTTGTGCGCGCTGATCAGGGCCGCGAGGTTGCCGTCGTGGGCGCCGAGCAGCTCGCAGATGCGGCAGTACTCGGCCTGGGTGAGCCCGAGGCCGCCGTACTTCGGGTCGATCTTCGCGCCGAACAGCCCCATCGCGCGCAGCCGGTCGAGCACGTCGGGCGGGTACTCCCCGGTGCGATCGATGGCCACGGAGTCGACATCTTCGATCAGGTACCGCTCGAGCTCGGAGTACACCCGGCGGAAGGTGTCGGACTCGGGAGTGCTCGGGTAGGGGTCGATCCAGTCCACCCGCAGGCTGCCCAGGAACAGCTCGCGCAGGAAGCTCCGGCCATTCCAGTCTTCACGGGAGGCCTCGGTGAGCTCGCGGGCCTCTTCGGCGCTGGCGTTGCGGATGGTGTTGCTGGCCATGCGGCAGATCCCGTGCTGAATGAGTGCTCATTCATAACCGGAGCGGGCACGCTGTCACACCCGCGAAGCGCATGGTTGAGAGCCTCAGCCCGTCTTCAGTTTGGGAGTCCAGTCTGCTCGTCTGCGGACCGGCCCGAGTGTAGCGCAGGATACCTGCGCAGATCGGGCCGGCCCTTGACTCGGGCCTGGACTCATCCACGGCATCACCAGGGTGTCGAACGCCTTCTTCCCGCATGCGTCGACAGCGTCGATGTCGGCAGCGGCGGCGATGCACGCAGCGTTCGGGTCGGTCTTCAGGTTCCCGGCCTTGTCGCACCCGGAGGTGAGCCGTGGGATGTCGCTGCTCTTCAGGATGGCGTCGTCGCCCTGGTGCGCGAGCAGGCCCACCCCATGGGGCACCACGGTGTCGCAGGTCATGGCGCTGGTGCCGCCGGTGGCGGAGCCGCATGCAGCCATGAGGATGAAGATCGGCGGAAACACGAGGGTACGCATGGGTCTCTCCGGGGTAGCCGGGGTGGCCGGCGACCCCGATGTAGGTGCGATGTCGCGCGAAGTCCGTGTCTGGCCTGGGTTGGCACACGACGACACGTGAGGCACGGTCTGATACAGGGTGCTCGCGCGTCGACAGTCGGCGTCACCCCTGATCTCTGGTCCATCCACGAGGGTGCGGATGCTCGGATTGCTGCTGTTGTCGCCCGCCGCCGGTGCGATCCCCGCGGTGCAGGACGTGGCGCCGCCGGTGGAGGTGCGGGCGTTGGGGCTGGGCTCCGCCCTCGGGCTCCGGTCGAGTCCGGACGGGCAGAACCTCGTGGTGTGGGATGGGCAGCGGGCGGTGGTGAGCACGCCCACCGGAGCGCAGCGCTACCGCTGGCGCCTGGGTCCCATCGACGCGGCGGTGGGCGACGACGGGAGCGTGGCGTTCGTGTTCCCCGACGAGGTGCGCACGCCGTGGGGGCGGGTGCTCGGCGAGGTGGACCAGGCGGTGTGGTTCGACGGCGCGCTGTACCTGCGGCAGGAACACGCGGTGCTGGCGGTGAGCGAGGCGGGGTCTGACCCGGTGGAGCATCCGGGCCATGCGATGGGCCTGTGGGCCACGCCGGAGCGGGTGGTGGTGCGGCACGTCGAGCCCGGCGAGCTCAACCCGATGAACACCGTGATCGCCGGCTCTCCGGGAGGGTCACCCCTGTTCGAGGGGCCGCAGGTGCCGGAGCTGTGGGGGGCGGCTGGGGTCGCGCTGGGGCCGGAGAGCAGCGTGTGGCGCACGGACGGTCCGCGGGCCGTGCGGGTCGTGACCGTGGCCTCGCAGCGGTCGCCGGTCAGCGCGCTGTCGGTGGCTGCCCGGGGGCCGCTCGGGGCGATGCCGCTCGCAGACGACGCCTGTGAGGCGGGCGGAATGCTGTGGCGGGTGGTCGACGCAGGGTGGAGCGCTACCGAGGCCTCTTCGCCGCAGTCCGAGATCGTGGACGGGGTGGCCCGCGGGGAGCGTCTGGAGCGGATCTTCATGTCTCGGACGAGCAGCGGCGTGGACGCGCCGCAGAGGACTCACGTCGCGTGTCATGGCGACGACCGGTGGATGTCGGCGGACGGCGACATCGGCGACTACCCACACCCCCCCGTCGTGCGCCGCGCCCC
>JBLFXJ010000558.1:0-4046 GCA_047609825.1 Myxococcota bacterium
GGAGTCATCGGGTAGCCTCTGGGCGTTCGTGGGCCACACAGCGCAGCCCGCTCGAGCACCTACAGCTGCATGGGGCGTGCCGCTCCGACGCCGGCACGCCATCGATCCGAAGATCCGGTCCAGATCGCCAGCGGCGGATGAGCCGCCCGTTCCGCTCGGAGCGACCTGGGACCCGGAGAACGTGAAGATCGACGACAGCGCCACCCGCCCGGTCCGCACGAAAGGATCTCGGGCCCGAGTTCCCGCTGGCCCCGGCCGCCCGGAGCCTCTGGGAGTAGGCCCAATCGGCGTAGGCGGCGGCGGCACGAGGTCGCACCGGGGCGTGTGCTCGGCGCCGTGGCACATGCGTTGCATGCAGGAGACCATGCACACCGAGCAGACGGACTGGGCGGCCACCGGGGTCGTCGAGACCCAGGAGCGGCTGGGGAGCCCGGCGGACGGGCTGTCCGATGCGGAGGCCGCCGCCCGAGCCGAGCGGTACGGCCCGAACACGCTGCCAGAGCACCGCCGGTCGCTGTGGGGGATGCTCCGGGGCCAGCTGCGTGACGTGCTGGTGTACCTGCTGCTGGCCGCCCTGCTGCTCTCACTGGTGACGCCGCTCCTCGAGGAGGGTCCGCTCGAGCTCAGCGCGTTCCTGGACGCCGCGGTGATCGGCGTGATCCTGGTGCTGAACACGGCGCTCGGGCTGTTCCAGGAGGCGCGCTCCGAGAGCGCGGTGAGTGCGCTCCGCGCCCTGAGCGCGCCCAAGGTCCGCGTGAGGCGGGCCGGCCGCCAGCGCGTGCTGCCGGCCGCGGCGCTGGTGCCGGGCGACCGCGTCCTCCTCGACACGGGCGACCGAATCTCCGCCGATGGGCGGCTGGTCCACATCGCGCACCTCCAGGTAGACGAGTCCACCCTCACCGGCGAGTCCTTGCCGGTGCACAAGAACACCGACCCGTTGCAGCCGGGCCTGCCGGAGGCCGAGCAGTCGTGCATGGTGTTCGCCGGCACGCTGGTGACCGCCGGCTCGGGCGAGATGCTGGTCACCGCGACCGGTGCGAACACCCAGACGGGCCGTATCGCCCACCTCGTCGCCACGGTCCGCACCGGTGACACACCCCTCGACGCGCAGCTCTCTCGGCTGAGCCTCGCCATCGCCAGCGTGGCCCTGGCCGCAGTGGCGGTGGTCGCGGTGGTCGGGGTGTGGCGCGGGCTTCCGCCGCTGGAGATGGCGCAGGTCGGCATCGCGCTCGCGGTGTCGGCCGTGCCCGAGGGCCTGGCCGCCGTGGTGACGGTGGCATTCGCGCTCGGTGCACAGCAGATGGCGTCGCACAACGCCCTGGTCCGGCGGCTCGACTCCCTGGCCACCCTCGGGGCGGTGACCGTCATCGCCACCGACAAGACCGGCACGCTGACCACCAACCGGATGACGGTCGTGGAGCACCACGTCGCACCCGGAGAGGACGTCGCGCTGCTCGCGCGCGTCGTGGCGTCGTGCAGCCACGCCCGCCTGCCCGACCTCGGCGACCCCACCGAGGTGGCGTTGGTGGCGTGGGGCGCCGCTCTCGGGGGCGATCGGCTGCCGATCGACGAGGAAGTGGCTCCGTTCTCGTCGGAGACCCGGTACATGGAGACCCGGCACGGCGCGCTGCAGTACCTGAAGGGCGCGCCGTCGGCGCTGTACGCGCTCGCCGGGCCCCACCCCGGCCTCCGCGCGGCCGCGGACGCGATGGCCGTCCGGGGGCGCCGGGTGCTCGCCGCTGCGGTGCGCGACGCTGGGACGGTGCGCATGATCGGGCTGGTCGGCCTCGAAGACCCGCCGCGTGATGGCGTGGCCGAGGCGGTCGCGCTGGCGTGGCGCGCCGGGATCCGCACCGTGATGATCACCGGGGACCACCGGAGCACGGCGCAAGCCATCGCGCGGCGCGTGGGCATCGACGGCACCGCCATCGAGGGGCACACCCTGAATGGGCTGGACCCCGCGGCGCTGCGCGAGCGGGTGGCGACCTGCGCGGTGTTCGCGCGGGTGTCTCCGGCGCACAAGGTGGCGATCACGGGGGCCCTGCAGGCGAGCGGCCACGTGGTGGCGGTCACCGGGGACGGGGTGAATGACGCGCCGGCGCTGCGCGCGGCCCACGTGGGCATCGCGATGGGCGGACGCGGCACCGAGGTGGCGCGCGAGGCGGCGGACATCGTGCTCGCCGACGACCACTTCGCGACCATTGTGGCGGCGATTCGCGAGGGACGCCGGATCCACGACAACATCCGCAGGTTCACGCTGTTCTTGCTGCGCGCCAACATGGACGAGCTGCTGCTGGTGCTGCTGGCGCTCGTGCTGGGCATGCCGCTCCCGTACCTGCCGATCCACATCCTGTGGATGAACCTGCTCACGGACGGCCTTCCCGCCCTCGCGCTCGCCGCCGAGGAGGCCGAGCCCGACGTGATGGAGCGTCCCCCGCGCGACCCCAACGCCAGTCTGCTCGAGGGCGAGTGGGGCCGACTGGCGGCGGTCGTCGTGCTGTGCACCGGTTCGATCGGGGCGTTCTACGCGTGGACCCTGACGACAGCGGAGACCTTGGCGCTCGCCCGCACCGAGACCCTGACGCTGGCCCTGGTGCTGGAGCTCCTCCTGGCGCTCTCGGCGCGCACACACCTGCCGCTGTGGCGGATTGATCCGCTGTCGAACCGGTGGATGGTGGCGGCGGTCGCCACCGCCTTGGCGCTGCACCTGTTGCTGCTGTACACCCCAGCAGGGGCCCCGTTCCGGTTCGAACCGGTGAGCCTGGTGAGCTGGGGTCGGATCCTGGCCGTCGCTGGGCTCACCTTCCTGGCGTACGAAGCGCTGAAGGCGGTCGGGAGCCGATCGGCGACCCCCGCATGCGGTCCATCACATCGACTGGATGTGCCATCAGAATGAATGCCCCATCGATTCGACGCTCGGTCGACTCGGTCGACTCGGTCGACTCGGTCGACTCGGTCGACTCGGTCGACTCGGTCGACTCGGTCGACTCGGTCGACTCGGTCGACTCGGTCGACTCGGTCGACTCGAGCTGGGTCAGCGCGGCGTGGGGTTCCTGCAGTCGGGCGGCTTCGCCACGCTGCTCGGTGACCTGCAGCAGTCATCGGCGGAGCACCTGCCCGATGCACTGACGGAGGCTGTCCCCGACCCCACGGAGGTCACGTCGATCCTGTCGCAGGGACTTCAGACCGTCGCGATCGACCTGCTCCAGACGCTCACCAATCGGCTCCCGTCGATCGTGGCTTCAGCGGGTGGCATGGGGATCAATGCGTTCGTCTTCCTGTTGGCGGTCGGGACGTTCTACGCCCGGGGCCCCGACCTGTTGCGGGTGGTCCTCGACATCGTCCCGATCGAGGAGGACTATGTCGACGCGCTGTTCGAGGTGTTCGGCGACCTCGCGAACCGGGCCGTGGGTGGGGCGTTTGCGACGGCGCTGGTCCAGGGTCTCGTCGCCACGCTCGGTTATGCGATCGCGGGCGTCGAGGGGCTGGTGTTCTTCGGCAGTCTCACCGCCCTGTTCGCCTTCGTTCCGCTGGTTGGCGGAGCCGTGGTGTGCCTGGGGCCGCGAGGGCGGCTCAACCGCGCGGCTCGCCCTCCACCAGGTCGCCGGTCGACGACGACCGGTCGCCCGCTCTCGCCGATTCCTGGCGTATGACGGCCGCTGGCGGGTGGCACGGGCCGCGCTTCGACCCGCGTCCGCGGCGGGGTCAGGCACCGCGGCGGACCCACGTCCGCCCGCGGGATCAGGCACCCGAGGCGGACCCGAGTCCGCTGCGGGGTCAGACCCCGCAGCGGACCCGAGTCCGGTCCGCGCAGCGCGTCTTGCTGCTGCGGAGGGCTTGGGGCCCGATGAGACCACCTGGACGTCGGTGGTGGCGCGTGAGCCAGCCCGTGAAGAACGTTCTTCTTCCTCCTCTTCCTCATCATCATCTCTCACCCGTCGAAGAAGCTCTGTGAACCTCCGTGGATCTCCGTGGTGGATGCCGCCTCTCGCGCGCGCGAAATGGGTCTGCCCCGGGGTCAGCCCCCGCCGCGGACCCGGGTCCGC
>JBLFXJ010000559.1:0-4031 GCA_047609825.1 Myxococcota bacterium
AATCGAGTTCAAGAGGGGCCAGATATGCCTACCCCGGAGCCAGACCCGTTCCGAGCGCGACGCCTCGCGTTCGACTTCGACCCGCAGGTAGTGCCGGTACACTGGAACGGCGGCAACGTCGTCGCGAGTCACGCAGTCAACGGCATGAACCTCGTGTTTCCAGACGGAGAACGGTTCTTCATCCGGTCGGTGCGCCGCTACCTGCACCGGATCGACGACCCCTCGCTCAAGGCCCGTGCCCGGGTGTTCTTCCAGCAGGAGGCCCAGCACGGCCACGCCCACGAGCAGGCCTTCGAGATGCTCGAGGGTCAGGGGTTCGAGGTGGCGTCCTGGCTCGCTTGGTACCGGCAGCTGGCGTTCCGACGCATCGAGCCGTTCGCGCCTGCGATGCTCAGCCTCGCGGTCACCGCGGCGATGGAGCATCTCACCGCGGCGCTCGGCCACGAGACCCTGGCCGAAGGCACGATGGATGCTGCGCATCCCGTGATGCGCGACCTGCTGCGATGGCACTCGGCCGAGGAGATCGAGCACAAGTCCGTTGCGTTCGATGTGCTCACGGCGGTCGGCGGCGGATGGGGAATGCGGGTGGTGGGCATGACGCTCGGCCTGTTCTTCTTCCTGGTGTTCTGGCAGAGCGCCACGCGGCATCTCACGCGGCAAGACCCCGAGCTCCAGCGCGACCCCGGGCGATGGCGGCGCGACAAGCGAGAGCTGCACGCCCGTCTCGGCGACACCCGCCTCCGGCTGTTCCGGTTCGCGCTCGGTTACCTTCGGCCAGGGTTCCACCCGGACGACATCGACGACTACCCCCTGGCCCAAGCGGCCCTGGTCGAGCTGGCGCCCCTGGAGGTGTGAGGTCGCCCAACACGAACTGCTGGTGCTCGGCGCGGGCCCGTCAGGACTCGCCGTCGCCAAGGCGCTGGGCGAGCGCGGCATCCCCTACGCCCAAGTCGAGTCGACTGATCACGTCGGGGGCAACTGGGCCCACGGCGTGTACTCGACGGCCCACATCATCAGCTCCAGGCGTATTATTGAGTATACCGACCACCCCATGCCGTCGGACTGGCCCGACTTCCCGTCCGCCGACCAGATGCGGCGGTACTACGAGGACTACACCGACAGCTACGACCTCCGGCGACACATCCGCTTCGACACCGAGGTGTCGTCGGTCGTGCCGCTGCCGGACGGCTCGTGGCAGGTCACCATGCGCGATGGCACTGGCGAGGTGTTCAAAGGCGTCGCCGTGTGCAACGGCCACCACTGGGACAAGGTGCTGCCCCCATGGGCGGCTGCGTTCGCCGGCGAGCTCATCCACTCCAAGGACTACAAGCACCCAGATCAGCTGCGGGGCAAGCGGGTGCTCGTGCTGGGTGGCGGGAACAGCGGCTGCGATATTGTGAGTGAGGCCGCGCGGGTCGGCGCTGCACACTGGAGCCTGCGCCGCGGCTACTGTGGTTCATGCCGAAGACGCTGCTCGGTCGCCCAACGGTGGAGCTGATGCGCCCCTGGATGCCGCTTGCAGCCCAACGCGTGATGGTGCGAGCTGCGCTCCGTCTCGTCATCGGCCGCTATTCAGACTACGGCCTGCCCACGCCCGACCACCGGCTGTTCCAGGCCCACCCCACGGTCTCGACAGAAGTGTTCCACTACCTCAAGCATGGGCGCATCACCGTGCAACCTGACGTGTCGCACGTCGAAGGCGACATGGTCCACTTCACGGACGGCACCTCCGACCGGTACGACCAGATCGTCTGCGCCACGGGCTACGCGACGTCGTTTCCGTTCCTGCCTGTCGGGATCGTGCCCGTCGTGGGCAAGACGCCTCAGGTGGTCGGCGGCATGCTCGTGCCGGGACAGCGCAACCTGTTCATCGTAGGTGCATTCCAGGCGCGGTACGGCATCGGACCGCTCATCCGGCCAGCCGCCGAGCTGTTGGCTCACTGGGTGGGACTGCAGAACGAACTGGACACGCCTCTCAGCAGCCTGTTGACACGACTGGGTGCCAAGCCACCCCGGGATCACCTGATGGATCCGCACCAAGCGCTGGCGAACATGCGTCGTGCGCCGATGTGGGACCCGCTGATTCGCTGGACCGACCGTCGTCACTCTCGACGGACCACCGACGGCACGCCGGCCAACGCGGCCTGAGCGGCCCGTGCCGATGAAGTCCAGTCAAAGCCATGTGACGTCAGCCAGGGCCTGCGGGTATGGTGGGGTGTCGGGTCCAACGCGGGGCCCACGCGAGCACCGGAGTCGCACATGGGTGGGAACCACGCACAGCTGTTGGCCTCGATTGGCCTCATCGGATTGATGGGCTGCTCGGAGTCCGAGGTCAACCTTCGCACCAACACGGACCCCGAGCCACAGCCAGTCCCCCAGATGGTCGTCGAGCCCCCCTCGATCAACTTCGGCGCATTGAACCAGGGCGATGAGGCGGTCGACTTCTTTGTCATCCGCAACGTCGGCCAGGCTCCGCTGGAGCTCAATGAGGTCATCCTCGAGGCTCCGGCCTCGTTCACCCTCCTCTCCTCCTACGAGCTCCCCCTCGAGCTCGAGGTCGGCGGCCAGATCCGCTACGAGGTCGCCTACACGCCCGAGTCGGTCAACGAGGCCGGCCTGGTCACCGTTCGCGGCTCCGACGCCGAGAACCCCGAGGGCTTCGTCGACCTGCTCGGCACCTGGTCCGTGCCCGGTCTTGAGATCGAGCCCCTCGCCATCGACTTCGGCGAGCTGCCGCCCGACTGCGTCGAAGAGGCCGCCTTCGTGTTGAAGAGCGTCGGCACGGGCCCGCTGGTGATCAACAGCATCGGCCTGGTCGGCGAGGGCGACGGCTTCGGCTTCGTCAGCGAGACCGGCCCCCCCGAGACGCCCATCGTGCTCGATCCGGGCGACCAGATGCCGGTCCCGGTGTTCTTCTGGCCGGTCGATGAGACCGACTACCTGGGCGCCTTGGTCGTCGACAGCAACGACCCCGCAGGCCGCAAGGAAGGCACGCTCGCCGGCGCTGGCCTCGAGGGCGCGCTGTGTGATGGCGTGATGACCTACGAACTCGAGTTCGAGGTCGACTACAAGATCGCCGATGTCGCGTTCCTGCTCGACACCACGTGCTCGATGTCCGGCACCGCCCAGGCGATGGCCAACGAGTTCGCCGCCATCGCGTCCGCGGTCGGCGCGCGCATTCCCGACGTGACCTTCGGCGTGTCCACCTACGAGGACTACAACGACGCCAGCTTCGGCTCGGGCGCAGACAAGCCATTCCGCCTCGAGCAGCAGCAGACCAACGACTACAGCCGCGTGTCGGCGGTGCTCGGCACCGTCACCATCAACAACGGCGCCGACGGTCCCGAGTCTTCCCACGAGGCGCTGTACCAGGCGGCCACCGGCGGCGGATACGACCAGAACTGCAACTCGTCGTTCGACTCGTCGGACGATGTGCGGCCCTTCATGGCGAGCCCGCTCGATGCGTTCCGCGGCCTCGTGCCCGGCGTGTTCGACCCCACGATCCCCGGCACGGGCACCGTGGGCGGCATGGGCTTCCGCGAGCGCGTGTTCCCGATCTTCGTGCTCGCCACCGACAACCAGCTGCGCGACCCCGAGGGCGGCTACGGCTCCCCGGGTGGCTGCGCGCTCGATGCGTCGTTCTACGACGTGTACAGCGCGATGGCCGAGATCGGCGGCAAGTTCGTCGGCATCAACACGAACCTGGGCAACGGCATCGGCCGCGGCCAGATGGAGGCCATTGCCATCGTCACCGACTCGTTCGGCGACATGGACGGCGACTACGTCGACGAGCCCACCGTGGTCGATTGGACGGGCGGCGATGCCGAGTTCCGTGAGGCGGTGGTCGAGGCGATCTACGGCCTGACGGCGAGCGCCTGGTTCGACAAGGTGCACCTCGAGATCGACGACCCGCAGGGGTACATCCTCGATATCGAGCCCGACGCCTACTACGACATCCAGGCGGGCACGCCGATCACGTTCGTGCTCACCGTGCAGGGCCAGATCGTCGAGGTTCCGGGCGCGATGACCGA
>JBLFXJ010000560.1:0-4025 GCA_047609825.1 Myxococcota bacterium
GTCGGTGATCTGCGGGTTGCGCAGCGGCGCGTCGGGGGCGTAGCCGGACTCACCCTCCAGCTGCTCGAACGCGTAGAAGATGGCCTTCTTGTTCGCGAGTCGGCACGACCACACGATGTCGGTGACCGTCTTGCCGCCCACGGTGCTGCCGATGACCACCTCGGCGTCGCCGTCGAAGATGCGGAACCGGGCCGCTTGACGACGCAGGGCGCCCTCGGGGTCACGGAACGCTGTGACCGGCGTGCCGTCGAGCTCCTCGGGCAGCGCTCCGGCGGCCTCGGGGCCGACGGTGAATCCGGTCGCGCTGTCGCCGACGCGTGCGATGCCGATCGCAGGGTGGATCTTCACGGGGACTCCAGATGAAGAAGGCCGGGGTCGAGGGGCACCGTCGGGCATGCGCGCGCCCCGACGAGGGACGGGCGCCGCCGGGCGGATGCCTAGGTGGTGGAGTGGAAGCCCTGCTCAGCGCGGCGCACGGATGTGCCGACTGCGCTGGGGTCGAGCGATGCGGCGAGCCGGTCGAGGGCCGCCTCCATCCAGTCGTCGCCCTGCTTCACCAGCGGCAGGCCGGTGAGCAGGTCCTCGGGCACGAACGAGACCTGCCACACGATCTCGGTGGTGCCGGGGTCGTCCCGGGTGATGGTCATCACCGCGGCCATGGTGTCGAACACGCCGGTGTCGGAGGCGGTGTACCGGAGCAGCATCGGGTGCACGCTCTCGGTGATGGTCTGCACCGAATCGATGTCGTGCTTGCCCAGGGTGCTCACCACCCGTCGCTTCGTGCCCACGCCGCCGGGCCCGCCGAGGCCTTCTTCGACCACGGTGACCGTTGCATCCCACCAAGCGGCGAGTTGGGTGGGGTCGGTGCACGCCGTGAACACTTGCTCGGGCGTGGCCTTCAGCGTGAGGGTGCGGTGCAGGCTCCACTGCAGCTTGGCGCCGTCATCACCCGGGCCGGGGAGGGTGATCACCCGCGGGCCCACCTTGTTCTGGAGCACGGCGAACGCTTGCGCGGCGGCCTTCGGGTAGTCGACGGGCAGGCCGAGCAGGCGGAAATCCAGGAACTCCAGCGCCATGCCCTGGGCCGCGTCGTAGGTCTCGTAGATCGAGACGTTGATGGTCATGCCGGCGAACACCTTCGCAGACCACTCGGGTGCGGCGTACCCCATCTCGGAGAGCCTGGGCGCATACTTCGTGGACCCGATGCGATGGGCGTCGCCGCGGGCGAAGAAGCCCATGTGGTGCAGCGTGATCCGGCCGCCCGGGTCGAGGTGGGTGCTGAAGATGTCGGAGCCGGTGCCGGCCTCGGCTAGCTCGAGCAGCACGCCCTGGTAGTACGCGAACCCAACCCGGGTGCGGTACTGCACCTCGTCGCCGCCGGTGGAGAACTTCACTGGGGAGCCCTCGGCGAGCATGAAGGTGCCCATGCCGGGGTAGGTGGACTGCAGATAATCGGCCGCTTCGACCACATCCGAGCACACCAGCCCGAGCTCGTCGATGGTGTCGGGCAGTCCCAGCGTGCGGCGGAAGTCCCGTGCGAGGGGAGCGAGTGCGGCCTGGAAGTCAGGCTGCGCGAGGTAGTCGTCCAGGAACTTCAACGGTGCCACGAGGCCTCCAACTGTCCGTCGAAGGCGTCAACTGGCGCTACCGCCACAAGCCCTCGGGGACGGCGGGACCGTAGCACATGCGCACGCCGCATCGTGAGCGCTAGGCGCGGCTTCCGGACGGCGGCGCCCGAGGCCACACTACCGAGCCGTGAACAGGCACCGGGTGGCGGGCTGGTAGATGTCGCGCAGCGCGACCAGGTAGTACGTGTTGCCGGCCTGCAATGAGGGTGCGGGCGCATCGACGGGCCAGGCCTGGAAGGTGTCTCCGGGGGTCGCGCCGTAGCGGATGCCGCTGGGGAGCGCCTCCGAGGTGTGCGGCACGTCGAGCTTCCACAGCGTGCCGTCCGGCGTGTCGAGGTTTGGCGGCACTCCGGGGCTCATGCTGTCGGGCTCCAGCACATACACGTACCGGGCGTCGCCGCCGGTCCAGGTCACGATGCCGTCGGCGGCCACGCCCTCGCCGTCCGTGCACGGTCCCGGCGCGTACACCAGCTGGTCGTACAGCGGACCACCGAACGGGAGGGCGTCGGCGAAGTCGTCTTCGGTCAGCCCACGCCGGTCGAGCTCCAGCTCGAGGAACGCCACCATCCGGTCCACGTCCGAGGTGGGCAGGCCCGTGTGGGTTCGGCTGAAGCCGTTGTTGTCGTCCTCGTCGATGGCGCCGAATGCCGTGGAGTCGACCCAACCCGCCAGCATCGCCAGGCCGTCGTCGTCCACGCCATCGAGCCACACCGGGCCGTCTTCCAGGAACCAGCCGCTGGGTCCGGCGGGAGCGAACTCGGCGGTGTGGCAGCAGGTGCAGGCCGACGCCTCGACCTGAGCCGTCACCCAGTCGAGCTCCGCCTTCCACTCCGGATCATCGAGGCGGCCGTCGTCCGGCGGCGTGTCGGCCGACGGGGGGTAGGAGTAGTATGGGCGCTGCTTCACCACGGTCTCGCAGGACGCATAGTCCACGAACCGCCGGCCCTCTTCGGTCACACCAGAGATCGCCTCCCAGGTGCACACTTGTCCATCGGGTCCCATTCCGGGCGGCTCATCGGGCAGGGGGTCCATGCACACCCGCTCGAACGGCGCGAACGCGTCTTCCGGCGACACGCCTCCCGGGTCACCGCCGCCCAGGCACACCTCCCCCGGAACGAACTCGCCGCCCGAGAAGGTGCAGCCGAGCTCGGCGCCGCCGCAGGCCTCGGGATCGTCTCCGGGGAACACGACCACGACCTCGGTCGCGCCGCCGCCGTCCACCACACATTCGCCGAGCACCGTTTCCCGCGAGCAGGCCTCACCGGCGGTGAATGTGCCGGCGTCGCCGCCGAGCACGGGCGCGGCGCAGTCGATCTCGGCGTCGGCCACTGACCAGTCTGCTCCGACGTATTCCTTGCACTCGGGCCCGCGCGAGAACGGGTTCGTGTAGTCACATCGGCCCGCGGAATCGGCGTCCACAGAGTCGGTGCCTCCGGCCGTCTCGGTCGCCGTGCCACCACCATCGCCGGTGCCCCCGACACGCCTCACCGTGTCGTCTGTCGAACACCCGAACAGCAACACCACCACCGCGAGAGAGGACATGCGCATCTGCGCCTCCAGTTGTTGCCGAAGACATAGTGCACATGGTTTGAACAGGTAATGAATAGGAATCAGAAATGTAATGTGTGATACACACGTGCGCGCAGGTGGAGGCTGCGTGCATGTGGGTTCCGGAGGCCCCATGTGGGGTCAGCTGCGCTCGATGATCCCAGCCCCGAGCACGGCGTCGAGCTCATGATCGAGGGCGTCGGCCAAGCCGTCGGCGGTGAGGCGCTCCGCGACGGCCGCGGTGAGGCGCCGCACGCTGGGGTGGTCCAGCGCCAAGGTGGTGGGCAGGTCGACCTCAAGCGCCCGGCACACCCGATCGCGCACCTCGATCGCGGTGAGGCTGTCCATGCCGAGCCGCGCGAACTCGACGGCACGGCCCGGGGGCTCGGCCAGGTCGAGCACCGCCATCACGGCGTCGAGCACCGCCCGATGCGCCCGCCGGTGGGCGGCGGCGTAGGCCTCGAGATCGCTCACCCGCCCGAGACCTGCTCGTCGACCCGCTCGGCCTGGGCCGCCATCGCGTTCACGGCGTTGTCGACGGCAAACGAATCCGGCACATCCACTCCGACCAGCGCGGCGTCGACCCAGAACGTCTCCACCCTGCGGGTGCGCTTGCCGTCGTCGTACAGCAGCACCAGGGCGTATTGCTGGTGCACCTCGGCCACGTCGGTGCTGAACGACACCGGGTTCGGCGACAGGGTGCGCGCCACGACGAGGGTGTTGCCGTCGGTGCCTTCCACCCATCGGTAGGTGGCGTCGAAGGTGCGTGATGCCTCGCCCAGCAGGGTGACCTTGGTGGTCTCGCTCACGGTCTCGTCGTACTGCTCGCAGTTCGCCTTGAGGAAGCAC
>JBLFXJ010000561.1:0-4016 GCA_047609825.1 Myxococcota bacterium
CTCCTCACCGGCCTGTACCCACGGGCCGCTGGCGTGCCGAGCAACGACATGGCCCTCCGCGAAGGGGTCCCCACGCTGGGCACCGTGATGCGCGGGACCGGGCGTCACACCGGATATCTCGGCAAGTGGCACCTCTCAGGTGCGCGCACGGCCTTCGTGCCGACCCACCGCCGGTTCGGGTTCGAGGCCCCGTGGACCACCAGCGGCGCGAAGGGCAGCCGGGGTGGGTTGCTGTTCAGCGACCGCCCACGGGCTGAGAACCTCTCCCGCGACAACTGGCTCCCGGCAGTGCTCACCGACCGCGCGGTGGAGGCCATGCGGGGGTGGGGCGACCAGCCGTGGTGCCTGATGGTCAGCTACGACCCGCCCCATCCGCCCGGCGCCGGCGTGTCGCGGTGGCGGGAGGATCTGCTCCCGTCCGACCTGGCCGCCATCGACCCGGCCGCCCTCGCGTTCCGCGGAAACGTGCCGGCCGACGTGCTGGCTCCCGATCCCGCCGCGCCCTCGGCCGACCGCCGCATGGGGGCCCGCGGCTATCTACACTGCTACTACGCCGCGATCCGTTCGCTGGACCGCGAGGTCGGACGCCTGCTGGCCGGGCTGGACGATGCAGGCCAGCGAGACGACACCGTGGTGGTGTTCGCCTCCGACCATGGCGATCTGGCCGGCAGCCACGGCCGCTACATGAAGCAGAAGCCGTATGACGAGTCCATCCGCGTTCCCCTGGCCATCGCCTGGCCCGGGAGGCTCGCCCCCGCCCGGGTGGAGGCCCCCGTCACCCTCGCCGACCTGCTGCCCACCCTCGCTGGGCTGGTCGGCGCCCCGATGCCACCGGTCGACGGCCGCGACCTCTCCGGCCCCCTGCTCGCTGGCGACCCGGTGCAGGGCGGACCCGTAGCCATCGGCAGCCACCTGCGCAGCCGGGACAAGCGCTGGTGGACCTGGCGCGGCCGACGGTGGGCGTACACCGTCTACGACGGCAGCGGGCAGACCCAGCTGTTCGATATGGCGTCCGACCCCCTGCAGCTGACCGATCTGTCGGGCCGCCCCGAGGTCGCCGACCGTGAGGCCGAGCTGCGGTCCGCACTCCACGCTCGGCGAGGGCAGCTCGGCGAGGCCGACGAATGACCCCACGCCGGGCCAACCGGTAAGGTCAAGCAGGGGCCTGATGACCTCGATCGGGACGGCGACGGCGCAGTGTCCCTGGCGTCACCCGTGCCGCCCGCCGCCTGTGGGCGCGCCCTGGTGGTGGCGGTGGATGCGGCGGTGTGTGGCCGGTCGAGCCCTTGCGCCTACCCTGACCGCCACGCTCGCCGCCCACACTCGATAGCGGCTGGCGCGTCACCTCGGAGATGCGGATGCGACTGGCCCTTCTCCTCGCGGCAGCCCTCACCGGCTGCCCATCCGCCCCCGCGCCGTCCCTGGAGCTGAGCACTGTCGTGCCCGGCCTGACCGTGTCGCTGCCGACCTGGGCGGCGCATGAGACCCCCGGCGTACCTGGCAACGTGACGCTCACTCCGCCGAGCGGAAACAGTCGGTTCATCGAGCTGCGCTGGCGCAGCGGTGTGGTCGCCACTCCCGAGCAGGTCACCGCTCAGTGGGAGGGTCAGCTCGGCGTGCCGGCCGACCACCTGCCAGACGCTGTCGTCGGAACCCAGGTGGACACGCTGTATTTGGAGACCCCGGGGAAGCGGGTCGCCTTCACCCGGTGGCCGTGTCCGAATGGCCTCACCTACAGCCTGACCACCTTCGCGGAGCTGGATCGGGAGACAATGCTGGCGTTGCACAGGAGCATCTTGGCGTCCGCCGCCTGCGAGGCCGTCCCGGTCCCAGCGCCCACTTTCCCCGGCTTCACACCGCCACAGGGCTTCACCGCCGCAGGGGTCGAGGGGGAACGCACCTTCACAGGACCCGGTGGCGAGATCCTGTCCATCGGTCCCGGGCAGCCCGGCGCCGAGTTCGCAGCATTGCTGCTCACACCGGCCGGGCGGCAGTCTCTCTTGCCAACGCTCGGCCTGGCCCAGCTGGACCCGCCAGAGGAGGTCTCACTCCCCGGCCCCGACGGCACGGCGCGACCCCTGCAAGTGATGCAGGGGCGCGGCGTGAACGGCGTCGCGGTGCAGCTGGTGCTCACCGCGTTCACCTGCCCGGACCTGGACCTCTCGTTCTACGGCATGCACCGGAGCGCACCGGAGGTGAAGCCCCGGCTGGAGGCGCTGGCTGGCATGAGCTGCCCACCTCCGCGGACCCGATGAGGCCCGCGGTCGGTGGTGCGCGGTCGCGCTGACGCCCGGTCGGCAAGCCCTACCCTCGCGACGAAGCCGCCCAGCGGCGCACCCAGGCGCACTGCCGGTCGTTCTCGGGCGACCGGGGCAGCCGCCGCACCTTTGGCGTGGTCGCGTACAGCCGCTGCACCTCGTCCAGCGCCCACTCCGCGGTCGCCCCATGGCGCACGAGCCAGCACGCGATGACCAGCCCGGTGCGCCCCACACCGCCCCAGCAGTGCACATACACGGTCCCGCCACCCGCCCGCTCGGCATCGATGGCGTGCAGTGCGCGCCGAAGGATGTCCCCGTCTGTGGGCACGCCCCCGTCGCGGATCGGCACTCGCGTGTACCGGGCGCCCGCCATCGCGGGATGCGCCGAATACGGCACCAGCTCGCCCACCTCGGTCAGGTCCACGAAGCCGGTCATGCCGTGGGCCCGGAGGTCGGCCAGGCGCGGCCCCACCTCCGCTGGGACGGCGCTGCCCGGGTACTCGCCGGCCATGAGGTGCGGGGTCACCCAGTAGGCGTTCGGAGCCGGGCGAGCCGGCTGGGTCTGGACGGTGTCGGGTCGAGGCATTCGCCAGTGTAGCGGGCCCACGGGCCGCAGCCACCCGAAGCCTGTCCGCGGCCGACACCCCATCGCAGCCCGTCGCGCGTCTGCGCCCACCTGCATGACCCCTGTCACCGGCTGATGACGGCTGACCGTCCCTGAACGCGTCTGATTAACCCTGCGAAAGCTGCGAATGAGGACATGTGCGCTCTACCGTACAGTCACCGACCCACAGGAGTACCTCATGTCCTACAGCATCACCCGCTCCCGAATCCTCGCCGCCATGGGGCTCGCACCGGTCGCACTCGTGGCGTGCACCGTGGCCAGCCCACCGCAGCCCGACGCCGCGCCTCCCGTCGACCGGATCGACGCGCTGTTCGCGTCCCACGCCGGCCCCCCGGCAGACGGGCTGGAGTTCGTGACCAGCGATGCTGTGATCGGCCGCAAGCTGCGGGTTGGCGTGCGCGGCGCCCGACCTGGAGCGAACCTGCGTCTGGCCGCGGGCGAGTCGGCGGGGGCCACTTGCCCAGAAGCGCTCGAGGGCGGGTGTGTGGAGATCAGCCGGGCGAAGATGGCGGCCACGGCTACCGCCGATGCAGACGGGCGGGCGTCGATGAAGATCCGGGTGCCGGCAGATGTGCGGCCCGGCACGTTGGTCCACCTCCAGCTGGTGGCGCGCAGCGGCGGCGAGATGCGCGTGTCGGAGCTGGTGCGCACGCCAGCGACTCTACCCGACTGCGTCGTGGACCGACGCGCGACCCGCAACCTGGAGTTCACCGACGTGGACGCCGGCGAGACGTTCATGGTGTGCGAGGCGGCGGCCGGCCGGTGCGCGCCTGCCGAGGCGCTGACCGCCGACATGGCACAGGCCATGCTCGAGGCGGCCATCGACCACTGGATCGAGCCGGGACTGGCCGTCGCCGCCACCTGCCAGGAGACCGTCGGCGTGCCGGACCATCGCTGCTGCTGGGCGATGGCTGTGAGCGATCCCTTGGCCATGGACACCGGGGCGGACAGCGGCTCGACGGTCGCCGACAGCGGCGGGTGGACGACGACGGATGGCCGGCCCTTCGTCGTGGGCGGACAGGCCCACAGCGCCGCGACGGGCCGCGGTGAGGGTTGG
Source organism: Myxococcota bacterium (assembly GCA_047609825.1). Taxonomy (GTDB): domain Bacteria; phylum Myxococcota_A; class UBA796; order UBA796. Next base: position 3,941 of record JBLFXJ010000561.1, read on the forward strand.
GCCTCGTGCGACGGCCACAGCGCCCTCGACCCAAACTTGTGCCAGGCCCTGGTGGCCGCGTGGAGCGACGCCGCCG
>JBLFXJ010000562.1:0-3994 GCA_047609825.1 Myxococcota bacterium
CAGTCCGGGGTGTACAGGAACCAGATGGCGTCGAAGTTCTCGGTGTTGAACTCGTTCACCATCGGGGAACCATCACGCCGGGCGAGCCCATGGTTCGTGAGGTTGTTCACCACGATCCCTGTGGTCGTCGCGTGACTGAACTCGATGGCGGCACCCCCCGGCTGGTCGTCAGAGTAGACGGTGTTGTGGAGCACCGACGACCCGCAGGCGCTCTGGAGGGCCACGCCGGCGAGGAATCCGTCGGCCGACCCCACGAGCCCGCGATCGATCACCACCACCGTGTTGTTCCGCACCACCCCGTCATAGTGCTGGGCACCCCCCTCCAGGCACGGCGCATCGTCCCACATGCGGCGCCCGCCACCCTCCCCGAGTCCGAGCTGGATGCCGATGGCGGAGTCGCGCACCTGGTTGCGCTCCACCACCGTGTCGCGCGCCCCATCACCCACGAAGATGGCTGGTGCGGAGGGATGCTCGGGGCACCAGAACCCCTCGACGATGTTGTCGTTGACGGTCCAGCCTCGGGTGCGCTCCAGGTGCACACCGCTCACAGCGCAGGCGATTCTCTGCCGGTCGCGCCCGATGTCGGTCACCCTGAGGGAGGAGCACGCGACCTCACCATCGTCGGCGTAGAACCGGCCTGTAGCGTCCGACTCCACGCGCACGGCCTCGGCCCCCGGATCCTCGACCACCACGCCGTAGATGCGCACGCCGTCGACGGCGACCCCTTCGGGCGGCGTCACCCGGATCCCGCGGAAGAACGAGCGCTTGAAGGTGATGTGGGCGACCGTGACGTCAGGCGCCTCGATCACCAGCAAGTCGGACGGGCCGAAGGCGCCATCCACCACGACGTCGTCTGCGTCGCCGGTGGCGCCCACGAGGCTGACCCCGTTCGTGCCGAGCGTCCACGGGGCGATGTCCAGCGCATAGGTGCCGGCCGACAACGCGAGCACGTCACCGGGGGCGGCCGCATCGAGGGCCGCCTGAACGTCGTCGGATGGCGTCAGGGTGCGGGTGGCAGACAGCTCGAGCGGCAGACACCACTCACGCGGCGGGGTGAACGGCGTGGGGTCGGTGGAGGTGCCAGCGGGCGTAGTGACCGTCGGCCCTCCGTCACCGCTCGTGTCCTCCGGCGGATCGTCGTCCTTCGATCCCCCGCATGCGACCAGCGCCAGAACCAGCAGTCCCCGCATCGTTGCTCCTCCGGCCTCCGTGTATCCGACGCTGCCCGCCCTAGCGGCAGCGAGGCACGACGATGTCGCGCCAGGTGGTGCTGCCCGTTCGCCGCAGGTCGATGGGCCGGTAGACGACCGCGTCCTCGGTCTCCCGCGACAGCAACACCAGCGCCGTGCGATCGGCACGAAGCCACCCCATGCGAGGCTGATGCGGCACCGCCAGCGGCTGGTCGGTGAAGACCTCGCCGTCCATCGCCACCACCAGCCTGTCGTCCGAGCGCACCTGCAGGTTGCCGAGGTGGTCGGGGCGCGGTCGGAGCGGGTGCACGCCGGGGGATGGCGGGCCGGTGGTCAGCCAGAGCGGGCCTTCTGCAGGCAGCTTGCCCCGCGCCATCACCGAGACCGCAGGCCCGCCGCCACCACATGGCCACACCGTGTGCTCCACGACGGTGGCTGGGAGCTGACCGTGCTCGGACCACACCGTGAACCGGTCGCCCGGGTGTGCATCCTCGAGACCGTCCGGCATTGGCACGAGCAGCGGCGCGCCGTCGAACACCGGCGTCTCGGGCAAGCTCGCAGCGGGAGACGTGCGCAGCGCCAGCCAGCCCGGAGCGCGCAGCGCGGGGGCGGGCGCGACGGTACAGGCCAGAGCGAGCCACAACAGCATTCGACCTCCTACCAGACTGCCGGCCGTTCGGCAGCCGTGTGCTGGCCGGGCGCTGCCCACCCGCCATCGGAGCCGGGCTGGTTACAGCAGCACCATGACCGTGGAACACCGCATCGCCGCGCTGCTCTCGGGCGCGGGCGTGCCATGGGAGCGGCTCGAGCACCCGTACGCCGACACGGCGATCGGCGTGGCTGTCGCGCGGGGCACGCCGCTGGCGATGGGCGCCAAGTCGCTGGTGCTGAAGCTGGACCGCGGCATCGGATTCGCGGTGTTGGCGGTGCCCGGCGACCAGCGCCTCGACAACCGCCGCCTGCGGGCCCACCTCGGCCTCCGCAGGTACCGATTCGCCAGGCCTGACGAGCTGCTCGCGCTGACCGGCCTCACCCCGGGGTGTGTGCCGCCGTTCGGTCACCCGGTGTTCGACGCCCCCATTTTCGTCGACAGCGGCCTCGCCAGCGGGCAGGAGGTGGCGTTCAGCCTCGGTAGCCACACCCACTCGGCGCGCATGGGCACCACGGACTGGCTCATCGCGGCCCGACCGACGGACGTGTTCCCGTTCGCAGCCCCCGTCGCCTGACGGACTCAGCCGCTCGGCGCCTCGGCCCAGATCACGCCCCGGAGCTCGCCCGCTGCGTACCCTGTGGCCTCGTCCTGCGGGTAGGTCTCGGCGAGGTAGGCCTTCACGGGATCCGGGATCTGAGCGGGAGAACCGTGACAGACCAGACAGGGCGCATCCACGGGGATCGGCTTGAGCACCCGGGTGACCGCAGCACCTCCGACAGTGGCTGTGGTGACCATGGGCTCGACGCTGTCCAGCGGCGATTCGCCGTGCTCCTCGAGCCAGGCCTGAACCCAGCCTGGACCTAGGTTCTTCGGGTTGCGGAGGCGAGCGGACGAGCGCCCGACCTTCACACCGGTCTCCTCCGCGATCCGGGCCCCGTGGTCCTGGGCCTCCGCACCACAGACCTCCACCGCCGCCAGCGGGCCGCCGGCCTGCATCTGCTCGATCAGTCGCCCCTTGAGCGTAGACGCCAGCGCCCCCATCGCGGCCTTCGCTGCCGCCTCTCCACCTCCCGTCGCGGGTGGTGGGGCGGGGGCCGTCGCCGCGGCGGGCGCAGGTGTCACCGGGGCCGCCGGCTCCCCTCCGCCACAGGCGAGCATCGACGCGATCGCGAACCAGGACATCCGAACTCCTTCACGCCAGGAGGCGCACCGCGGACGGGCCGCGAAGATGGGCTGAGACGGCGTCGTGCACCGTCAGCGTGAGCCGATCCTCGCCGATCTTGTCGACGAGATGGGATCTGCGCAGCGAATCGAGCACGGGACCGCGGGCGGCGGCGATCCAGAACTCGACGCCGAGCTGTGTGCTGTCGTCGATCAGGTCGCGCAGCGCGCCGTCTGCAGACGCGTCGATGCCGTTGATCGTGCTGGCGTCGAGGACGATGGCGCGCAGGTCGTCCACTGTGGCGGCCTCCTCGCTGACAACCCGCCGCAGCATCGCTGCGTTGGCGAAGAACAGGGACGCATCGAACCGCAGCACGAGCAGGTGTGGCGGCGCCTCGGCGAGCGGGTGGCGCGCCAGGTTCCGGTACTCGGTGGTGCCCGGCAGCCGGCCCAGCACAGCGACGTGGGGCGTGGATCGCTGATGGACGAAGCTGAGAACGCTGGCGGCGACGCCGATGCCGATGCCCAGCTCGATGCCCAGGGTGAGCGTGGCGCCGAAGGTGATGGCCATCAACACGAGGTCTCGGCGGCTCACCCGCCACAGATGACGCGCCTCCTGGACATCCACCAGGCCGGCCACCGCCGTCAGGATGATGGCCGCCAACGCGGCCTTCGGCAGCTGTGCGAACAACGGCGTGAGGAACAGCAGCGTCAGCACCACCACTCCCGCCGTGACCAGCCCAGCCAAGGACGTGCGCGCGCCGGCCTGGGCGTTCACCGCAGTCCGTGAGAACCCTCCCGTGGTCGCGTAGCCGCCGACCACAGCACTCCCCAGGTTCGCGGCCCCGAGCGCCACGAGCTCCCGGTCGGGATCGAGCTCATACCCATTTCGACGCGCGAAGTGCTTCGCTACCGAGATCGACTCCATGAACGATACGAGTGCGATGGCCAGCGCCATGGGGAGGAGCTCTCCCACGCCGGAGACGGACGG
>JBLFXJ010000563.1:0-3984 GCA_047609825.1 Myxococcota bacterium
GGTGAGCAACCCCGCCGTGCACGCGATGATCGACATCCCTCACGCGTTCGCGGAAGGCCGGATCCGGCTCACCAAGGACCATGTCGTGCTCGACGCACACACGTTCGAGGCGCCACGCAACCGGGGCCGACTGCGAGCGGACATTGGATTCAAGCCCCATGGCCCCCTCGACTTGAGGTTCGAACTCCACCAGGCCAGCCTCGCGGACTTCCAGCCGCTGAACGGCGTCCAGATGGCCGGCGACGGGGTGGTACACGGACGACTGTCCGGCCCATTCAAGCACCTCTCGTTCGACGGATGGGCCGATATCCGTGACTTCGAGGTGCTCGATATTCCGTTCGCAGACCACATCACGGCACAGGTCCGCTCGCCCGACATGCGGTCGATCGAGCTGGTTGAAGCCGACGCCGAGGTGGGCACGTCCAGCTATGGCGGCGACTTCACGATGGACTTCCGCCCGCCCATCCGGATGGACACCGAGCTGCTGGTCTCGGACGGCCGGGTCGAGGACATGGTGGGCATGTTCGTCGATATCCCTGGCATGACTGGAGCTATGCGGGGCACCTTGTCGCTGCATGGCCCCATCTACGACCTGGAGGGTGAGGGCCACTTCGGTCTCGCCGCAGTCGAGCTGTGGGGTGAGCGGTTCGAGACCGGCCACGCACATGGCTTCATGGACGCTGGAGTGTTTACGCTCGACGACCTGCGGATCACCCGAGACGACGGCAACGAGGGTGTGTGGATGCACGGCAGTGTGGACCGCGCATGGGCTCTGGACATGGAGCTGGTGGCCGACGGAATCACGCTCGAGCGACTCGATGCGCTCGAAGACTCCTCCCTGCCGATCTCCGGCAACGTGTCCTTGCACACCCGGATCGAGAACACGCTGTTCGACCCAGCCCCCAAAGGCATCGCTTCGATCACGGGCGTGCGCTATTCCGGGTTCGAGCTGGAGGACAGCCAGCTGGTGTTCGAGACGAGGAACCAGGTCCTCGAGGCGAGCGCAGTGCTCCTCGGAGGCGCGGCCACGGCCGATGGAGCGCTCGGCCTATGGGGCGAGCAGCCATACTCGGTCGTGGCCGATCTGGAGCGCCTGCCAGCTCACCTGTTCTACCCCACCGCGGTGGACGGGCGCGATGTGCGGGCACACGTCACCGGAGTGGTTGCGGCGGACGGAACCTTCGGCGACACGCCCAGCCCGGTGAGTCTGCGCACCCGGCTCGACGATGTGGACCTGCGCTGGGGCCGCCACGTCCTGTCGAACCCCCACCCTTGGTTCTACACCCAGGATGGAGGCACCTTTTCGCTCAGCGGCTTCGGACTGAATGGCGGCGCCACGGCGTTCGAACTGTCGGCATCTGGTGGAGAGGAGCTCACCTTGGAGGGCAGCGGCGTGGTCGACCTCGACCTGCTCCGCGCAATTGTCCCCGGCCTCACCAAGGCGCGGGGCGTCGCGAACATCGAGCTCGCCGCCATCGGCGCTCCTCCCGACGTGGAGGCAGCCGTGGAGGTGCGCATCGATGCCGAACTCCTCCGGCACAGCAGCGTGCCGGCGACCTTTGAAGACCTCACCGCCTACATCCGCGCGACGGAGGACTCCATCGAGATCGAGCGCGTACACGGAGCGATCGGGGGCGGCAGGATCACGGGTGCGGGGGTCGTGGACGCGAAGGACTGGATGCCCACCCGCATCGCGTTGGATGCCCAGGTCGACGATGCGCAGGTGCAGTGGGTCGACTCGCTCCCGCCCGCCATCGGCGACGCAACACTGCGGTTCGACGGTCCAGCCGACCAGCTCCTCCTCACCGGAGATGTGATCGTGAACGAGATGACCTTCTCCGATCGCATCGACTGGGAGGACTGGGTCGTTCGGTACCGCGAGGAGATGCTGGTCGACCCTGCCAGCACTTACACCGACGAGCCGTTGTTCGGCATCAACGTCGCCATCCGTGCGGATGACACCTTGGTGTTCCGCAACAACGTGGCCGAAGGCACCGGCGCCGCGGACCTCCGCGTGGTCGGAGACACCGTGCGGCCAGGCCTCACAGGAAGCGTCCGCGTGCAGGAGGGCGTCGCATTTCTTCAGGATCGGGAGTTCAGGATCGAGCGTGGAAACGTGTTGTTCAACGATCCCTGGACCTGGGACCCCGACATCGAATTCGAACTCGTCACGGACATCGACAGCCGGGACCAGCGCTACCGGGTGAACTATGGGATCTTCGGCCCCTTCAGCGACTGGAACACCGCGGCCCGCTCCGATCCATCACTGCCCCAGGCCGACGTGAACGCCCTGCTCTGGTTCGGGGTCACAACGGAGGATCTCGACGAGATGGGCGCGTTGCCATCGGCCATCACCCAAGCCGCTGCGGACCTGATCCTCACCGACTTCTTCATCGCCGGTCAGGCCGGTGAGCTCGGGCAAGAGCTGCCCGATCTGTTCGACCGGATCGACATCGCCACCGGGGTCAACGGGCGTGGCGAATACTCGCCCGAACCGAGGTTGGTCGTTGAGAAGCGCCTGTCCGAGATCGGCGATGTGCAGCTTCGATGGGAGCTGAATCTGGTCCGGCCCGAGGACAACTATGTCAGCGCCGACCGCCGCATCGGCGGCATCTGGAGTCTTCGCGCCTGGTACGCGTCCCTCCAGCGAGACCGGGTGCTGCCTATCGGCGGCGCATACGGCGTCGACGTGACAGCGCGGTGGGAGGCTGATTGACGGCCCTCGTCCGCCGACTCTCGCTCCTGTCCGCGTGCCTGCCCGCGCTCCTGGTCGCCACGGCGCACGCCGAAGACACGCCCGCCAGCTTCGTTGGCTTGCCGGTAGCGGACGTCGTTCTCCAGACGCCTCAAGGCGGGGCGCCCGAGGAGAGCCTCGAGCCGTTGCTGCGAACTCTCGCTGGATCACCCCTCGACCTGTCGACGGTCCGCCTGGACCTGTCCACCTTGTTCCAGGTCGGCGAGTTCGCATCGGTCGTCGCGGACGCACAACCTTGGGCCGTGCTGGACGACACCGGCGAGCCAGTACCAGGCGTGCTGCTCACCTACTACCTGTATCCGGCACCGACCCTCGATCGTATGCGAGTCCAAGGCCAACGCCACTTCTCGGAACGCTCGCTGCTCGAAGCTGCCGGCGTCACTCCCGGTCAGGTGTACTACTCGGAGCTGGAGGACACGGCGGTCTCGACTCGCGTGGAGCGGTGGCTGTACCGGCAAGGGTACACAGCGGCGGCGGCGACGGTCACCTCCATCCCGACTGGCGATGACGGCGTCGAGGTCACGGTGCAGATCGACGAGGGGCCTCCGAACCTCCTCGAGCGGCTCGCGTTCGCCGGCGATCTCGACGAGCTCCCCGTCGGCCGGAAGCAGCGACGGTTGTTCCGCTGGGCGCGACGGTCCGGCGTCATCGAGGGGGAGCCGTTCGCTCCCGAGGCCATCTCGCGCGCTCAGTACGACATCCGATCTCGCCTGGCGTCGATGCAGCGCGGGTTGTTTCGACGCCGCTACGGCTGGATCGGTGCGCGAGTGTCAGCCGCGGTGGTCGAGATGGGTGACGGGAGCAAGCGCGTCACGTTCACGATCGAGCCGGGCCCTCGCCTCGCGCTGGACGCCTCCGGTGTGCTCTGGGCCGATCGGAAAGCCACGGCGGCACTCGGGATCGACGAGCGCCTGCGCCTGACCCGCGGATTCCTCGACGAGGCGCCTGTACGGATGCAGGGCTGGCTCCAGCGGCGCGGCTACTCCGATGCCACCGCTGACGTGGCACTGCAGACCAGCGAGGATGGCAAAGACCAGACGCTCCAGATCGACATGGAGCCCGGACCGCGCCATCGGCTTCGGACCGGCGGATTTCTCGAGTGGGTGGGGGTCGAGTTCGAAGGCAATGACAGCGTGACCGATGCCGACCTGATGGCCGTGATCGACCAGGCTTCCGAAGACGTGATCCGACGCGACTGGTACGCCGACGAAGAGCTCGAGCGCGGGCTC
>JBLFXJ010000564.1:0-3972 GCA_047609825.1 Myxococcota bacterium
GAACCATCAGCCGGGCGGCGTCGTGGGCGACCCGATCGGGTGAGAAGCGGCTGGCTACGAGCCGTTGGGCGTAGGGCTTGACCTCTTCCACGATGTCCACGCCGGGGAGCAGCTCCCGGATCTCGCCCTCGACCAGGGTGATGGCCCGAGACAGCACCGCGAACTCTGGCGGCAGGCTGATCCGGAACCGGGTGCACATCTCGATGACTTCCATGAAGGTCGTCTTGCTCGCCAGGTCGTCCAGCGAGGCGCCGTAGTACTGCGCCATCTTCTTCTCGAGCTCGGCCTGAAAGGTGCGCAGGTCGACCCGACCAGTTGTGGCCCCGGCCCGGTACACGGTGAGCGCGAGCGTCTCCGCATCGCGGAACACCATGCTCGTGAACGCCTCGATCAGGGTGTCCTGCATGGCGCCGGTGAGCGTGCCCATCACGCCGAAGTCGATGTAGGCGAGCGAGCCCTCGTCCGTGACGAGCAGGTTGCCCGGGTGGGGGTCGCCGTGGAAGAACCCGTACTCGAACACTTGGCGGTAGGTCGCCTCCATGATCGCGTGTGCGAGGCGCCGCCTTGCGACCGGGTCGGCCACCTCGATCTCGTCCTTCAATCGCCGGCCCCCGACAAGCTCCATCACCAGCAATCGCCCGGTGGACCAGCGCGGAAACACCTTGGGAACCATCACGTCCGGGAGCTTCGACACGTGGGCGCCCAGGCGCTCTGCGCTCCGGAGCTCGGTGAGGAAGTCGAGCTCGGTGGTGATCGCCGCGTCGAACTCACGCACCACGGCCGTGGGCGTGTGCAAACCCGGCACCGTCACGCGCCCCTCGAGGAGCTGAGCCAGCGTGTACAGGATGTGGATGTCGCTGCGGATTCGGCGCTCGATGCCGAGGCGCTGAAGCTTCACTGCGACCAGCCGCCCATCCGTTAGCGTCGCCTTGTGCACCTGGGCGATGCTGGCCGATCCGAGCGGCGTGGGGTCGAACGACGAGAACACCTCGTCCATCGGGCGCCCCAGCTCCCGTTCGAGCACGAGCTGGACCTCGGACGCGTCCATCGGGCGCACCCGGTCCTGCAGCGTCTGGAATTCTGCGAGCACGTCCTTCGGCAGGATGTCGGGGCGCACTGACAGCACCTGCCCGAGCTTCACGAACGTGGGACCGAGTTCCACCAACGCCTGGCGGAGGCGACGGGCGAACGGTCCGGTCTCGTTGCTCTGCGCGCCTGGCGGGAGCGGATTGGTCAGTCCCACCAGGTTCAGCACGTGCCCGAAGCCGTTCTTCGCGAGCACGAAGGAGATCTCGTTGACCCTCGGGAGATCCTGGACCTGCAGTGTCTTGGGTGCCGATGCCATGCTGGCTTTCTAGCCCAGTCGGGCCTGACAGCACCCGGCCGACGCTCGCCAGGTCGTGCTAAAGACGCGGTGCGAGGGTTCGATGACCATTATCCGCCATGGCCTCAGGAGCGACAAGGGTCGCGTCCGAGATAACAACGAAGACGCCGTCTTCGCCGAAGGGCGCGTGTTTGCGGTAGCCGATGGCATGGGGGGTGCGGAGTTCGGTGAGGTCGCGTCTGCCACCGCAGTGGCCGTCGTCAGCGCATGGCGCGAGCGGATCGAGCATGCCGCGGAGCGCGTGGAGGAGGGCAACGCACAGACACGCATGGCGCTCTCCCAGATCCTCGAGCGGATGTTCGAGGAGGCCAACAGCCAGGTGCGCCAAGCCGCCGTGGACCGCGACGTGGCGGCGATGGGCACCACGCTCGTCGTAGCCGTGCAGGCAGCCAGTCTGTTGTTCGTCGCGCACGTGGGAGACAGCCGCGCCTACGTGCTCCGGGAGGGCGAGCTGGCGCAGATCACGGCGGATCACTCCGTGGCTGCGCTCAGGGTGCAGCGTGGCCTGATCACCGAGGAGCAGGCCGAGTCCGATCCTACGCGCCATCGCCTGTACCAGGTGATCGGACAGCCGGGTCCTCCAGATGTGGACGTGCTGGAGCTCTCCCTGGCCGACGGTGACCGGGTCCTGCTCTGCTCTGATGGGCTGTATGAACCCCTCGGCGATGAGCGGCTGGTGAAGGGCCTCGAGGCCTCGGATCCGGATCGTGCCGCGGCCCGGCTCGTCTCAGCGGCCAATCGCGCCGGTGGACCTGACAACATCAGCCTGATCATCCTGCATATCGAAGGCGGGGACGACGCGACGACGATCAACCGGCGCGGACAGGTGCTCCGGTCGCTGTTCCTGTTCGAGCGCCTCACCCACCAGGAGCGGCTCGAGGTCGCGCCCTATCTCTCCAGCGTCCTCGTGGACGCGGGAGAGGTGATGGTGTCGCAGGGAGATCCTGCGGACACCTTCTGGATGATCGTGGAGGGTGTCGCACGGGTCGAGGCAGGGGACGTGCACCTGACCGATCTCGGGCCGGGCGCGCACTTCGGCGAGTTCGCGCTCCTTCCCGGCAGCAGCCGCACCGCCTCGGTGGTGGCGGCTACGCCGATGATCCTCCTCACGCTCGCACGGCGGGACTTCGAGGCGCTGATCCGCAACCGCCCCGACATCGGCGCTCGGGTCACCCTCGGACTGCTCGGCTCGGTGACCGGTCGGCTCAAGGACCTCACCCAGCGCATCCAGGCCGCACAACGCGCGCTGAGCGGCTGATCAGCGGTCACGCCGGCGGATGCGCTGGATCAAGGTGGCCACGTTCGCCTCTTCCCACAGCAGGGAGTCGGCGTACCGAGCATGAGTGCGCTCTGCGGTGCGGAACTCCGGCGTGTGGACCGTGCGACGACTGCGGCCCGCGCGTGGCGGAAAGGCACCGTGAAGCAGCTCGTGGAAGACGACGAAGCCCACGAACCAATCGGGCACCCGCGCGTCGTCGAGGACCGGATGGATGCGGACGATCGGCGGCGTTCCTCCCATCGAACCGAGGCGGATCGTGTGCCTGGGGGGCCGTGAGGGCCACCGTCCCCAGCCAACAGGGACTGCGTTGGACGCGAAGCGCGGCGCGAGCCAGCGGACGCGCTCATCCTCCGGCCGGCGGATCTGGGTGAGGTCGTGGGTATCCCCGCGCGCCGCGAGAGAGGGCGGCGTGCCTCCGGTGGGCACGGCTCGGATCCGGTGGATCGCCTCGGCGTCCTGTCGGACCACCGCAGCGACCACGTCGTCGGGGGTCGTGAGCAGCTTGTAGTGAACCAACACGGCGAGACCGGTGCTCGGTGAGCCTTGCCACGAGAGCAGCCTCCGCCGGTTCGTGTTCACCGTGACCACCACCTGGGGGCACCCTGCGGTCTGCGCCAGGAGCCGTGCCAAGGCCTGAGCGGCATCCCATGCCGTTGCCGCCTGCGGCACGCTGGGGCGCACGATCACGCGCACCCGGCTCACCCGAGCAAGCGCTCGGCAGTGGCTGCGATGTTCTCGGCGGTGAACCCGAATTTCTGAGCGAGCACCGCGCCGGGCGCCGACGCCCCGTAGGTGTCGACTCCGATGATCGCGCCGCCATCACCCGTCCATCGCTCCCAGCCCAGGCTCACCGCCGCCTCGACGGCGACCCGGGGGATGCCCACAGGGAGCACCGACCGCTGGTAGGCCTCGTCCTGAGTAAGGAACCGCTCTCGGTTCGGCAGGGAGACGACCCGCGAAGCGATGCCACGCTCGGCGAGCAATGCCTGTGCCTCGATGCAGGTGGCGACCTCGGAGCCGGTGCCCAGCAGGCAGATCCGGGCATTGTTGGCGTCGGAGAGGACGTACCCGCCACGAGCGGCGCCCTCCACGTCGCCGTGGGTCGACCGATCGACCACGGGCAGCCCCTGGCGGGTGAGGATCAGCGAGCTCGGCCCCGTCGTGTGCCGAAGCGTCTCACGCCAGGCGATCGCCGTCTCGGCGGCGTCGGCCGGACGCCACACGGACGAGTTTGGCAGCGCCCGGAGCGCGAGCAGCGTGGCGATGGGCTGGTGGGTAGGACCATCTTCGCCGAGGAAGATGGAGTCGT
>JBLFXJ010000565.1:0-3970 GCA_047609825.1 Myxococcota bacterium
TCGCGACGGAGGCCCGTGACGGGGCCGCGTGGTCGCTGGTGGGCCTCGACATCTCGTGGGAGGGGCTCGAGCAGCTGTATGCCCGCTTCGGCATCAACCCACACCTGGCACCGATCGCCTGCCGCGACCCGGTCCCGGTGTACGAAGAGGGGGGCCTGCAGGTCGGCTACGTCACCAGCTCCACCTGGTCTCCCGTGCTCAAGCGGTACCTCGCGCTCGCCACGCTGCAGACCGCGCACGCCGCGGTCGGCACGCGGCTCCGCGTGGAGCACACCGTGGAGTTCGAGCGCAAGCAGGTCCACTGCACGGTCGCCGAGCGGCCCTTCTTCGACCCGCGTCGCAAGCGCACGACCCCCGCAGCCCGGGCCCGGAGGACGCCGTGAGCAGCGGTCACTACGACGCGATCATCGTCGGAGGGGGCCACAACGGCCTCACGGCCGCCGCCTACCTCGCAAAGGCGGGGCGCAAGGTGCTCGTGCTCGAGGCGCGGCATGTGGTTGGAGGCGCTGCGGTCAGCGAGGAGCTGTACCCGGGCTTCAAGTACACGGTGTGCAGCTACGTCGTGAGCCTGCTCCGCCCCTGGATTGTCCGCGATCTGGAGCTCGCCCGATTCGGCCTGCAGCTGATCCCGCTCGAGGCCTCGTTCACGCCTCATCTCGACGGCCCTGGCCTCTGCCGCTGGCCCGATCCGCACAAGACCAAGGCCGAGATCGGCCGATTTTCGAAGCGGGACGCCGAGAACTACCACGAGTTCGGCCGAGCGATGGGCCACCTCGCTCGATTCGCCAAAACGTTCATCGACCGTGAGGCCCCAGCACCCACCTCGCTCAAGCCCGGCGACCTGTACCAGCTCGGTGAGCTCGGCCGGCGGTTCCTCGGCCTCGAGGAGCACCTGCTGGACCTCCAGCTCGGCATCACCACCATGAGTGCCGTGGACTTCCTCGACCGGTGGTTCGAATCCGACACGCTAAAGGCCCCGATGAGCTGCAGCGGGATCATCGGCACCATGCTCGGCGTGCGGTCGCCCGGCACCGCGTATGTGCTGCTGCACCACTACATGGGCGAGATCGACGGCGCCTCTCGAGCTTGGGCGTTCGCCCGCGGCGGCAACGGCGCGGTCAGCGAGGCCATCGCCACCAGCGCGCGGCACTTTGGGGCTGAGATCCGCGTGTCGTCGCCAGTCGAGCGCATCGTGGTGAGCAACGGCCAAGCCACTGGCGTCGTGCTCGCCGGCTCCGGCGACGAGCTAACCGCAAACGCGGTGATCAGCGGGTGCGAGCCCCGCCACACCTTCCTTCGCCTGGTTGGGGAGGACCACCTGCCCCCCGCGTTGAGCCAGGACGTGAACCGGTACAAGCTCCGCGGCAGCTCGGGAAAGGTCAACCTGGCCCTCGACAGCTTCCCCGAGTTTGCCTGCCGCCCGGGGATCGGGCCTCACGTGATGGGCGATGTCGCCATCGCGCCGAGCATCGACTACCTCTCGCGCGCGTACGACGAGGCGAAGTACGGCAGCTTCTCCACCCGTCCGTACCTCAACGTCGTGTTCCCTTCGCTGCTCGACCCGAGCATGGCCCCGCCCGGCAAGCACGTGCTGTCGGCGTTCGTGCAATATGCGCCGTACCACCTGGCCGACGGCCCCGAGTCGTGGCCCGACAAGCGCGACGCGTTCGGGGACACCGTCATCGACACGCTGGAGGAGTACTGCCCAGGGCTGCGGGACCGCATCCTGCACCGGCAGGTGCTCACGCCGTGGGACCTAGAGCAGCAGTTCGGCCTCACCGAGGGCAACATCTTCCACGGCGAGCTGTCGCTCGACCAGCTGCTGTTCCAGCGGCCAGCGCCGGGATGGGCGCGGTACGAGACGCCGATCCGGAATCTGTGGCTCGCGGGCTCGGGGGCTCACCCCGGTGGAGGCGTGATGGCTGCCCCGGGGGCGCTCGCCGCGCAGACAATGCTCCGGCGGGGTGTCGTGTGAGCTGGGATGCCGTGATCCTGGGCAGCGATCCAGACGGACTCACCGCTGCGATCGCGTTGGCCCGGAGTGGGTACCGGGTGCTCGTAGCGGACGAGCAACCCACCGCTGGCGGCGTGTGTGCCCCAGACGAGTTCCACCCTGGGTTCGTCGCACCGGGCCTGCTCCACGAGCTCCCCATGTCCCCCGCGGTCGCCACCCAGCTACGGCTGGTTCAACACGGGCTCGAGCTCATCCCGCCGCCCGCAATCCGGGTTGGCGATCGTGTGGTGCCCGGCGATCCGCTGGCCGCCGCGCCGGAGCTCGGCCCGGGGTGGGCAGCACACCGTGAGTGGGTGCGGACCTGCGCATCGTTCCTCGGTCGGGTTGCGCGGGGAGCAGCGCCGCCGATCTCCCGCGACGCCAGCCTGTGGCCCACCGTCGTGGCCGCGCTCGGGCTCCGCCGCCTGGGCGCAACCACCATGTCGTCGGTCCTCCGGCGCGGTCCGCTGTCCCTGAAGGACTTCCTCGAGGAGTTCATGGACGACCCGGCCGTGATGGCGAGCCTCGCCCTCACCGGGCTCGCCGGCACCCGACTCGGGCCACTCGACCCGATCACAACGCCCGCACTCCTGTTCCGGGCCGCCACGGCAGAGCGTGAGCCCGCCGGTGGTGGAGCAGGGCTCGTGGCCGCGTTGCTCGCGTGCGCCAGCGCCGAGGGCGTCACCGTGCGCACCGGGGTGTCCATCGACAGGATCCGCGTGGGCCCGGACCACGCCGATGGGGTGGAGATCGACGGGCACATGGAGGACACCAACGGTGTGTTCGCCGCGGGCTCCCTGGCGCCACTCGTCGATCGCTGGCTGGACCCGCTGGCGATCCCCGATGATCTGGCCGCGCCTGTGGCCGGGTGGCGGGCCCGGGGCGACATCGCCGTCGTGCGGCTCGCGCTGTCAGCCCCGCTGTCGGTCGACGGCACGCCCGTCGCGCGGTTGCGCACGGCATCCGACCTGATGGTGCTCGAGCGCGCCCGCGACGCGGTGAAGTACCGCGGCGTCGCCGATGTGCTCCCGCTCGACGCCCGCCAGTGGTCCGCCCAGCGAGCCGGCTTGGCCCCCCCGGGGCAGCACGTCGTTACAGTGCACGCCCACGGCGTCTCCGTAGAGGCGACCCGCAGCTGGTCGCATACCGAGCGGGATGCGCTGGGAGATCGGGTCATCCAACAGCTCGAGCAGGTGGCGCCAGGCGTCCGGGATGCCATGCTGGAGTGCAGCGTGCTCACGCCGGCGGACCTCGAGCAGCGCGGGCTGCACGGCGGCCACCTGTGGCAGGGCGAGCTCGCATTCGACCAGCTGTGGATCACCCGCCCGGCCCGCCGGTTGTCGCAGTATCACACCGGCATTCCAGGCCTGTTTCTCTGCTCGTCGGCAACACACCCGGCGCCGTTCTCCCTCGGCGGGTCCGGGGTCGAGGCGGCTGCCGCGGCGCTCGAGGGATGATCGCGGCGTGGCTCGTCACCCTGGCGCTCGCCTCTCCGCAAGAGGTCGCCGAGCTCGAGTGGGCCCGCATGCCCCCGGTGATGCTGGCCCCCCACGCGACCGATCCCGACGCTGAGACCCGCCGATCAGCGGCGCGGGCGCTCGGGCGGCTGCGCGTCCAGGCCGCACTCCCGTTCCTCGACGCACTCGGTGACGACCCCGATGCCCTGGTGCGCCTACAGGCGGCGGAGGCCATGGCGCTGACGCCCGGGAGCGGGCCACGACTCCGCGCGTGGCTCGATCGCGTGCCCGTGTCGTTGGGAATCGCCGGGCACGCCGGCGACGCGACCGGCCTGCGGGTCACCCTCGTGGAGGGGCTGGGACACAATGGCGGGCCCGACGATATCGACCAGTTGAGCGCCCTCATCGCCGAGCCGTGGCCCTACTCCGCCGCCGCCGCGCGCGCGCTCGGACGGCTCGGGCGGCGCGATGTCCACGGAGTACACAGGGCGGTGGATCCGCTGGTCCGCGCGCTTGCTCG
>JBLFXJ010000566.1:0-3964 GCA_047609825.1 Myxococcota bacterium
CTGCCCGGATGTGTCTGAGCAGGTGTGGAGTGGCAAGGTCGGGTATCCGGGGAACCCCGCATTCCTCGAGTTCCACAAGCGGCACGGCTACCGCGGGTTGCACTACTGGAAGATCACCGGGCCCGAGATCTCTCTCGGCGAAAAAGACCCATACTACCCCGATGATGTTGCGTCTGTGGTCGCAGAGCAGGCCGACCACTTCGTGGCGATCGTGCGCAGGCGCCTGGAAGATCATCGGGCGGCGGTCGGTCGGTACGGCATCGTGTGTGCGCCGTTCGATGCCGAGTTGTTCGGGCATTGGTGGCACGAGGGGCCCTTGTTCCTGCTCGAGGTGGCCCGCCGGATGCATCACGACCCAGCCATCGACGCGATTACGGCCCAGGCGGCGCTGGAGCGGGCGCCGGCGGACAAGGCAGTGAGTCTTCCGGAGGGCACCTGGGGCGCTGGCGGAGACCATCGGGTCTGGCTGAACGCCGAGCTGAACACGTACTGGGAGGTGGCGTACCGGTGTGAGGATCGGTTCCTCGATCTGTGGCACCGGGCGCCGTGGCGCACGGACAGCGCCGCTCGCGAGCTGCTAACGGAGGCTGGACGGCAGCTGCTCCTCGTCCAGGCGAGTGACTGGCCGTTCGTGATCAGCACCCGCGGCGCGGTCGACTACGGCACCCGCAGGTTCCATGACCACGCGGCCCGTCTGGACGACCTGTGCAACGGGGTCGAGGACCGTATCCGCGCCCCAGACGCCGCGGCCGACCCCGTGGTCCTCAACACGCTCGCCCGCTGCCGCCTGCTCGACCCGGTGTTTCCGGACCTCGACCTCGAGTGGTGGACCTGATGCGCGAGGTGCGGCGAGACCCCCTCACAGGGCGCCAGGTAGTGATCAGCACCGACAGACCGATGGTGCCGCTACGTGTGACGCCGCTGTCGACGGATCCGGCATCTTGCCCCTTCTGTCCCGGTCATGAGCACACGACATCTCCGACGATCGCCGAGGAGATAGAGGCAGGTCGATGGGTGGCGCGTGCATTCGCCAACCGCGCGCCGGGGTTGAGGGTCGAAGAAGAGCTTCGACGGCGGGGCGTGGGCCCGTATGATTGGACCAGTGGAACGGGTGCCCACGAGGTGGTTGTCGAATCGGCGGTGCATGCCCCGCTCCACACGCAGCCAGCGCCACAGCTTGCCGCGGCGCTGAGGCTTGCTCGCGACCGGCTCGCCGACCTGTCGAACGACGTTCGCCTCGCCCACCTCACGTGGATGCGCAATCACGGCGCCGCGGCGGGCGCCTCCCAAGCACATCCCCACGCACAGGTGCTCGGATTGCCTGAGGTTCCGCAGCAATCCGTCGTGATGCGCGCGCGTTGCGAGCGGCATCACGCCGATCGCGGGCGCTCTCTGCTGGGCGACATGGTGCAGGCCGATCGCGAGGATCCGTCTCGCCTCGTATGGGAGGGTGCTCGCACTGCGGTGATTGCGCCTTGGGCGCCGAGCGTGCCATTCGAGCTGTGGATTGTCCCTCTGCGTCCCGGAAGGGCGTTTCGAGCCGCGGAAGACAGCTGGGTCGACGAGCTGGCCGAGGCGATGCATGTGGCACTCGTGGGGCTGGCGCGTGTGTTGGGCGACAACGCGTACAACGGGGTGCTGCACGATGTGCCCCGTGGCGCGGCCGCCGACGTGCACTGGCCGCACTTCCGCTTGCTGCCGCGGGTTGTGGCGCTCGGCGCGATGGAAGTGGGGGTGGGCACTGCGCTGCACGCCATGCCGCCAGAAGAGGCTGCTCGGCTGCTCCGAGGATAGCTGAACCGGGTCAATAGGCCATGTTCGGTGCGAACCGGGCGCGAGTGTGTGAAACTGCGGCCGGAGCCCCAATGTTCGCAGCCCTCCCTCCTGTGTTCGCTGGTCTGTCGCGCAGTGACGCCGACGAAGCCGCCTCGTACCTCCGCCAGGTTGACGTGGAGCCGGGCGACGTGCTCACCTACGAGGGCGAGACCGACCTCACAATCGCGTTCATCGCTGCGGGCACGGTGGAGCTGTGGCGCGGCGAGATCAAGGTGGGCTCCGCCGGTCCACGCGACATGTTTGGCGAGGTCGAGCTGTTCACCGGCGGGCCAAGGGTCGGCTCGGTCACCGCACTCGGGCCGGTCACCCTGCACGCCTTGGACGCGGATGGCTACGTCGCCCTGTGCGACGCTGGCAATCCCGTGGTGTTCGCCCTGGAGCGCGCCGTCCACCGACGCCTGTGCGACCGGATCCGCCTGCTGCATGTCGGCATCGTGGAGCGATCCCCTGGGGTGCCGTTCCGACTGTCACCCCCCACGACCCACAAGTCCTTCTTCGCGCGCTTGATGGACCGTGTGCGCGGGCCCGAGGAGCCGCCACAGCCGACCGCGGTGCCGGCAGATGCCCTCCAGCGGAGCATGCTGTTCGATTGGGCGGAGCCAGAGGTGGTGCAGGCGCTCGCCGGCTTCTTTCGACCCGTTCGATTCGGCCCAGAGGAGGTCTTGCTCCGGCAGGGAGGTACCGGTGATCGGATATTGCTGCTCGTCGAGGGCAAGGTCGAGACGGTGCTCCGTGTAGACGAGCTGCACGCCGAGAGCCTCGCGGTAGTCGAGCCCGGGATCGCGTTCGGAGATGTCGCTGTTGCGCTCGGCAGCCCCCGCACGGCCACGTTCGTGTCGCGGGGCCCGGTCCAGGCCCTCGAGATCGAGCGCGCCTCGTTCCTGTCTCTGTACCAGATAGACGATGCGCTCGGCTCAACGTTTCGCCAGGGCCTGATCCGCAATCTGATCCTCCAGCTCGACCACGCCGTCGAGCGCTATGCGCTGCTGGAGCACCGGCGGCTCGACATGCTCGCACAGCGCCCGGTGGACGAGCAGAAGCACCTCTGGCGCGACTGACGGCCACCGGCCGGACGCGTTACGAGGCGGCGTTCCACCACGAGGAAGGTCGTCGATGCGTGTTCTGTTGCTCACCGTCGGTCTGGTCCTGTCAGGTTGCGGAGGCGAGCCCGCTGCGCCGCCCGAGCCCGCACCCAAGGCCGACCCGGCCCCAGCACCGAAGCCCGAGACCGCGAAGCCCGCACCGAAGGTCGAGCCTGCCGCTCCCGACGTGCTCACCCTGCCAGAGGGTGCCGATCCGGCGCTGACCGATCCGTCCAAGGCCACGGCCACGGCCCCCGCAGAGTTCAAGGTCCGATTCACGACCAACGAAGGTGACTTCGTCGTGCACGTGCATCGGGACTGGGCGCCGAACGGTGCGGATCGGTTCTACAACCTGGTGCAGATGGGCTTCTTCACCGACGTGGTGTTCTTCCGCGCGGTCGACGACTTCATGGTGCAGTTCGGCTTGTCGCCGTACCCGGAGGTGTCTGCCGTCTGGCGACCCGCGCGGATCAAGGACGACGACACCAAGCAGAAGAACCTCCGCGGCCGGGTGACGTTTGCCACCAGCGGCCCGAACAGCCGCACCACGCAGATGTTCATCAACTTCAAGGACAACAGCTTCCTCGACAGCCGCGGCTTCGCCCCGTTTGGTGAGATCGTCGATGACGGCATGACGATCGTGGACAAGCTGCACACCGGGTATGGCGATTCCCCCCCGCGAGGGAAGGGGCCGAACCAAGGGCGCATCCAGATGGAAGGCAATGCCTACCTCAAGCGCGACTTCCCCGATCTCGACCACATCGTGAAGGCCGTGATCGAGAACTGAGCCTCGCGCCAGGTCACGCCGTCGGCCTGCGCCGCGGCGTGATCAGCGTTTGGCGCGACGCTCGCAGAGCACCGCGACCAGCACGGCGCGCACGCCAGCGGCGTCCAGGCCGTGCAACACGTCGAGCTCGTCACCCAACCGCAGCAACCCGGTCTGGGCCAAGCCGATGCGGGTGACTGGCGAGGGCAGCTCCCCGCGATGATGCGCGCGGAGCAGCTCTCTCAGGTCGTTGTCGGAGACCTTTGACAGCCCGTTCGTG
>JBLFXJ010000567.1:0-3947 GCA_047609825.1 Myxococcota bacterium
CCTCACCGCGTGGGATGCGCTCACTCTGGAGGCCGCCATGTCCGACCCCCGCAAGGAGTGCTCGAACATCGGCGTCACCAACGCACGCCGCGACCTGTTCCGCAACGCCAACGGGCGCGATGCGGATCTGCGGGACTTCTGGCGGCTCTGACCGCTACTCGTTCGGCTCGCCCGGGGTGGGCGTCGCGTCGGTGGCCCAGCCCCCGCTCACGTCGGGCATGCGGGCCCAGGCCACGTCCGGGGCGAGCGTGCCCCAGCGCACGAAGTCGCGCACCACCCCGCCGGGGTCCACCAGGGTGAGGCCCTCGCCCGCGGCGGCGAGCTTGAACCCGGCGTGCAGCGGGCCATCCTCCGGGTCTTCGTCGGCGAACACCACGAGGCGACCGCCCGGCGGCAGGCCGATGCCCACCGGGAATGCCCAGCCTTCCTCGGCCGGGTAGCCGTCGGTCAGCACCCAGCCCTCGAGGTCGACCGGCGCGCCGGACACATTCACCACCTCGATCCAGTCCTCGAACGAGCCCGCCTCGTCCGTGATCCCGGTGTTGTTCCGGGCGACCAGCTCGTTGAGCACCAGGTCGCCGGCCACTGGGACCGGGTCGGAGGCCGTGTCGGTGTCGGTGTCGGTGTCCGTATCGGCGTCCGTGTCCGTATCGGCGTCGGTGTCGGTGTCGGCGTCCGCATCGGCGTCCGCATCCGTGTCGGCGTCGGCGTCCGCGTCGGTGTCCGGCTGGGTGTTGGTGGTCGGCGCCGCGGAGTCCTTGCTGTCGCTATCGCCACAGCCGAGCGCGAGCAGGAGGAAAATTGGCAGGGTGCGCATGTGTCGGGACTCCGTGTTCAGGGGCTTCGGAGCACGCTCAGCTCGAGGTCGAAGCCGAGGTCGCCGCCGCTTGGGTTGGCCTGGTGGATCTCCACCGCCAGGACGTTGAGGCCTGTGCGCAGAGCGCCATTGCTCGCCGCCCACGGCACGTAGCGCGTCTCGTCTGCGCCGCTCACCGCGAGGAGCGCAAAGGTGTCCGCGCCGACCGGGCCATCCGGCATGCGGTTGCGGTACACCTCCTCGCCGTTGACCCACAGCACGGCCCCGTCGTCGCGGAGCAGCGAGCCCACGATGGCGATGGCGGCGTCGGCATCATCGAGGTCGAACGTCGTGCGGAACCAGGCCGCACGGTACCGCGCCAAGTCATCTCCCTCGGGCAGGGCCGTCACGATGTGGGCATCGCCGAAGCCCAGCGGAGCGGGACCGACCGACCAGGCGGCGTCGTCGTACTCGGGCGTGGCCCAGTCGGGGCCCGGTCCTTCCAGCGACGTGTGCCAGCGCCACTCGGCAGCCCGCGGCACCAGCAAGGCCTCCACCGGCGGCTCCCCCTCGCTGGTGTTGCTCTGGCCGGGCGTGCCGCCGAGCGGGAAGGTCCAGCAGTCGCCGTCGCAGCAGTCCTCGGCCCGTGCGACAGCGCCGTCCTCGAACAGCTCGCCGTACCGCACGATGCTCGTGTTGCCCCACGGGTCCTGAAGCACCACGGCCTCCCCCTCCGACGACAGCCCGAAGCTGAGGTGTGCCGGACCGCGGTCGGGCTCACCATCGGCGTACAGCAGGATGAACCCACCGGCCGGCACCACCAGTGAGGCGTCGATCCGGTGCTGCATGGGGTCGTCGGGGTCGTCGGAGAGGAACCAGCCCAGCAGGTCCACCGGGTCGGCGGTGGGGTTGTGCAGCTCGATCCAGTCCGGGTACTCGCCGTCCACCTGGAGGGTGGTCTCGTTGTCGGGCTGGAGCTCGTTGATGCACAGCGCCAGCGACTCGGGCGGCGGCGGCCCGGTCTCGGTGGTGCCCGTCGGCGTGCTGCCCGTGGGCGTGGTGCTGCCCGTGGGCGTGCTGCCCGAACCGGTGGTGCCCGTCGGCGTGCTGCCAGTGGGCGCGCCCCCCGTGGAGGTTGTGCCGGTGGACGTGCTGGAGGTCGGACTCGCAGCCGTGGTGCCTGCTGCCGCAGAGTCCGCAGACTTGCCGTCGCGCGCACATCCGGCGCCGGCGAGACAGACGATGACCAGAGCTCGGATACGAATCCACATCCTCTCTACACTCCCTGCGGCTACAGTCCCTTGTCAACCGGATCGACACACTCCTGTCAACGCACCGGAGCTCCCGATTCCCGTCTTCGCCGCCCGCTACGAGCACAAGTACCTGATCGACGAAGAGCAGGCGGCCGTGATCCGTCAGTTCGTCGACGCGTTCTGCAGCCCCGACCCCCACGGCGACAACGGCACCTATGACGTGATCAGCCTGTACCTCGACACCTGGGATTGGCTCACCGCGATGGATGCCGTCGAGGGGCTGCGAAACAGGTTCAAGCTCCGCATCCGCACGTACGGCTTCGGGCCGGAGTTCCCGATCTTCGTGGAGGACAAGGGGCGCATCGGCACCTCCATCGTCAAGGAGCGGGCGCTGGTCCACAACCACCAGGCGCGCGCCATCGCCCGCGGCGACCCCCCGCCCGAGGGCGGATTCCAGGCGGTGAAGCCGGCCCATGCCGAGGGGCTCGAGCGGTTCCGCGACCGGATGGACCAGCTCGACATGACCCCACGGCTGTGGGTGAAGTACCAGCGAGAGGCCTGGGGCAGCGCGTTCGGGGACGGCGCTCGGCTCACCTTCGACCGGCACCTCGAGGTGCAGACCCCCGACCATGACCAGCCGTTCGAGGTGAACGACGACGAGTGGCTGAAGGTGCCGCTCGAGCAGCCCACCATCCTGGAGCTCAAGTTCAACGGGGCGTTTCCCTTCTGGATGGAGCGCCTGGTGCACGGGCTGCAGCTCGAGCGCCTGTCGGTGTCGAAGTACGTGCGCGGGGTGGCGGCCATGGGGGATGTGCCCTGGAACCGGCACTCGATGGGCAGCCCGTGGTCGGTGACCGACTGACACGGCGCCCAGGGCCGCCATTGCCCGGCTGTGGTGCGCTTGTGGGTGGGGCGGCGTTCGGGTAGCGTGACGCCGTTGCACGTTCGTCACACAGTGGAGAACCAGGAGCGCGGGCGCCATGGACGGCTACCTCATCGGCATGTTCTCGACCGCACCCGGCGCAGGGCCGTCGGTGACCGAGTTCGTGATCCGCCTGCTGGCGGCCGCGGTGTGCGGGCAGGCGATCGGATGGTTCTACGCCCGCTCTCACGGCACGCTGTCCTACAGCCAGTCCTTCGTCCAGGCCATCCCGCTGCTCTCGATGGTCGTGGCCGTGATCATGGGCGTCGTGGGCGACAGCCTGGCACGGGCGTTCGGCCTCGCCGCAGCACTCGCCATCGTGCGGTTCCGCACCCCGGTGAAGGACGCCCGCGACACCACCTTCCTGTTCCTCGGGGTGGCGGTGGGAATGGCCGCCGGCGCCGGCCAGGTGGCCATCGCGGCGGTCTCTACCCTGCTGATCGGGGCCATGGGCTCGTTCCTGTCCTGGAGCGCGTTCGGGCTGCGCAGTGCTGCCGAGGGCATGCTCCGGTTCCGGTTCCGGGGCGACGAGACGGCGCGGTCGGCGGTGGATGCGGTGCTGCGGTCGCACTGCAGCACGTTCGTGCTCACCGCGTCGCGACTGGGTGATGCCGGTGCGGCCGAAGAGCTGGTGTACGACGTGAACCTCCGTGATCTCGAGCGCAGCAGCGCGCTGGTGCACGAGCTCACCGGGATCGACGCCGTGACTGGGGTGGCGCTGTTGCCGTTGGCCAGGGTGGGGGAATCATGAACCTGACTGCACGCCGTCGCGTCGGGGGGGTCGCCTGGGTGGGCGGCGTCGTCGTGCTGCTGGGCTGGTCGCTGGTCGCCCGCACCGGCGTCGAGGCGCCGGGCATCGGCTACGCACCGCCGGCGATCATCGCCGCACAGGAGGCCGGCCGCATCCGCGGGGTGGATGTGGCGCTGCACCAGCAGGTGTTCGAAGGCGACATCGTGGCGCGGGTGGATTCGAGCC
>JBLFXJ010000568.1:0-3935 GCA_047609825.1 Myxococcota bacterium
GGCGGTGGGGGCGGCGGCGGCATCCCCATCGACCTGCTGATCCTGCTGCTGATCCAGTACCCAGCGCTCGGCGTGCCGGTGCTGATCTGCGTGATCGCCGTGGTGGTCGTACGTGCGTCGATGCAGTCGGGCAGCAGTAGCGTACGGGAGGTCGGCCATGGGGCGCCACGGCCCCGCGCCCGGAGGCCAAGCCGACAGCGTGCGGCGGGTGGGCTCGACCGCCTGCGCCGCGAAGACCCCGGGTTCTCGCTGCCCGTGCTGCAGGACTACCTGGTGATGCTGTTCCAGCGGGTGGATGGCGCCGTGGGACGTGGGGGCTGGGACGCGCTCGCCCCGTTCGTCTCCGCGGCTGCGCGGGAGAGCGTGGAGCGGGGCTGGGCCGGCGTCCAGCGCATCGACGAGACCGTGGTGGGTGCCGTCAAGCTCATGAAGGTGCAGCACGGTGCGACAACGCGCGTGCACGTCAGCTTTGCGGCTACCCGTGTGCTCGTGCGCGCGGACGGCAGTTCGCAGCGCATGTACTCGGAGGAGACCTGGGTGCTGCAGCGGGCCGGCGGAGCCGTGTCCCTCGCGCCCGAGGCCATGCTGCGAATGGGGTGCCCGAGCTGTGGCGCCGCCATCGAGACCGATCTCCACGGCGCGTGCACCAACTGCGGCACGGCGATCACCAAGGGGCAGCTCCAGTGGCAGCTCGAGAGCCGTACGCTGGTCAAATCCCAGCCGGTCTCCGCACCGAAGGTCGGGTTCTTCGCCGGCGGAGACGAGCCGTCCGTGGGCATGCCCACGGTGGTGGATCCGCAGCTGCCAGCCGAGGTGCGCAAGCTGCGAGGCCGGCACCCGGAGTTCGATCTCGAGCAGTTCCATCAGCGGGTGACCACCACCTATTTCGAGCTTCAAGGGGCGTGGTCCGCCGGCCGTTACCAGAACATCCGGCCGTACGTGACCGACCCGATGTACCAATCCTTGCGATTCTGGGTCGAGAAGTACACCGCCTCTGGACTGCGCAACCAGCTCACGGATGTGCGCCTGTCCAAGGCGATGCTGGTGAAGGTCGAGCTCGACGCCTGGTATGAGTCGATCACGGTGCGAATCTGGGGTTCGATGAAGGACGCCACCGTCGACCGGGCTGGCACTGTGGTGGGCGGAAACGCCAAGACCGACCGGCGATTCTCGGAGTATTGGACCTTCCTCCGTGCGGCCGGCGGCGAGGCGACCTCGCACCCCGAGAAGTCGTGCCCGTCCTGTGGCGCGGCCCTCGATGCGGTCGACCAGGCTGGGGTGTGTGGGTACTGCGACACCAAGATCACGTCCGGCCACTTCGACTGGGTGCTGTCGCGCATCGACCAGGCCGAGGTGTACGGCGGCTGAGCCCGCAGCTACGTGGAGTGGAACGCGTTATCGTTCGCGGGTCCTGCGAGGGGGTTCCGTGCGTATCGTCGTGCTCGCGCCGCTGCTGTTCGCTGGGTGCATCGTCAAGATTGTCGACGGCAGCACCACGCGCACAATGGCCCCAGCCACGATGGCGACCACCGACATCGGCGCCAGCTGCTCCACGGGGATGGCGCTCGGACCGGTGCTCTCTGCCCTCGGCGAGGTTGGGCGCCGTCCGTACAAGGCGATGACCTTCACCAGCCTCGCAGCCGGGATGTGCGGCGACGTGGCGGCCTGGGGCGCCGAGCTCGACCGGCTCCGCGCCGTTCAGGGCACCGACGCGAGCGGGAGCCGCGACCACCTGATCCGGGAGCGGCGGATCCATGCGGCGACGGCAACCCGATACTACGACGCGTGGCTGATGCTGGATTTGGCGTTCCCGAACGAGGATCTGGGCGAGGACTGCCCACGCCTGTCGGTGCGGAAGAACGAAGACCTGCTGCTCTTGCTCGGCCTCACGAGCGGCGCCCTCGCGATGGTGCACGACCGCGCCGCAGAGGGGATCGTGGGGGTCCCGACCGACCTCCCTCGCAAGGTCGAGCGGGCTGCGGCCTGCCTCGATGACGACAAGTTCTGGGGTGTGCCGCGCGCGCTGCAGGCCTCGGTATGGGCTGCCGTCCCGGGCGCCGCTCCCCCCGGCGTAGACCCGTGGGAGGTGCTCGCCGAAGCAGCGGCCACCGGCGAATCTGCGAGCGTGCGTCTCGGCCGCGCGCTCCAGGTGCAGGCGCTGTCCACCGCCGGCCACAGAGACGCCGTGCGCGACGCCATCCGCAGCCACGCCACGAGCGTAGACGCCACGCCATCCGATCCGGCGTGGGCCCTGCTCGACCGCTTCGCGACCGAGCTCATCCTCCACGAGTCCGACAAGATCTGGATGTCAGCGGTGGGCCATCGCACGCCATTGGGCGGGCTCGGCACCTTTCCTGATGATCCGGCCGCCGACAGCGAGCTCGATCCCATGCTGGATGGAATCCTGGAGGCGGTGATGGGGTCCGACATCACACAAGCGCCGGTTGCGCCCGCCGCCGAACCCTCCGAGGTGAACCCATGAGCTGGCTCCGATCCCTGGCCGCCGCAGTCCTCGCCATGCCGGCCATCGCTTCCGCAGCGCCGCTCAGCATGTGCGTGTACGACCCGGGTGGTGCCGCCGGCGACGCGTTCCAGGCAGCGAAGAAGTACCAGACGGCAGCGCTGGACTGGGGCGCGCAGCTGGAGCTTCGCCCGTACACGAGCGAGAGCGTGGCAGCGAACGACTTCCGCAACGGCAAGTGCGATGCGGCCCTGCTCACGGGCGTGCGGTCCCAGCAGTTCTCCAAGGCGGCGTATAGCATCGAGTCCATGGGTGTGTTGCCCAACTACGACGCGCTGAAGGCGTCTCTCGGCACGCTGGCGAAGGAGGCCGCCTCATCACTGATGGTCTCGGGCGACTACGAGGTCGCGGGTGTGTTCCCTGCCGGCGCCGTCTACCTGTACATTAACGATCGCTCCAGAGTCGACCTCGCCGCCCTCGCTGGCAAGAAGGTCTGCACCCTCGACTTCGACCCCTCGGCGAAGTTCATGGTCGAGCACATCGGCGCCCAGGTCGTGCCTGCAGATGTCGGCACATTCGCCAGCTTGTTCAACAACAAGTCGTGCGATGTGGCCTATGCGCCCGCCACCGCCTACGGCCCGCTGGAGCTGTACAAGGGGCTTGGCGATGACGGCGGCATCGTGAAGTTCCCGTTGTCTCAGCTCACCTTGCAGGTGCTGATCCGGTCGAGCAGCCTCCCGAGCGGCTTCGGCCAGGCCTCGCGAGCATGGGCCGCGGGCCAGTTCGACAGCGTGCTGGAGCTCACCACCAAGGCCGAGGCCGATGTCGACCCGAAGTATTGGGTCACGATTCCGGCGGCGGATTCCACCAAGTACGTCGCGATGTTCAAGGACGTGCGGGGCCAACTCGTGAGCCAGGGCGTGTACGACCCCACCGTCGTCAAGCTGCTCGAGGCGATCGCGGCCAAGTACCCTGGGCCGTAGTACGTAGCCGGGCCCACTGCGCACCGACGCTGGAGCCCGGATGAGTGCGACCCACGGCCGCCCCAGCTCGCTGCGAACCCTGCTCACCACGCTGCCCGCTCTGGCGCTGCTGCTGCTGCTGGTCGCTCACTGGACCTCCACGCGGGCCAGCGGGCAAATGATCGCCATCGGTGAGGCGACCTGGCCTGGGTACGCCGCCGAGCTTCGTCGCGACCTTCAGCCGCCCGCGCCCCTTGAAGATGCGGCGCCGGCGGACGCCGGCGCCGACGATGGGCTGATCGGTGAGCTGCTCGGAGCCGACGAGCCCTCTGGGGGCGCAGACGACGCGCTGATCGGGGAGCTGCTGGGAGGCGACGACCCGCCCGGTGACAATGCGGCGGACGACGCGTTGATCAGCGAGCTCCTCGACGATGGAGAGGAGCCCGGTGCCGATGATGCCTTGATCGGTGAGCTGTTGGGCGAGCCGGCGCCCCCTGCCGCCGAGACTCCGG
>JBLFXJ010000569.1:0-3930 GCA_047609825.1 Myxococcota bacterium
CACGGGGTCCACCTCGCCGACCGCGCCGGACACGGTGCTCGGCAGCGGCACGACCTGCGCCGACATCCTGGCGGACGACCCCAGCAGCGTCGACGGCGTGTACACCCTCACCAGCGCCGGCCCCGATGTGGAGGCATGGTGCGACATGGCCGGCGGCGGGTGGACGCTCGCCTTCGTGTCCAACCGCACCGCGACCGACAAGGCGGGCCTGGCGGCGTTCTACGAGGGCGAGGGCACCGGCAGCCTGTACGACAACGCATCCCACTACGCGATCGATGGGTACCGAGGGCTCCACGAGCCCGGGATCGAGGTCCGCGTGACCTGGCTGTGCGGCGTCAACCGCGGCGTGATCGGCGTGCGGGCGGATGCCGGCGCGCTGTCGAGCGGGTCGGCCACCTGGGTGGACCTCCGCGACGCCGATGGCGCAATGGCCAGCGGCGGCGGGTTCCACGTGGAGTTCGTGGACCTGGTGGTCACCGGCGACCCATGCTGGGTCGGAGAGATCCGCACCGACGTGGTGTACGGAATGGCGGTCGGCAACGGCGACGACTTCGGCCAGTACGTCGGCTGGTTCGAGTACTCGACCGCCGACTCCACTGCGATCTCGGATCAAGACCGCGACAACGTGGACGGCACCGTCGCGGGGTGGTTCCGGTAGCGGGGATGCTGCTGCCGTCAGCGACGACGGGGAGGGCTGGGAGCGCTCGGAGCCGCCTTCATGCTGAAGATGGCCTGGACGCAGTTCGCCCGCGAGAGCGCGACCGTGAAGCTGTGGTTGCCGACCAGGTACAGGTTGCACCAGTCAGCGCGATTGGGGTCGTCCCGCACGGCGACGACGGACTTGCGCATCACGGTGATGGTGCCGCCCGTGGACAGCGGCACGGTAGCGACGAGCATCTCGATGGACGACATGGGCACTCCGGTTGAGGGTGCGTCAGTATGCACCGAGACATGCGGCCTCACCAGGCCTGCCCGGGGCAGCGCCGCTCGGAGGACGGGGTGAGCAAGGACCTGCGACGCCACGGGCAGCGGCGGCGGCGACGACAACGGGACTAGGCGCGGTGTGCGCTCGGCGGGACCCCGAACTTGCGGGCGTACTCTCGGCTGAACTGGGTGGGGCTCCCGTAGCCCACGTCGTAGGCCACCGTGCTCACGGTGTGCTCGCCGACGGCCAGCATTCGACGGGCTTCCAGCAGGCGAAGCTCCTTCTGGTACTGCAGTGGTGTGCTCGAGGTGATGTCGCGGAAGTGCTTGTGGAACGACGACGCACTCATGCCGACCTCCCGGGCGAGCTCCGGCACGACGAGAGGGGTGCGGAAGTCTCGGCGGATGCGGGCAATGGCACGGGAGACGTTGCTGGCGTGGCTGTCGTGGCGCAGGAGCTCGCGGAGCATGCCGCCGTGAGGTGCCATCAACAGACGGAAGTGGATCTCCCGCAGGATGAGGGGGGCGAGCACGGCCTGTTCGACCGGGTCGTGGGCGAGCGCGACATAGCGGCCCAGGGCGTCGATCACGCTGGAGTCGGCCTGCGTGACCATGGCCGAGCGCGGACTGGCTTGGACGACCTGGGTCTGGCCGACCTCCTCGTACAGGCTGCGGAGGAGGGGAAGGTCGAGCAGCAGGATGATCGACAAGTAGGGGACTTCGGGGCTTGCCTCGGTCACCCGAGCGCGAACCGGCATATCGTGGGAGACGAGCAGCGAATCGCCCGGCAGGAGGTCGAGGGTCTGCTCGCCAAACGTCGTCTGCTTGCCCCCCTGGAGGATCAGGCAGATCACGGGCTCGTACAGGTCGGCCACCACCTCAGTGGGCTGGGTGCGCATGAACAGGGCCAGCCTGGGGACGGGCCTTGCGACGCGTGCGCGCGCCGTCTTCAGGAGGGAGTGGACCTGGGCTGCGAGGTTCTCGATGTCCATGCGCGCTCCGCTAGATGACCTCGGCGGAGATGCCGAGCCGGTGATCGCGCGTCCAAGTGGTGTGCTCGTGCGGGTGAGGACCGAAGGAATATCGAGCATATCTGCCCGGTCCGACGCCTGCGCGAGGGCGCCGCATGGGCGTGCGAGGACGGCTTGGAATCTGCGTCGAGGGCATCTAGATCGTGAAGGGGCCGACGGCGGCTTCGCAGCCCGTCCAGTTGATCGCGACATTGTCGGGGTCGAACAACAGGTCCTCGGGGGGCAACAGCTCCGGGAATCCGGTCCAGCCCTGGGGCCCGTAGAAGTTGCCGGACACCGCCTCGGGGTCCATGCACCCGCGGATGATGCCCAGGGCGCCGTCTTCCTGGGACTGGGCCTGGTTCATGAACGGGCTGTTCGCTTCCATCCCGCCGGTCTCGGCGGTGGTGACCTGGAGGTTGGTGGCTGCGAGGCCAGGGTGGGCGAGCAGGGCCTTCACGTTGGTGATTCCGGCGGCGTCGAGGCGGGCCTTGAGGCCGTAGGTGAAGCAGGCGTTGGCGAGCTTGGTCTGGTGGTAGCGCGCCCACCGACCGCCGGAGAACGCAGCGTTCTCGGCGTCGGTCCCGTCGCCGCCCAGGTTGCCCCCGTTCTTGGCGAAGTACCTGGCCTCCAACGGTGAGCCGAGGCGGGCGGCCGAGCTGTGGTTCACGATGCGCGCGTCGTCGCTCGCGAGCAGGAGCGGGAACAACTCCTTGGTGAGCAGGAAGTGCGAGATGCAGTTGGTCTGCATCTGAACGTCGTAGCCGTCCTTGGTCGCGGTGTCGGTGAGCGCCATCACGCCGGCGTTGTTGCACAGCACGTCGAGGGCGTCGTGGGCGGCCTTGATCGCGCCGATGGCCGCTCTCACGCTGTCCAGGTCTTGCAGATCGCAGGTGATGGCACGGAAGTCACCGCCGGGGACTTCGCCTTGGAGGCGGGCCAGGCTGGAGGTAGAGCGGGCGCTCTGCCGGTTCAGCAGCAGCACGGTGGCCCCTCGCTTGGCGAGCTCACGGGCGCAGATGTAGCCGGTGCCGCTGGTGGTTCCCGTGACGGCGGCGACGCGGCCGCTCATGTCGCGGGTGTGGTTCGCGATCACGGCGTCGAGGTGCAGGGTCTTGATCGTGGTCATGGGACAGGTCCTCGTGTGGCCCGACGATTGTGTACACGCGGACCGGCTGTGTCCTGCCCGATGCTCCACCAGCCGTGCCCGATCCTCCAGGAGTGTGGAGGAACCGCGCGCCGCGCCAGGTCGACGCCGGCCCAGCGCGTCGAGCGGGTCTGGGGGTGGGTCCGTGCCGTGGTCCGTCGAAGGTCGTCAGGTCGGCGAGGGGCCTTGCTGATGGTCCGGTGGGAGCTCCGCGGGCGGGCGGAGGGTGCGGTGGCGCGTCCGCCGGCAGGATCTGGGACCGATCCTGGGGGACGTGGCGCAGCGGTTCGCCGCCGCGGAGGACGAGCGGAGGTTCGATCCCGCGCCCCGCCGCAATACAGAGCCGCCATGGAATTCACTCCCGGCGAGACCAACGTGATCTGCACGGAGATCGACCGAAGCCTCGTGTTCTACCGCGACGCGCTCGGATACCGGTTGGTCGAGATGGACGATGGAGCGGCGCGCCTCGCGCTGGGCGACCGGTACCTGTTGTTGCTGCCCCTCGCGTCAGAGCCTGTCGGAGAGGCGCCGTATGGCGAGCGCGCGGAGATCTCCTTCGACCTGCGCACGGATGATCTGGAGGGCGCGGCGACACACCTGGCGGCGTGCGGCGTGGCGTTCGAGACGCCATGGGAGCGCGGCGGGACGTACTTCGTGATCCGCGATCCGGATGGTCTGCGCATCGAGGTGGTCGGTGGTTCGGTTCTGCCAGGCTGAGCCTGCCGGAGCGTGCCCCGCTACCAGGCGGCGGCATCGAGGCAGCCGTCGCCGTCGTCGTCCCCCCACTGCACGGGTCTGGCGCCGGGGGTCTGGACGCAAGGTGTTACACCTCGGCAGTTGATGTTGCAC
>JBLFXJ010000570.1:0-3921 GCA_047609825.1 Myxococcota bacterium
TCCTGTTCGCGTGCCAGGGGCGGGAGGGCTGGGGCCTGGCGAACCTGGACTGCGACGACACCCGGCCCGATATCAATCCTGGCATGCCGGAGATCTGCAACCCCGACGCCCCGGTGGATGATGACTGCGACGGCCTGATCGACGATGCAGACCCAGACGTGACCGAGGACAGCTACCTCGAGTGGTATGCGGATCGGGACGCCGATGGCTTCGGCGCCGACGACGACTTCGTGTACGCCTGCAGCCGCCCGGACGGCACCGCCGCGAGCAACGACGACTGCGACGATGCCGATCCGACCGTGGGCCCGCCGAGCCTGTGGTACGCCGATGGCGACCGCGATGGCTTCGGCGCTGGCGCCCCGGTCGACCCCACGCCCACCTGCGACCCGCCCGGTCCGGGGCTCGCGCCGGACTGGATCGGGCTCGACTGCGACGACGGCCAGCCCACGGTGCATCCGGACGCGGAGGAGGTGTGCGAAGACGGCATCGATCAAGACTGCGACGGCGACGATCCCCCGTGCAGCGGCGTCGGGCTTGTGCTCACGCGGGGCGGGAGCGAGACCGTCGGGCTCGTGGGCATCGATGGCACAGGCACGTTGCTCGTGCGGTGCAACGCCTGGGATGGCGGGACGTGCACCGACGTGCAGGTGGACCTCGGCGGCGACGGGTGCGTGTCGTACGCCGACCTGGGCGTGTGGCACGGCACGACCTACTACAACGCCCCGGAGGCCCGGATCTGCCCGATCCTGTGCCAGGCGACCACGGGCGCCGCGGACGACACCTACTCGGTGTGTGCCGCTGGCGGCGCGTCCTACACGTCGCCCGGCGGATGGATCGCGACCGGCTACGCCGACGCGTCGGGGCCCGCGTGCGCCCCGGACAACGCGTACTGGCGTGAGAGCGTGGTGTTCCCCCGTGGTAACTACAACCTGCGGTTCGGCACCTATGGCGTTGGGCAGCCCGCGCTCCGCTTGTCGTGCAATGGGTGGCGGTAGTCCACCCACCGGCGCGGCCACGAACCGCACCGCCTCGACCCGGCCCACCTCCAGCGCCACGTAGGTGCCGACGCCGTCTGAGGACGCTTCCCCGCACCTCGAAGCACCCCCGGATCCGACGATCGTGAGGTTTGACGAAGATTACGGCGTGGTTACGTTCGTGCAGACGTTCGCCGGCGACCCTCGGCTGCCTCCACGTACCGGCGCTGGTGCCGGACGGGGCGTTCGTACCGACGGCAGCGGGGGGCGCGGTTCGTGGCCGTGCCGCCCCTCACGCAGGACGCGCTGCAGCGATTCGCCGAGGCGCTTGCGACCGCCGTGCATTGGGCGTGTGTCCGCTGGCGCCGGTCGCAGGAGCCGAGCGACGCGGACGACGCGTCGGCGCTGCTGGACGAGCTGACGCAGGAGGCGGAGGTCGAGCGCGGGCCGGCCCCGTCCCGGCCGCAGCGGGTCGACCTGAGGCCGCGGACAGGTGGTACCCTGGCCGTGCCCAGCCCCCGGCCGCCGCCGATGCGCCCCTCCTTTGCAGCCATCGCCCTGCTCATCGCCTGCGCCCCCACCGGCCCCAGTAAGCGCGCCGCCGCCGACACGGCGTCCGTCGCGACCACGCCCACCCCTGCACCCGGCGTCGACTCGGCTCACTCAGACCCCACACCCCCCGCTCCGACCGACACCGGGTCCACTCCCGGCACGAAGCCCGGCGACACCGCTGCGACCGGCACCACCCCGACCGGCACCACGCCCACCGGCACTACCCCGACCGGCACCACCCCGACCGGCACCACATCGACCTCCGACACGGGCACTCCTCCACCGCGCCCCTGCCGATCCGTTCCGCCGAGCGCAGCTGGCCTGCCCCCCAGCGTGAAGCTCTGCGGCAGTGTCGGCAGCGGCCTCGGGTTCCCGCTCTCCAACGTGGGCCCGGTCCAAGGAGATGGCCGCGATGTGCTCGCCGTCGAGCACGACGGACTGATCCACCTGCTCGGGCCGCTGCCGCCCTCCGGCGACCACGCGGTGCCAGCGCTCGCCGAAGCCACCATCGACTGCGGCAGCCACGCCGCACCCGCGGGCGACACCGACCGCGACGGCGTCGCCGACCTATGGGCTTGGCGACATCTGTTCCGCGGACCCGTGCGCGGCGCGCTCACCTGCACCGACTCCGCCGCCGGGCTGGACGAGAGCTTCAGCCGCTACACCGGGGGATTCGACGCGGACGGCGACGGCTGGATGGACGTAGCGGCAGGGGTGGATAGCATGGGGTTCGTGGTGCACTACGGGCCGTTCGACGGCCGCGTGCCCGGCGCGGGCAGGCCTCGCGCCGACCCACGGAACACCACCCGTGCGCTGTGGGCCTCGTGCGAACCGGGCACCACCGAGCCGATCGTCCTGGGTCCGCTCGCAGGCCCAGGGAGCATGGTGCTGGGGCTGGTGGACCACACATTCAAGTCCGAATGCGGGGCCACCTACGTCCTGTATGACCTGACGGGCACGCGCGGACGGGGCCTGGACCGGGGCGACGCGTTGGCCTACGGCAACGGCACACACCTGATCGGGGTCGGCGACTGGGACGGTGACGGGTTCCAGGACCTGGCCCCGTACTACGAGCTCATCCGTGGCCCAATAGAGGGCGCGATGTGGCACTTCGACTCGATGTACGTGCTGGCACCGGGTGAGTACCTGCGAGTCGCCGCCACGGTGCCCGACATCGACGGCGACGGCGTGCACGAGCTGTTCGCCTATTGGGATCGCCCAGACCCGATCTTCGTCGTCCTCCCCAGCAGCGCCCCGCGATCGGGCGCGATCGATGTGGGCGCCCACGCGGCCGTGCTCGCCGTCCCTGATGACGTCGGCTACGTCATCGCCGACCACGCCGTGGGGGGAGACTTCGACGGCGACGGCCTCGGCGATATCGCTGGAGTGTCGCCGTTTGCCGAGGACCACTTCGGGGGCGTGTACATCTGGTACGGTCGCGACATCACGTTCCCGTAGTCACCGGGCGGAAGGGAAGCCGCTCAGTTGGATGAGCGCACCAGCATCGGTTCAAACCCTAGGGACAACCGGCCCTCGGGTGGTCCTGCCCGTCGTCGTCCACCGTGCCCACCTCCACGGAGAAGCACTCGCCCGGGTCGCCCCAGAACACGTGGAGGACCGCCCGTGTCCCGGCACCCAGCCACACCCGGTCGACGTTTTCGCCCTGGACGAGCGTCGACCAGCCGACGGCTTGCTCCGCCGTCGTGCAGCCGTCGCCCAGTGCCTCGACGGTCACCACGGGCCCCTGCGCGGTCCGTCCGGTGACCGCGATCTCCAGCAACTGGTCGACGGCCGCGACGGGCAGGGGGCCGGCCGTCGCGTAGTCCCTGTCGCCTTCGACGCAGACCTCCTGGCGCGGGAGGAGTACGGTCCCAACCGACGCAGGACCCTCGGGAGACGACTGTTGGGAGGCGTTGAATGCGGCGAATGTGGCCAGTCCTGCGGCGAGGGCGCCCGCAGCCAGGCCGGCGACGACGACGACCGCCACGACACCCGCCGCGAGGAGGCCGATGCGCCGTGTGGGGGGCTCCGAGGGGGCTGCTGTGGGCGGGGGGGGCTGTGGGTCCAGGACGACGCGGAACCGAGCCGCGCAGCGCGTCACGTCCTCGAGCCTCTTGGGGCGGGCCGCTGACAGCGCCTCGAAGAAGGGCCCTCGCGCCATCCCGGCACGGACCAAGGCGTCCACAAGGACGGCGCTGTACTGCTCGCGGGAGGCGCCCTCGTCGGGGAGCTTCTTCACCAGCGGCGCGAGTGCGGTGTGGGCTGTCAGGAACGCGCGCGCCTCGTTCACCGAGAACGCGGAGGACAGAAACGCGGCGAGTTCCCCCTCGGGGCTCTTCTCCAATTTGGCGTGCCTCCGGCGCGGAGCAGCGAGTCTATCGCCCGTGGGATCTCA
>JBLFXJ010000571.1:0-3917 GCA_047609825.1 Myxococcota bacterium
CCTGTCGAGCGGGTACATGGGGTGTGCGGCACTCATCGGAACTCCTACAGGCCACGGCGGCCTCTGCTGACAGAGGGTAGGCCCAGGTGGCATCAAGACGTGTTTCGCGACGTGACGTCGCGTGTCGAACCGGCGGTCGCGAGCACAGGCGCGGCGCGGCCGGTCCATGAAGGCCGAGGCGGTTATACGGAGTCCAGGCCCGAGTCAAGGGCCGGCCCGATCTGCGCAGGTATCCTGCGCTACACTCGGGCCGGTTCGCAGACGAGCAGACTGGACCTCAACTTGAGGGCCAAGACCAAGCGTCCAGCGAAAACGAAAGCGCCGGCCCAACGCACCGACGTGTGCGTGACGGGCCAGCGCCTGTGTGCCTCAGCCGACCGTCACCGGTGGCGACGGCCCGCTCAGACGGTGCGTCAGTTCGCGCCCTTGGCCTTGTACGCCGCGATCAGGATGTCGGCCGTGCTGGGCCGCATGATCTCGGACGGCGGACGCTCGCCAGCCACCAGCATGCCCCGGACCTTGGAGCCACTGATGAACATGGCCTTCTCGCCCTTGTGGTTGGACATCAGGTCGACCCGACCCATGCCCTCGTAGTAGGCCGCGAAGCCGACCTTGACCGGCTCGATCGCGAGATCGCCAGTCAGGTCGTCGAAGATCGCGTGGGCGTCGAAGTCGCCCCAGATCGCGGTCTTGTCGTGGAACGGCGCGTCGGCGTGCTTGCGGCCGATCACGATGTTCGTGAAGCCATGGTTCTGACGGTAGATGGCGTGCATCACGGCCTCTGCGGGCCCACCGTAGAACATCTTGATGTCGAGCCCGACGAGCTCGAACACATCGTTGAGGTCGTAGCCGACCTGCTCCCACAGGGCGCTGTCGGAGTCTCCCTGGCCGAGGAGGCGGTTGGCCTTGAGGGAGTTGTAGGTGCGCATACGGGTGCGCGCGTCGACATCGTCGCCCTTGAGCTCACCGACCAGCGGGTTGAGCACGGCGCCGGCGTAGGCACCGGCGCGGGTGAGCTGCTCGAGGCCGTACACCAGGGCGTACTCGTGCGCGCGGTGGAGCGGGTTGCGGGTCTGGAAGGCGAGGGCCTTCTCCCAGCCACGCGCCGCGAGCATCGCGCGGGTCTCGATGGGGGTGAGCACCTGATGGCCGTACTCGTCGACCGGGGCCGGCGCGAAGGCCCAGATATCGCCGCCCACGAGCTTGGTGCGGGGGTCGCGGCTGATGATGTCGCCGCCCGGGTGGTCCATCCGATCGGTGCCGTACACGCTCTTCACGTACCGGGCCTTGTCCCAGTCGAACAGCGACTGCACCTCGATCACGCCGACCACGGTGCCGTTGCCATCGACCAGCGCAGCGCGGCCGCCAACCTCGAGCGAGCTCGCCTCGGCGTCGGTGATCGGCAGGCCGATCGGGATGGTCCAGGCGTAGCGCTTGCCGTTGGACATCACGACGCGCTCGTCGAGCACCAAGTTGAACTGCACCTCATTCATCGGGCCGGTGAGCGGAGACAGCGTGCCATCAGCCAGGCGGTGGACAGTGGCGAGGTCAGCATCGGTCACCGAGATCTTCGGCAGGTTGGCCGCCTCGGCCAGGAGCGCCTTGCGCCGGGACAGCGGCAGCCGGCGGTTGACAGGGACATCGAGGCCACCATGGACGGGAATCAGGCTCACCAGTTCCTCCTGAGTCGTCGGGCGGAGGCCCGACGTGGGGGCGGTCGGTAACAGGTCCAGGGGGCCCAATCCAGGACGCCGACGCCGGCCATGCCCACGACAGCGCGCTAGAAGGCACACTGCGGGGACCTGCGCGCTGCACGTCTGCACGGAGGTGAGGTGAGCTGGACCGAGCGGCTGGGCCTCGAGGGCAGCATGGACGCTGCGGCGGCCGCCCCACTGCGGGTTGGCGTGTATGCGTCGGTGGCGCTGGGAGCGTGGCTGGAGCTCCCGGGTGCCGCCGAGAGCGGCATGTTCGGCATCGGGCTTCGACTGGCCCTCGCGGCGGTCGCGGTTCGCGCAGCCGTGGGCGCAGGCGATCGCCTGGATGGCCCGGCGGCGTTCCTCATCGCGTCGCTGTGCTGGGGCCTCGGCGGCATGCCCGAGTTGGGCGCCGCCCTCGTGCTCGTGGTGCTCGCGGCGCTTGCCGGGTGGGACTCAACCAGCACGGCACCCGCGCAGGCACCGGTGACCGTGGCGCGCGTCGCGGGGGGCCTGCTACTCGCCGCCTTCGCGGTGTCGGTTCTCGCGGGAGGACTCTCCTCCACCCCCACCGGCGAGGGCCTGGTCGCCGCCCTGGCAGCGGTGTCGGAGATGCCCCCCGCCGAGACCGGCCCCATCATCGATGTGGGCGCCGGCCTGGCCATCCTCCTCGCCGCCATCGCCGTCGCCATCCCTCCCAGCACCGCCTCGCTCCGAGCGCTGGTGTGGGCATCGGTGATCGCGGTGGATCTGGTTCTGCCGGAGTGGCGATGGGGTGCCGCGATGGTGGTGGCGCTCACCGTGCCGCCACTGCCCGGCCTTGTCCAGAGCATCCAACAATGGGAGCGCCCCCAGCTCCCGGGCTGGATGGGGTCCGCTGCGGCCCTCGGGAGCGCCAGTCTGATCCTGGCCGTTCCCATCGACGGAGCGCCCCTCGCCGCCGCGGTGGTTGCCGCCACCGGGGTGGCCCGCACCCGCCATGACGCCCTCCAGATCGCCGGCGCGGCGGCCGGTGGTGCGAGCCTGCTGCTCCTGCACCTCACCACCCCGACGGCGCGCGATCTGAACGCAGCACTCGCCGAGCAGGCATGGGCTGACGGCCGCATCGAAGATGCTCTTACCGCCGCGGAGACAGCACTGGCCGCCGGGCCACCCGACGGAGAGCTGCACATCCTCCGCGCCGACCTCCGAGTGTTGTCCCACCGGCTGGACGGCGCGCTGACCGCCGCAGGCCAGGCCCTCGAGCACGGCGATGACGTCACCTGGCATGCCCGACGCAAGTGGCTACTTGCCGCCGCTGGCACGGAGGACGACGCCGATCCGTTGGACTATTTCCAGGCGGCCTGTGACGCCGGCGACGCGGACGCCTGCGAGCATGGCCGACCCCACCCCGCGAGCGGTTCCGCAATCCCGGCCGACCCTGACGACCCTGTGGCGCGCCTGCGCGCCGCCTGCGACGGGGGCAGCGCGGAGTCATGCACCGAGCTGGCGCAGCAACACCTCGAGCGGGCATCCACCCCGAAGCACGCTCAACGGGCCGCCCAGCTCCTGACCCGTGCATGCGACGGGCGACACAGCGAGGGCTGCGTCGCCCTCGCCGCCATGCTCGCCACCGGCGTCGGCATCGAGGCCGACCCGGAACGCGCCGCAGACCTTTACTCCGACGCATGCACGTCCGGCAGCGGTGAGGCCTGCGCCAACGTCGCGTACATGTACCTCGAGGGCCGGGGCGTCTCCGCCAACCTGGCCAAGTCTGCCACCCTCGCGTCCCGCGGATGCGCGCTGGGCCACCCGCTGGGCTGCCGCATCGAGGCACAGCTGGCGGAGAATTAACCATGCCAGCGGCTCACGGCACCCGGCACCGCTTGAACGCGGCATCGCACTTCAAATCGACGACGCCACCCGGCTGTACCTGCACCTCAGCGAGGAATCCCGGGAGTCCATCATCGAACCGCCCGACCACGGTCCAGCCACCGGCCGACACGGGCTGACCCACCTCGGCCCGCTGGTCGCCGCGCTCGAGCCACGCCTCACGCGGGATGTCGCCGATGATCCGCACCGACCCGGCTCCCTCCATGCTCGCGGCAGCCTCGGAGACGGGAGCGGGAGCGGGAGCGGGAGCGGGAGCGGGAGCGGGAGCGGGAGCTCGCGTTGGGACAGGAACTGGGGCCACCGGAGCCGGAGCCCGAGCTCGCGGTGGGGCCGGAGCTGGGGCCTGCGGAG
>JBLFXJ010000572.1:0-3881 GCA_047609825.1 Myxococcota bacterium
GTGTCGACCTGTGCGGTATCTGCGCCGGTCGCCCTATGCGGTGACGGGAGGGCCGTCACGGCGGTAGACGCCCGCCATGAGCGGGTGGACCTGGCCGTGGTGTTCGACACGACGGCGTCGATGTCCGGCTGGTTGGAAGCGATGGTCGACACCTTCCCGAGCGCCGCCGACACGCTCGTGGGCGAGGTGGAGTCCATGAGCTTCGGCTTCGCGTCGTTCGACGACTACAACAGCGGTGGCATGGGCGCCGACGAAGACAAGCCCTTCATCCTGCGGCAACAGCAGACGAGCGATCGCAGCCTGATATCTGCCGCACTCGCAGCGACCCCCGTCCACGGCGGCCGAGACGGGCCCGAGTCGGGCCACGAGGCGCTCCACCAGGCCCTGGGCGGGGCTGGCTACGACCAGAACTGCAACGGCAGGTACGACGTGGAGGACGACGTGCGCCCGTTCATGGCCAATCCGTTGGACGCGTTCGGGGGAGCGGTGGCGGGTCCGGGCGTTGCTGACGCACCCGGCGGGGGCGTCATCGGGGGCATGGGCTTCCGCGAAGGCGCCCTGCCGGTGGTGGTGCTCGTGACCGACAACCACCTCCGCGATCCGGACGACGGCTACGCGTCGCCGGGCGGTTGCGCCCTGGATGCGGGCTTCTACGACGCCACCACCGTGGCGGCCGATCGCGGCGCCAAGCTTGTGGGCATGAACATGTACGACCGGAACGAGGTCGGGCGGGGTCAGATGGAGGCGCTCGCCATCGTCACCGACACCTTCATGGATCTGGACGGCGATGGGCTCGTCGAGCCGGCGGTGTGGGAGGTGGCCGACGGTGCCGAGATGGAGGCCGCCCTGGTCGGCTCGGTGCGGGGCCTGGTCGCGCCGAGGGGTGGCTTCGACGAGGTGTCGCTCACGGTGTTGGACGACCCTGATGGCCTCGTGCGCACCATCGCGCCGGCGGGTTTCGTCGACGTGGCAGGCGGCGCCAGTCTGGACTTCACGGTGATCGCCGACGGTGATGTGGTGGACTTCGTGACGCCGTACCCGGTGCAGCTCGCCCTGCGGTCCGGCGACTACGTGCTCGCCGAGCGCACGGTGTACATCGATCGTTGATCCGAGCGGGCCTTGCCCGGCCCGCCGACGGGCGTGCACACTCGGGGGCGCGGACGTCTGCATCGAATACCGCGCACCGGGCCGTCAGCAGCCATCGGTATTGAAGCCCTTGGTGCGAGCCTGCTCGAGAAACGAGGCCTTCATCGCCTCGTCGAGGCCCGTCAAACACGGATTCTGCTCCGCGACGTGGCATGGCCGTGGTTGCCCCACGTCGCGCTGAAACATCCCGCTCGTCGACGCACGCCGGCTCGCGTGGCACATCCGGGACACACCCGAAGGTCCCCATGCATCGCTTGGTGCTCGCCACCCCACCCTCGCAGTGTCCGGGCCAGCGCTCGCGAGCTGCGCCTTCGTTGGCTCTCATGTTCTGCGCCGACCGGTAGGATCGGTAACATCGGTCCGACACACGAACACACCAGCCACCGATCCGCACCCGTGGCCGATCGGCGGGCGTGCATTCCGAGGCTGGCCCGGGCACCCGCCCGCCCGCATCCTGGCTCTGTCCGGGCCGTGGAGGCCCGCGGAGGTTCACCTGATGCGCACCCTTTGTCTGATCGCTCTCGCCGCCTGCTCCGGTCCCGCACCCGAGGCCACGTCCAGCTCCTGGTCGGCCCACCCCGACCTGGCGGCGCCCCCCGAGCCCGTGCTCACCCTGACCAGCGACGGCCTGGAATCGGGTGTGGCGGCCCTGATCACGGTCACCGGGGCCACCCCGTGGGTGCCCGTGCACCTGGCCGGAAGCCTGGCGGGTCCGGGCGATGGACCGTGCCTCGGCGACGCCTGCATCGGCCTCTCCCTGCCGGTGTACAAGCTCGCCACCGCGACGGCGGACGGCACGGGCACCGCCCTGCTCGTGCTCAACGTCCCGCCCACCGTCGCCCCCGACACGGCCGTGTCCCTGCAGGCGGTCCAGCTCGATGGGCCCACTACCTGGCTCAGCGCGGTGTCCGAGTGGGTCGTCAGCGGCGGCGAGGGTGACCCGGATGCCGACCTGGACGGCGACGGGTACCCGGCCGCGGAGGACTGCGACGACGACAACGCGGAGGTGCACCCCGGGGCCCTGGAGCTGTGCGATGGCCTGGACACGGACTGCGATCCGGCGACCGACGAGGCCGGGCGCGTGATCGTGGACCGGGCGGGTGAGTTCGGCTCCATCGCCGACGGGCTCGCCGCCGCTGAGGACGGCGGCCTGGTGGAGGTCTGCGACGGCGTGTACGAGGTGCGCGAGCTCATCCTGCGCGGCACGGCCACGCTCCAGGGTGCCGGCATCGGGCGCACCATCCTGGACGCCGTGGACGACTGGCGGGTGCTGGAGCTGAACGGCGACGGACCGGTGACCGTGCGAGGCCTCACCCTGCGGAACGGAACGTCCGACGGCCTGCGGGACCGCATCGGCGGCGGGCTGCTGGTGAACGGCGCCCACCGACAGCCCGTCCTGCTCGAAGACCTCGAGGTGATCGACAGCGATTCGGACTACGGCGCCGGCCTGTACCTGGGATCCGGCGACATCACCCTGCGCCGGGTGACGGCCTCGAACAACGTGGCCAGCGAGGACGGCGGCGGCATCTACATCTCCCCGTCCAACAACAGCGTGCTCGTGGAAGACAGCGTGATCACCGACAACCACGCGGCCCGCGGCGGCGGCATCGCCCTCGACGATGCCTCGGGCACCGTGGTGGACACTGTGATCGAGCGGAACACGGCCTCCGACGAGGGCGGCGGCGCCTGGCTCAGGGGTGGCTTCCTGCCCGCGGTGTTCGAGTCGGTCAGCAGTGACTGGGGCTTCGGCCTCGGGTCGGACAACAGCCCGGACGACGTGCGCGCCGGCGGCCTGAGCGTGGCCCACTACGGCGCCGACGAGACCTTCACCTGCACGGAGTCCTCGGAGACCGGCGGAAGCTGCGACTGATCAGTCGGCCGTTCACCTCCACGCCTTTGGTGCCGGACGGAGTGTTCGTGCCGACCGCGGCCGGTGCGCGGTTCGTGCCCGCGCCGCCTCCGACGCGCGACGCGCTGGACCGGTTCGCGGAGGCGCTGGCCGCGGCGGTCCATCGGGCGTGTCAGCGCTCGCGGCGCAGTCCGCGGGCGCGGCCACCAGGGCCCGAGGCAAAACAGATTGCTGCATTCGAGTGCCCCAGGAAGCCCAGTGCTGCGTCGTCTTCCATCGGGATAGCACGCACTCCCCTCCGTCATCCTCCTTGCCCTGGACTCCCTGGAGCCCTCTCGGTGCTGCACAACTTATTTTGGGCCAGTCCCTGAGCGCGGTCGAGTGTGGCGCCCATGCCCGTCATGAGCACCACGATCAGGATGGCGAGCAGCGCCTTCTCCGCACCAGAGAGCATGCGGACCTCTGTGGCCGGTGGCTCTATCCCGGTCTGACGACACCTCCAGAGATGCTGCCATCTCGGGTCTGGCAGCCGCCCC
Source organism: Myxococcota bacterium (assembly GCA_047609825.1). GTDB lineage: Bacteria > Myxococcota_A > UBA796 > UBA796. The sequence continues at coordinate 3,532 of JBLFXJ010000572.1, forward strand.
TCCCGGCAATGGGGCGTGGTCCTGGAGACGGGGCTGGCACTCGCGCGGTGTCACCCGCCCGGCACACACTCCAACCCCGGGGACAGCTCCAGGTCGTCCACCAGGATCCGTCCAGTCGCCGACCCATCGAACACCAGCGAGATCGCGACCAGCCGCGAGGGGTCGACCCCGCCGAAGTCGTGCAGCGCCAGCCGCTCGGTCTGGAACACCGACTTCGGCACCGTGCTCTCCAGCCAGTCCAGGGTCGGGCCCACCGCGATGGCCAGCGACGCCTTGGCGCCGTCCGCGTCCTCCAGCACCACGCTCAGGGTGACGTCGCCGGGATCGAGCACGGGCGGATTCAGCGGGTC
>JBLFXJ010000573.1:0-3878 GCA_047609825.1 Myxococcota bacterium
CGTACTTCCTGGCCTACGACCCCGACCTCACGGAGCATCTCCCCATAGAGGACACCCTCGACCGCGTGGCCGCCTCGCTCGTCACGCCCTACCCACCGGGCTTTCCGGTCCTGGTACCCGGACAGATCGTGTCGAAGGCGATCCTCGACTACCTGCTGGTCCTGGACAACAAGGAGGTGCATGGCCTGCATCCCGAGTTCGGAATGAGGGTGTTCTGCGAAGAGGCCTTGCAACTCGAGAATAAGAACTCGACCCACAAGGAGGACTCGAAATGACCGAAAAGCTCGATGGCCTCTCTGACATCCGTCGCCACTTCTACCGCAACGACCGTCCTGTGCTGTTCTTCAGCGCCACCTGCTTCAACCTGATCGGGATGGACGAGTGGTTCGCGGATTCCGGTACGTAAACACGATCGACTGCTTCGATGGGCAACATCCGCACGTGATGTGCCCTCCAGAGACCGCGCACGAGCCGTTCACCAGCATCGAGGACATCAACAACTACCTGCTCGAGCACAAGGACGCGGTCGATCACGTGCGCTCGGTCTCGGGTCGCAGGCCCATGGCTGTGTTCCTGATGTTCGACGAGCGCACCGAGGCGCTGTGCGAGGAGCTCGGGATCGATCTCTGCTTTCCGCCTGCGGCTCTACGCAACGAGATCGACGACACGATCAACACCACGCGCATCGCCGACCGCGCCGGGGTTCAATCGGTGCCCCACGTGCTCGCCAGGGTCGGCTCCTATTCGAAGCTGCGGGAGGTCGCCGGGCACCTGGGGCCCGATCTGGTGATCCAGGCCGCATACGGAGACAGCGGACACACCACATTCTTCGTGAGCTCCGAGAGCGACTACGCGAAGTGCGCCGCCGAGGTGGCCCTGGCCCCCGAAGTGAAGGTGATGAAGAAGATCCGCGGCCGCGGCTCGGCGCAGGAGGCCTGCGTTACCCGCCACGGCACCATCGTGGGCCCATTGATGACCGAACTGGTCGGCTTTCCCGAACTCACCCCGTACCGGGGTGGCTGGTGCGGCAACGAGCTCCTGTACGACTCCTTTGACAACGACACTCGAGAGCGGGCGCGCGCGATGACGGTGGCCTTCGGGGAGGAGCTGCGCAAGATGGGCTACCGTGGCTACTTCGAACTCGAGTACCTGCGAGATCTCGACACCAACGAACTGTATCTCGGCGAAGTGAATCCCCGGATCACGGGGGCGAGTGCGATGACCAACCTGGCGGCGTTCGCGCACGCCGACGCCCCGCTGTTCCTGTTCCACCTGTTGGAGTTCTCCGGCCTTGATCATCGTTCCGGCCAACCGGCGTCATGATCCGGCTTCAAGCAGGCTTTGTTTTCTTGCCGTCGGGCGCTTTCGAGCGGGTCGCGACGGCAGTCTCATGTGTCAGCAGAGGTATTCGAAGAGGCTGTCGTGGGGCACGCCGAAGAAGCGTTCGGCGGGCGTGCGCCCAGCCGCATGGGTGCAGATCCCATGGGTGGCCTTCGCTTGAACTGCCTCAAGCCGCCTTCCTAGCCGACTTAGGGACTGGCCCAAAATAAGTTGTGCAGCACCGAGAGGGCTCCAGGGAGTCCAGGGCAAGGAGGATGACGGAGGGGAGTGCGTGCTATCCCGAGGGATGACGACGCAGAACTGGGCTTCCTGGGGCACTCGAATGCAACAATCTATTTTGGGCCAGTCCCTTAGCCGCGGTCACCTCAGGCGTTCAACGCCGCCACCGCTCCCCGCGCCGCCAGGTCCGCCGTGGCAAACGCCGCCTGAAAGTTCAGCCCGCCGATCGGCCCGGTCAGGTCCAGCAGCTCGCCGAACACATACAGCCCCGGGCGGCCCCCCACCTCCATGGTCTCGCGGTTCAGCGCATCCAACGCCAGCCCTCCGGCGGTGACCTCGGCGAACCGGAAGCCCGCGGTCCCGGTGAGTGGGATGGGCAGGGCCTTCAGCATGCTCACCAGCTGATTTCGCTGCTTCTTCCTGACGTGATGAGCGTGAGGGTTGTCCTCGGTGAGGCCCGCCCGCCTGCAGACCATCGCCACCAGCCGGCGCTGCAGGGGCAGGATGGTGTTCAGTCGAGGAGACCCCTTGCGATCCGCGGCGTCGATGAGCAGTCGCCGCAGCGCGTCCCGGCTCAGGTCCGGGAGTAGATCCAGGTGCATCACCACGGGCCCCGATGCCCGCGACACGTGCACCGACAGGTCCATCGGGGCCGGACCGGAGAGCCCCTTGTGCGTGAACAGAGTCGGGCGACGGCGACGAAAGCTCCCGATGCGCGCCTCGGCGTCCAACGACACGCCGGTCAGCTCCGTCACCCAGGTCGCCGGGCTGAGCACGGGGACCAGCGCGGGCACCGGATCCACCACAGGAAGCTTCAGGCTGCGGAGCCACCCGTAGCCATCGCCGGTGGTACCGGTCTTGGGGTAGCTCTTGCCGCCGGCGCAGAGCAGCAGCTTGCGGCAGGAGACGGTGCCGGCGGGCACCTGGACCGACCATCCGTCGGCCGTCTGGGTGACCTCCGTCACCCCCTGGTCGAACATGAACTCGGCGCCGTTGTCGCGGGCGGTGGACTCCAGGGCGTCCCGCACCTGGCGGGCGGAGTCGCTCTGGGGAAAGACCTTCTCCAGGGCCGGCTCGGTCTTGGTGGGCACGCCCATGGCGGCGAAGCGGTCGCGCACATCCGACGGGGACAGAGCCTCGAACGCGGGTGCCAGGAACGCGGCGGCCTCGGCGCCGAACAGCTCGGCGGCGGCGCGGGCGCCCAGTGTGGTGGTCAGGTTGCAGCGGGTGCCGCCGCTGGCCAGGACCTTGGTGCCGGTGCGCTTGGTCTTCTCGATGACCAGGGTGGAGCTGCCGGAGCGGGCGGCCACGGCGGCGGCCCACAGGCCGGCGGCCCCAGCTCCGACGATGGCGATGTCCACGTGGCGGTGCATCGGGGGCGGGTCCAGAGATCGAGGGAGGGGCGCCCTGGGGCTCAGCGGCAGCTGCTTCGCTTGCCGAGTCCTATCCTGATCCTGATGCCAGGGACGCGCGTTCCACCCGGTGGTCGACGCGCTGCCAGGTCCGACGGCAAGACGACGCTGGCAAGCACCAGAGACACGCGGTTCGTGCAATGGCGAGCCGGGCCACGTCCTGGCAACTCCGCCGGCGCGGCCCTAACCATTGTGCCGTACTTCTGCAGTGGGTTGCCTCCTCTCGCCTCCCTATGGGGGAAACAGGAGGCCCTCCGCTGAATCCTCGCCCTCGACTCCCAGGCGCCGGGCGAGCTCAGATGTCCGGACGGGTCGAGCAGCCTCGCCACCGTTCGCATGGCCCGGCCACACCGGGGAACCGGCGGTTCCCATGTCCGATGCGCGTGTAGCGGGTGCGCTCAACTCTCCCGAGCCGCCGCCCGACCGGCTTCGTCCACCGCCGCGATGACCGCCCGCAGCGTGGCACCCACATCAGGCCCCGGCTCTCCCGCCGCCCGCTGCAGCGCGAGCCGCGCGGACAGGCCATCGATGCGCGCGGTCGCCGCATCCCGTCCCTCCCGCAGGCGGTCGCGGAGGTCGGCCAGGGCCGCGAGTGCGCCGAGCTGCTCCTCCAGCGCGACCCGGGCGTCTCCCGTGGACCGGTCGCGGCGATCGGTGATGGCGCGGGCGTCGTGGCGGGCGAGCTCGGCGTCGAGGGAGGCGATGCGGCGGTCCAGGTCGCGCAGCCCGCGGGACAGGGCGCGCAGGTCGGCGGGCGGCACGCCCACGGCGGCGAGGGGGCCCACGATGACGGCGGCGTCTTCCACCGGGTCGGAGGTGTCGTACCGCGCGCCAGGCGCGGCGAGCAGTCCGGGCAGCACCAGGGGCCAGAGCACGAGCGACCACAGGGAGAGCCGGCCCTCGGTC
>JBLFXJ010000574.1:0-3876 GCA_047609825.1 Myxococcota bacterium
GGTCACCTGTACCGAGTGGACCATGGCGAGATGGTCGACCTGGGCTCGGCGTCCTTGGAGGAGCTCGCGGGTGCGACGGTGGCTCGACGCCTCGACGCACACGTGCGCCTGCGACGGGCCACGCGCCTCTCTGCTCCCGCGCGGGGGTCTGAACCGGCGGATCGGAGCCCGGGAAGGTCCCCTGTGGGGTGTGCGGACGGCGCGACGAGAGGGGTGGATGTCCCGGATGCACCGAAGAGTGGCCTTGTGTTGCCTGTCCTCCCTGCCCGAGCTCTACCGGGTACTTGACCGCCTCGGCACAGGCGCCGAGGAGGCGTAGCGCACCGTCCCGGGCGGAGCAGGTGGTACGGCGCCACCTGCGGTGGGTGCCTCGCTGCGCGGGTCTGGAGGTGCACGCAGGGGTTGCGGGCCGCAGACGACCACCGCGGGCGCGAGCGGCTCGCCCGCTACACCGCCCAGGCGGTGGTGTCGCTGCAACGTCTGTCGGTCGATGACGCGGGGCGGGTTGCATCGGGTTCAAGCAGCCGTGGCGGAGCGGCGGGCCGGCGTGCGGTTCCGGCCCGAGGTGAGCATGCTTCGACTCGCCAACTTGCTTCTGCCGCCATTCCTGTGCATCGAGGACGGTACTTCGGCGTCTCTGCGCCGGCGTCACCGCTGCGGTGTCACGTCTTCCCGGAGCCGGCAAGCGACACCGTCCTGGAGATCGTGCGGCGAGAGGATCTGAGCCGAGCCCGGGTCACGCTCGACGAGGCTCTCCCGGCAGCCGGCTACGAGCTGCACTTCCGGATCGCGCCTTGATCGGCCCGTACCCTCCTCAGCAGACGGTCCGGGCCCGGGCGTGCCGGTGTCCACGCGCCGCACCTCGAATCCCGCCGCGACGCTGGCGGTCCCGCTCGGTGCGCGCTGGATCTCGAGGTGCGGGTGGACGGGGACCGGGTACAGGCCCTGAGCCCGACCGACGCGCCGCGGTGGCTGAACCCCCTCCTGGCCGAAGCCCTGGCCGACCCCGCTCCATCCCTACCGCAGGCGCTGCGGCGGGCGCTGGACGGCGCGGAGCTGTCCCGCCCGCGACACTCTGCTACCTTCGCCGCCATGCACCCCGCCATCGCCCACATCACCCACCTCGCCAACGCCGTACATGCCGTCGACCGACAGCGCACCCGCGACCGGCTACGGGCCATCGAGACGGTCGCCGCGGCCACCCGCGCGTGGTTGGAGGCGGAGCGGGGCCCCCGCCGCCGGGAGCTACCGGCCGCGGTCGACACCCATCGGGCCGCAGGGACCCCACCGCCCCTCCTCCGCCAAATGGGGCTGTCCGACCGGGAGACGCCGGAGAATCGGGTTCTCGGGTGGGCCCTCGACCCCGCGACCACCGCGGGTCGGTCGACGCTCCTCGCCGTGGCACGAGAACTCCTGCCGCCCTTCGCACACGATCTCGAGGCCGGGCGCATCCCGGAGATCCGTCGCGAGCAGCGGTGGCCCGACCAAGCCGGCGCAGACACGCAGCCCGATCTGCTCGTGATCGGAGAGGGCTGCATCCTGCTGATCGAGAACAAGGTGTGGTCGGGCGAGAGCGGCGAGGGCCAGTACGCCGGCTACCTCGCAGCCCTGAAGCGGCTCGCCGCCGCGCGCGACGTGGAACACACGGCGGCCTGGCTCACGGCGCGAGACCGGCGGGCCGCTCCCGAGGGCTGGGCCGGCGCGATACGCACGCCCGGCTGGGCGCCGTGATGCGCCGGGCCGTGCCCAGGCTGGACGCCCCCTGGGACCGCATCCGGGTGACGCTCGTGGCCCGCAGCCTCGCCCATACGCCCTCTCCCGAGCGCCGCCTGGCCGAGGCGGAGCGCCTGCTCGCGGTGCCGGCGCCGCTGCCCGCCGCAGCTTGTGCGTATGCGTGAGCTCGTCCACCTCCTCGACGACCCCGACCGCCCCTGGGTGCCCGATGCCAACCCCGTGGAATGACGCCTTCGCTGCCTTCGGCTCTCCGCGACATTAGCCGGAGTGGCGCCAGACCTGACGCGATCACAGTCCGGACACGCCCTCGCCCTCCGCCCCCACCCAACCGGCCGCACCCGCCTGCTCAACGGTCGGGGCGCTGGCGGACGCGGCCGTCCCACCGGTCATCATGGCGCGACGCAGAGCGGATTGCCAAGCTGCGGCGTGGGTGGGGTGCTCTCGATGCTGAACCATCCGGCCTCTGGCTGGAGGTCGAGCCGCTTGGCCATCACCTCGGGGGGATGGGCCGGGGCCCAGAGGCCACTGCCACCCTGCACCGCGTGGATGAGCCCCAGGAAGTCGGCAGTTCCCAGCTGCAAGCCGCCCTCAGGCGACTCGAGGACCCACACCAGGCGGCGGAGGCTCGGTCGCGCCAAGCGGCTCGACGTCCGCCAGGTCTTCGCGACGCACCAGTCGCCGTGACCGTCCGGGTCGAAGCGCACGAGCTGGACCCCGACGAAGCCGTACAGGCTGCCCTTGCTCCACAACCCGTATCGAGGCGTTTCGTCTGCACCGAACACAGTCTGTACCTCGGACCAGAGGCCTCGTTCCTGCTCGACCCACCGTGTGCCATCTCTGGACACGGACGTGGGGTTCTCCCCTCCACCCGGCTGAACGTGCAGCAAGCGCACGACCCGTTGGTCGCCAGTGGCGATGTCCACCTCGTGGAGTTGCGCCATGCCACTTCGCCGTGAGCCCCACCAGACGAAGGCCTCGGACGCGTATCCCAGGTGCACACTCGACGTGTCGTCGCGCCGGCGAGGTCGAAGGGCGGGATGCGCACCGACCGGCGCCGGAGAAGCGGGACACCCGATAGGGCGCCCGGCGCGCGAGCATGTGTGTTCGGGCGCAGAGAGGGCCGCGACGTGCGTGACCTCGTCGCACCTCACGCGGAGGAGCTGCTCAGCGGCGGCGTCGATGAGCCAGGTGCCCTCTTTACCGAACGCGAGCAAAACGTCGGCGCGTGACCGGCCCTTGACCGACCACAGCGCAATGGGGTCGTCATCGCTATGGTACACGTCGAGGGCGACAGTGGCCTTGCGTTCGCTGTAGCGGAGCACCACCGCACCGTCGCACATCGGTGCGGCGTCGATCGCCTCCCAGTGCTCGGGCACCCAGCCGTGGTGTGTCTCGCCGTCATCAGCCCACGCGACAGCTCGTGCCCCGCCGACCATGGCCCAGCTGGAGGTGTCGACAACACGGGCCGAAGGCACGTATCCAGGACCAGCAAACACGGCATTGCTGAACATCAAGACCGCACCCAGCCCAGCAGTGACAAGCATCATGGTGCCTGCTCGAACTGCTGCATCTGGACTCTCCCCTTGACGACGCCGGTCTCGAGACTACCGTCTCCAGCCATGGTAAGGACGTTGATTGCATGCGCGTAGCTGCTCACATTCTGTGCAACAGACCTCGAGGATCCCGTGCCGGGGTTGATCATCATGAGCGCAATCCTATGCCCTCCACCTGTTTGTCTCTCAGAACCGATGACGCCGACCGTCATTGCCAGGTTGGATTGTTGCGCAGCAACTGCGCCGTTCTCGAAGTCACTATTCGACCCAATGCTTAGATGCGCATCCGCGGTGTCGGGATGCGCGTGGATCTGCCCAACCGGAGTGTGGACCGCTCCCGTGGCTTGGGCCACGGCCCAGGCATCATCTCCCTTGGCCGTGTCACTCAGATCCCAGGCATTCTTCTCCACAGTATCTGTTGGAAGGACCTCTCCGAGAACTCTTTCCTCGTTGACGGGCGTGCCGTCCGGGCCGTCCAGAGCCGCGTACGGCTCCGGCCCGAGGTGTTCGTGCTCCGGCTGGCGAGCCTGCTGCTGCCGCCAGGCGTGAATCGGGTGCGGTACTTCGGAGTGTTTGCGCCGGCCTCACC
>JBLFXJ010000575.1:0-3829 GCA_047609825.1 Myxococcota bacterium
CGCTCGACTACACGCTGCACTGGGACGAGGACAACGACGGCGAGGCCGACCTCACCTACATCTACGCCTACATCGACGAAGACCACCTGAGCACCTACAATTTCATCGACGCCGACGGCAACGGCCTGATCTACGAGTACGACTGGTCGGACGACATGTCCGTGCTCGACGGCCTCGTCTACCACGTGATCGAAGACGGCGTCGAAACGTACTATTGGGACATCAAGTACACCTATGAGTACGACACCGAGTGGGACGAGCACTTCCTCGTGAGCTCGCTGTGGGAGGCGATCAGCTACGCCGCGGTCATCGCGGTGATCGAGGATGACGTGGCCTGGGAGTGCCCGTCGAGCTGATCGCGACGTGAGCCCGGCCGGCCACAGGGACGCACCGCCACCGGGGCCCACGCCATCTCCGGCACGCTTCGCATCGCCTGTCGGCTGGTCGCGTGCTGTAGACTGGCGCCTCCGGAGGTGAGGTGCCCAGGTCGCAGCCCCAATGTCAGCGTGTGCGACGTGGCCTGGCTTGGCCGGCGATGCCGATGCCGACCAACGCACGCCACGGCGCATCCGACCACGCGCCCCACTCGGCCCGGAGCCCGAGCGTGGCGAGGCCTCTGCCGCGGGCGAACCGCCCGACCACGGCGTCACCGCCGATGGCGGCAGCCTGGCCGAGCCGTCCCACCCCGAGCCAGGCGGAGTGCCCACCCAGGCCCGCGAGCCCCACCTGCACCCCGAGGGTGGCCTCCGTGCCCACCGCGCCTTGTCGCTCGGCCCTCCCGAGATCGAGCGACAGCCCTCCGAACACCCCCTCCGCGAGCCCCACCCGACCGTCGATGGCCCCACCCACGCGCCACGCACCGTCGGCGGTCGCCACGGCCGCGGGGCCGATCACGCCGCGCACCGTGTACACCACCGGGCCCTCGGGTGGCCGGGTCCAGCCGCGGGTGAGCGTGAGGTCCAGGTCGAGCCGCTCGCGCTCGTCGGGGGGCAGGGCGTGGGCCGGTGGCCGCACGCCAGCCGCCAGCAAGCGCGGCACGGCCTCATGAAAGTCCTCCTCCACGCACACCCGGGTCGCCACCGCCACGTCCACCGCGGCGTTCACCAGGATCGGGGCGTAGGGATGGAGCAGCGCCAGCCGCAGCACCTCGCCATCGAGACGCCACCGCGTGCGGGTGGGGGCCCATGCGGGGTCGTCCACCGCCAGCTGGTCGAGGTCGACCACGTCGGCGCGGCCACAGGCGGTGTAGTACCGGTGGATCGTGGGGTCGTACGCGATGTCCTGCGCGAGCGCCGCCGCGATCAGGGTCCACATGGGTGGAGCGTACCGCAAGCGCTGGCCCTGGTGCTGGCTGCCGCATTGGTCGGGGCCCCGGTCGCGCAGGCCCGCCCGCCCCAGCGGGTGCACGGCCTGGTGATCGCGCACGACAACCTGCCTACGGTCGCGAGCGACGGTCGCACGGTGTTCGCGGTGCCCGTGGCGACCACCGACCGTGGGCTGGGCCTGTCAACCGTGCCCCTCGAGCCGTACAGCGCAGACCCGGAGCGCGGGCTGCCGTTGGTGGCCACCCGGCGGGATGCGGTGCGAATGACGGAGTTCTTGGCACGCTTCTCGTCGGGCGGACGACTGCTCGTGGCCGCTCCGGGTGCCGAGGATGTGCCCGGGGTGAACGGCGTCTTACCGAACACGGTAGACGGCGTGCTCGACGGCCTGACCGAGCTGCGGTGCGTGCTCGCTGCCGCCCACGGGCGCCAGATGGATGACGCCTGCCTCGACGTGGAGCTGCCGGGCGCCGACGCCCGCCGCTACGACGACATCGTGTTCGTGCACTTCTCCGGCCACGGGGTGCACGAGGGGCTGATGCTGGCAGACGGCGTGCTCCCGGCCAAGGTGTTCCAGTCCGAGGTCCAAGCGCTGACTCGCGCAGGCGCCGACCTGGTCGTGGTGGTGCTCGACTCCTGCTACGGCTCGGGGGTGGACGGCACCGTCGTGCCCCAGACCGACCTGCCCCCCCTGACTGCGTCGAGCGGCCGCGTAGCGCTGTTCGCGGCGTCGAGCACCGTGCCGGAGATCGGGCAGCTCAGCTCCGGCGTGCTCACCCACGTGGTGCTCTCGGGGCTGGCCGGCGCGGCCGACGAAGACGGCGACGAGCGGATCACCTTCGCAGAGCTGTCGGACTTCTTCCTGCTCCACACCCACCGGTCGGGCCAGTTCGCAGCCCGGGTGCGCGCGCCAGGGGCCAATCACCTGCGCCCGGTGCTCGACCTCACCGCAGGCCGCTCCCAGGTGCCGGTGTCCGTTCCCCGACGCGACGCCGGCCGGTTCCTGCTCGCAGACGACGGGGGTGTGGTGACCGAGGTGCACGCGCGTCCGGCGCTCGGCCGGCGCCCCATCACCCTGCACATCCCCGCGGCGGATGAGGACTGGTCGCTGTGGTTCCTGCCGGTCGATGGCGCAGGCCGACCGGCATCGGCCCAGGCGTTCCGCCGCGACTGGGCCGTGGGAGCGGATGGGGCGAGGCTCGAAGAGTTCGGCTATCCCGCGGGGAAGGGCCCGCTGGGGGACTACCTGCTCGGCACCCAGGGCGGCGATGGGCTGTTCAGCCGGGGCGCGCTCCCGCCGAACGCGCGCAAGCTGGGACGGCAGGTCACGGCCAAGATCGGCTTGGGGTACCTGGGCACCGAGGCGTGGGGACGACTGGAAGACCGCGACGTGCGGGCCCAGACCGGCGGCACCCGTGACCTGTACGCGTACCTGCAGCAAGCCGAGCCGCAGTGGTGGAACCTCGCCGCGGCCGATCTCACCGTGCGGCTGCACCCGTTCACTCCCGTCCACGTGGAGGGGCGGGTGCAGCTCGGCGCCACCCCGTCGGCCCGCCTGTCGGCCGATGCCGCCAGCGTGCTCCTCACCCGCACGCTCGTCGGGGCGGGGTTGTCCGGCCACCTGCGGTCACGCGCCTGGGTCGGGCACGCCGAGGCGGGGATCGGCCTGGTGGGTCTGCAGGCCGAGCGCGGGTCTGCGGGCTCGGGTCCGCGCGACCCGATCCCCCTCACCGATCGCACCCCGACCACCACCTGGGCGGGCGCTGGCCTCGTACACCGGCGGCAATCGGTCGGGGTGACGGTGGATCTGCACGGGTTCCGCGATCGGGTGGTGCTCATCGGGCAGCCCGAGCCCAGAGCCTACCTCTCACTGCTCGGCACCGTAGGTGTCGAGCTCCTCCGACAGGGGTTCTGACGTGCGGCGCATCGCCCTGCTGCTCACCGCATGTACCGGCGCGAACCTCCCGTTCGCGGCACAAGACGACTACGACCGGGACGGCGTGCCCAACGCGGAGGACTGCGCCCCCTACGACGCCGACGTGTCGGGCGATCGAGACGGCGACGGGTGGTATGATGTGCGGTGCACGGCCAGCTCCGACGACACGTTCGTCCTGGTGGACCCCGACGCGCACCTCGACTGCGACGACGATGACGGCACGGTGCATCCGGAGGGGGAGTGGGGCGCGCCGGTGTACTGGGAGCGCGCGCCGAGCTTCGACGCCTATGATGGCGCGGTGGCCGGCAGCGAGGTGTGCGCCTGGCTCGATGGGCTGCACCAGACCGACCCGCTGCCCCGTCCCCTCACTGAGGCGGCCACCGACGGCGTAGACAACGACTGCGACGGATTCGTCGACATCCCCGACCTCGACGGCGACGGCTACGTGAACGGTGAGTACGGCGGTGCCGTAGATGGAGCCGCGCGCATCGACTGCGACGACTGCCGGTTCTACGTGAACCCCGGCATCGACGAGGCCGGCACCGAGGCCAGCACCGAGCCGGGATGCCCG
>JBLFXJ010000576.1:0-3823 GCA_047609825.1 Myxococcota bacterium
ACCGTGTCGTCCTTCGACACCGCCTTCGCGTCCGACTTCGACCAGTTCGGCGACGTGGAGGTGGGCGACTGGCTGCCGTATGTGCCGGTGCACCAGGGGGCCGTGCAGGTGGCGGCCGAGCACCCACGGTTCGGCGGCGCGGTGGCGATGAGCGCCCGGTCCGGCATGCGGGACTCGGCGAGCCAGGGCCCGCTCACCCGCGACGACGTGCCAGCGCTGGTGAACCTCGACGCGTCCGTCGCCGGGCACCCGTCCGACCACGTGGAGCTGTATGCCACGGCGTCGAACCTGCTGAACACGCGGGCGGTGGTGTCGTGGCGGCCGGTGGGCGCGCGGCCGAATGCGCCGCTGCGGGTGATGGTCGGGGTGAAGCTGCGGGGGCGGGTGGACGACGAGGGCGCGCGCCGAGCCTCGCCGTGAGCCTGAACGCGTCGCGCAGTCGGGCGCTGTGAGACCAGAGGCCGCGGTCCACGCCACTCGGGAGGTCAGCCGGCCTCCACTGGCCCAGCACCTGCCTCACAGCCCGCTGCACCCGCCGAGGGCCGGGCTACAGGTGAAGGTCTCGCGGGGACCGGCCTCGTAGGTCGTCAGGTCAGCGCCGAATCGGGCCAGCACATCGTCGGGCGCATTGTCGTCTGGCGGCAGGCCCAGGTCGCAGTCTGTGCACACAAGCTCGCCGCCGTCCACCGCGATGCCGCCGCCCAGTCCCGCGGCCGCGTTGCCGAGCACGTCCATGCCGTGCGCATTGACTCGCGCGCCCCTCCCGATGAGCAGGCCGCCGCCATCGCCGTCCGTGGTGTTCGCGCGGATCGTGCAGGCTTCTACCTCCACGTCGTCGTCGGCGTACACCCCGCCGCCGCCCACGTTCGCGTGGTTCGCCTCGATCACGCCGCCCACCCAGTGGCCATCGTCCCACGGGTACAGGCCGCCCCCGCGCTCGGCCGTGTTGCCGTGGATTCGGGAGGCCGCGTCCGCGCGCACGGTCCAGTACCAGGCCATTCCACCCCCGCCGACGGGGGCGGTGTTGCCGGTCACCTCCACGTCGGTGAGGGTCGCGTCGAACAGCAGGAACCCGCCGCCGCCGACCGTGGCCACGTTGTCTCGCACGACCACGCGCTCGAGGATGTCGCCGATGGGGAGGAAGGAGGCGCCCGAGAGGCCCCCGCCGAAGTCCGCCGTGTTGCCCTCGATCACCAGGTCCCGGAGCACCAGCTGGTTCGCGCGTCCGCAGTACAGGCCGCCGCCGAACGTGCCGCCGTCATTGTCGGTGCCAGTGCCGCCGGTGAGGGTCAGGCCCTCGAGGGTGGCCGTCCCGCTCGACAGGCTCACGGTGGACCGGGGTGGGCTTGGGGCGCCGGCGTCGATCACCGTGACGGAGGCCCCGAGCACGCCGCGCACGGTGATGCCCGCGCCGATGTTCAGGATCTCGCGATAGATGCCGGAGCACACCTCGACCACGTCACCGGGTGAGGCGCCGTCGATGGCCGCCTGGATCGAGGGGTAGGCGAGGCCGTCGAGGGTCACAAGGCCGGCCTCGGGCGTGGCCGGGTCGCAGTCGTCGTCCACGCCATTGCACACCTCGGCGGCGCCTGGGTGTACGTCCGGGTCGGCGTCGTCGCAGTCGTCCGGGGTGGAGAAGCCGTCGCCGTCGCCGTCCGTGGGGTCGGTGTCGGTGTCGGTGTCCGTGTCCGTGTCGGTGTCGGAGTCCGAATCGGTGTCGGAGTCCGAATCCGTGTCGGAGTCCGAATCCGTGTCGGAGTCCGTGTCCGTGTCGGAGTCCGTGTCCGCGTCGGAATCCGTGTCCGCGTCGGAATCCGAATCCGCGTCACCCGTCAGCGTGCTCGGCGTCGTGGTCCCGGTGTCTCCAGAGTCCTTGGACGCGCCGCCGCAGGCGACGAGAATCCATGAGAGGGCGATGATGCGCATGGAGGCTCCTGAAGTCTCGCCGATGGTACCACCGCCACCGGGGCCCGGCTCTGCGCCTCGTCACCCTCGACTACGCCTCCGTCGCCGGAAACTCTACGTCGATCATCTCGTTGAACCAGCTCGTCGGCCGGAACCCCGTCACCCGCCCGATCTCCTCGCCGCCGTCGTACAACACCAGTGTCGGCGTGGCCCGGACGTTCAGGATGCGGAGCAGCGCGGGCTCGGCGGCCGCGGCGTTCACCTCGATCACCCGCACCCGCCCGTCGTGCCGGGTGGCCACCTCGGTGAGCACGGGAACCAGCTTCTTACACGGGGCACAGGTCGGGCTCCACACGTCCAAGATTACAGGTAGATCGCCGTCACTCACAAGGGCTGCGAACTGGGCTGCGGTGCTGACAGAGGTGGGGTGCACGGTCGGCGCGCCCCCGAACAGACTGGACAGGAATCCCATCGGGCCTCCAGCGACGCCTGTATCGCGCGCACCCGAGGCACACGCTCCATCCGGTTAGACATCCCGCTGTGGAGGACGGGCATGTCGCAGGACCATGTGTGGGAGGCCCCGGCACCGGGCGACGGCGACGGCGACGGCGACGGCGACGGCGACGCCCCGAGCTTCGTGTCCCTCAAGGCCATCAGCGCCCTCGTGATCGGCACCCAGCTCATCAACCAGCTGGGTGCGGCCTTCATCTCCATGCTCGAGCTCGCTGGGGACTCCATGCTGGTGGTCACCGTCATGGCCGTCACCGGCATCGGGGTGTTGGGCTCGGTGGTGCTCGGCGTTCCGCTGTGGGCCTACTGGCACTACCGCGCCGCTGCCAACCTGAAGGCCCTCGGTCGCACGGCGCTCAGCTTCACGCCGTGGAGCCATGTGTGGTGGTGGTTCATCCCCTTCGCCAACCTCGTGATGCCCTATCGGGCGCTCCAGGAGCTGTATTGCGCCTCGGTGTCGCACGACGACGACTGGCTGGTGGTGGTGCCTCCCAGCACCTTCCCGCTGTGGTGGGGCGCCTACCTGGCCTCCAATGTCTTGGCGAACCTCTCCCTGCAGATGGACCTCACGGAGATCGACGGCATCGGCCCGGTGCTCTCATTGATCAGCACCCCCCTGGGGTTGATCGCGGTCGGTCTGTATGCGCAGTATGTCTGGACGATCACCACGACCCAGGAGGAGCGGGCGCTCGGAGCTGGCACCCTGTACAGGGTCGAGCTGCGCGGTTGAGCCGCCCTGTAGGATGGGGCACACCGACTTGCGCGGCGCTCGCCGCATCGGACTCGCCCACCGAACCCCATCGGGCGCTTCATAAGCTCTGAACACGGTTCTCTGGCCACCCGAAGCTACTGGGCCGCGGTCCTCCTCCGGATGCTTCATGACCCCGAGCGCGCAGCCGAGCGCTCGTCTGCGGCCATGCTCCTCCAGCTGTTCGGCGCCCCGGATCAGGCCTTGGCGCTGGAGGGAGTGCTCTCGACCCAAGTCGGGACCCCTGGGTGCGCACCAGCTTGCTGCGAGCGTTGGTCTACCAGAAGATCCCACTGTCGAACGCCGGCTTGCACACCCTGCTCGCAGAGTTCAGCGACGAGCTCCAGCCGAGGCGTGGTTGGCCGTCCCCTGGAGGGCTGGCCCCACACGCTCACGCCAGAGCTGGCCCACGCGACCCTGCAGATGCACCACCGCCACCTCAGCCCCGAGCAGCGCGACGCCTTGTTCGACACCTGCTGGGCAGTCGACGCCGTCGACGAGGCGTTGGCCTGGGCGTATTTCGAGCGTTCGGACTGCCGTTCCCTGCTGCTGGATTCTGGAGAATCCGTCGACATGGTCCGGCTGGAACGGGCGGTCGCAGACCTCGACGAGCCGGCCCTCGACGCATTGTTCCGCGACCGGCCCACCCTCCTGGCCAGC
>JBLFXJ010000577.1:0-3819 GCA_047609825.1 Myxococcota bacterium
GGCCTGCTGATCATGCCGGTGCTCGCATACCTGCCCAGCAGGGTGGAGCCGGACGGCACTGTGGTGGTCGCAGCGGAGCACACGTACGGGCTCCTGCTGGATCATTGCCGGGAGATGAACAATCGATTCCTGGTTCTGGACGCCCCGAAGGACCTGCACGAGCATGAGCTGTTGAGCTGGGTTGCGGGGTTCCGGAAGCGCAACGCCGAGAAAGCGAGCTACGCCGCGATCTATTACCCGTGGTTGATGCAGGGGGACTCGACCTTTCCCCCGTCTGGAGCGGTCGCGGGTGTGTTCGCTCGAGTGGAGCGCGAGGCCGCACCGTTCGGGGTTCGCAATCCGCCGGCGAACGAAGTCCTCAAGGGGGTCACCCATCCTGCTGTGCCCCTGCGCTGGACCGAGACCGAGGAGTTCCTCGGCGCCCACATCAACCTGTTGATCAGCTCTCCGGCCCGGGGCGTCCTGGTGTGGGGAGCGCGGACTCTCTCGACGGCCCCCCAGTGGCGACACATCAACTCCCGGCGCATCGTCTCGATGCTCGCTGAGCAGTTGCGCCGAGACAACGAGTGGGTGATCTTCGAGAATCAACGACCCCAGCTCTGGGATATCGTACGTAGGACCGTGTCTGGGCGCCTGTCGCAGTTTTGGGGTGCTGGACTTCTCACCGGAGACAAGGCAGGATCGGACTATCTGGTGCAGTGTGACAAAGAGACCAATCCTCCCGAAATCGTCGATGCCGGCCAAGTACATGTTCGGGTCCAAGTTCGACCCATCTCCACCACCGAATTTGTGGTGGTCGATCTCCGGCTAGGCGACTGATCTGTCTGTACCTTCGCGTTTTTATCTATGAATGGAGTCAGGGATGCCCACGGAAGATCCCAACCCTTATGGCAACTATTACTTCAAGCTCGAGGTCGACGGCATCGAGGTAGCGCACTTCGTCGAGTGTTCTGGACTGAAGGCGCACACCGAGGTGTACGAGATTCAAGAGGGCGGAATCAACGGGTATACCCACAAGAGGCCAAAGAGCTTCAAGTGGGACAACATCGTTCTCCGCTACGCGACGAGCTCGAGCTCGATCCTCTCCGAGTGGATCGATCTTTGGCTCACGGGTGAGTACAGCGATGGTGCCCGGTCTGACGGGTCGATCACGCTGATGAACAACAACGGCGAAGACGTGAAGTCCTGGCACTTCCGCCGAGGTTGGCCAGTCAGCTGGGAAGGGCCGCAACTCAGCGCGTCCGGTTCCGAGCTGGCGATCGAGTCACTCGAGATCGCGCATGAAGGTCTCGAGATCAAGAAGTCCGCCTAGGTCGCTGTTATGTCTCGTCCCGTCCGCTCCCAATCGGAGGGAGAACCATGAGTGAGGAACGTTCGGTTCCTGGCCAGCGCCTCTCGCGCAGGCTTTTCCGTCGCGCAGCTGTCCGCTCCAGTATGGGCACGGCACCTGCGTTCTTTGCCCGGATGGGCGTCGCCGATCCCTATGCTCCCGCCCCGGCGAGCAGTGGCTCTGGCGGCGACGGGATGTTCTCGTTCCTGAGCGCCTCGGATTACTACCGGGAGCGCGACGCAGCATGGGCGAGTCGCTCTCGCCTCTTGGGCCGCGTCGGGTTCGAGGGTCAAACGAGCCGGCTCCTTCGTCGGATGGATCCGCCAGCTGCGCAGCACGTCCCACGCTCGTTGGTTGGGCTGGCCCCCGAAGCGGTCACGCTGCTCGACAACTCCACGGCGGAGAGTGCGGAGCCAGCGGATCAGTTGGGCGCAGCCGCGCCACGCCGGTCGACGCCAAGCCGCACCAGGGGCGGCGAGCCTCGACGGGTGCGAGGACGCCCGGTGGTCGGTGCACAGCTGGACCAGAACGCTCGCGCTGGCGTGGCGATCGCGGCGATGGCGCCACGTGCAATGCGGTCGGAGCGTCCGCTGGCCGCGGTGATGCGCCGTCGATCGAGTGACTCCAACGGGGTGCTGGCGCTTCTGGAAGACGCGGCAACCCGCATGAGCCCAACGCAGCGGCGTGAGCTCGCATCGGTGGTTCGCCGGATTGCTCGACTTCCCGAGGCCGAGCAGGCCCAAGCGGCCATGCCGGCGCTGCGACGCGCCCGCTCGATCTCTGCCCGGGCAGCTGCGCACTCTATGGAGCAGCGGGGGCAGGACCTCTCAGGGCGGCCGGCCGACGTGGCACGGGCTCGTCAATCCGGGCCCGATTCCAAGGGCCTGCGCACCGTTCTGTCTCGGTCGCCGGCGCTGGCTGCGATGGAGGCTTCCGCCCCGCCAGCTGCCAAGAAGCGGGTCGTCCGTCGCCCCACCGTGTCCTCCCCAGGCGTGGTACCTCCGGCGCGGGGGGCCATGCGTGTCGTGTCCTCTGCCGTGCGGGATGCCCAGACCGAGGCCAACGCGGGCCGCGCGGGTCCATTAGACGCCATCACGCACCAGGGTGGGCTGTCGCCCGCGTCGTTCACGGAGCGAGCGACGCGACGGACGATGGCACTCCCGACCATGGAGCCGTCGGTGCATGCCGGCGCGCAACAGGAGACGGCAGACGGCGTCGCGCAGCGGATCGGCCTACGTTCCACGGTCCGGATGGCTCGGGCGCTGACGGCTCAGGCCGGCGCGCAGCGAGCGGTTGGCCGCAGGCCTGGACGGGTGGGGGCCGGCGCTGTGAGCGCGCGGCTCATCGCCAGGGCCGCCCATTCTGAGCTGGCTGCCACGCGAGGCCCGTTGTCGGCCATTGGGTCTGCCGGCCAACATGTGGCTGTGCACTCTCCGGACGCAGTGCACTCGCACGCGCCCGAACGCGTCCTCAAGAGCAGTGTCCAGTTTGCCGCTGACCGTGGCGTGGAAGGCGCCGACCTCGCATCCAGGCCCGTGCGCGAGCTCGCCTCGATCCCGGCGATGAGCGTGGTGCAGCCGACGGCCGAGGCCGTGGACCAGGCCGCAGCAGAGGAAGTGCCTGCGCGTCGGCGCAGCGCACCGGTGGCACGTACCGGGCGACCGCGCGCGACGGCCCGATGGGCTGCCGAGCGAGGGCGCCTGAGCCGGTCGGCGGTTGCGGCCTCGCCGGTGGCGCGTCGCGTCCGGCCGCTAAGTGTGTCGGCACGCAGCACCGTGGACGTGCCGCCCGCGGTGCCGTCTATGCGGACCCCTACGACCCCTGGCGCCGTTGTGGCGTCTGGACAAGCCCGTGCAGCCGACACCTCGGCCCGCGCTGGGGTTCAGGCGGGGCGTCCAGCGCAGCGGAGCCCTGTTCGGGCGCAGTCGGCACCCAATCCGAGCCGGCGGGTAGGCGCCGCGGCGACCGTAGGGGCGGCCAGGCGCGCAACTTCTGGCTCCACCAGCGACAGCTCAGGCCGGTCCCTGTCTGTGTCCCGCCACTCGCTGGATGTGGATGCGGACTTCAGCCCGAGCCGGCAGGGCGGAGCGGCACACGCCATCCGTCGTGGCGTCGAGCTTGTCAGGTTGGATTCTCGTGGGTCTGCGCTGCTCGCGCCCGCAGCGTTGCCGCGGACCGGCGCCGCTCCTGCGCAGGCGACTTCGACGAGCAGACCGACCACCCTGATGGCGGGTGACCAGGATGTTCCAGCGCGTGCCACGCGCGGGCTGACGGCGCGGCGAGCGCTGCCTCTGGACCGGACGGACGCCCAAGGTGCGTTCGGGCAACGGGGCGCTCCGGGCGTCTCACGCGCCGCCGCCGACCGTGGTGTTGCAGGCGAATCGGCTGCTACCGGCATCCAGGCCGCTGTTGCCGCGCGGCGTGGGGTGGCCGGACGGGGTTCTGCCGGGGAACGGGGTTCTGCCGGGGAACGGGGTTCTGCCGGGGAA
>JBLFXJ010000578.1:0-3788 GCA_047609825.1 Myxococcota bacterium
CTCCAGGTCGACCAGGTGCTCACCCACCCCCAAGTGGAGCGGGTGCCTGTACAGCACCCCGCGTTCGGCGAGGTCGCACTCCCCGGTCCCACCTTCCACACCGACACCACCCGCCAGACCCACAGCTGCCCGCCGGGCCTCGGCGAGCACCGCGACGCCATCCTCGCCGAGGTGGGCTACGACGCGACCGCCATCGCAGCATTGGCCGCCGACGGAGCATTCGGATGAGCGCCGAAGACGCCGCCTTGGACGCCGAGGTTCCGACAGGGCCCGCCTGGCGCCGACATCTGGGCACCGTCCTGTCCTGGGGGGGCACCCTCGTGCTCGTGGCCGTGGTGCTCGTGGTCGCCGGTCGGATGCGCGCCCCGACGCTGGACGGGTCCGCCCCGGGGTTCGCACTCACCACCCTCGACGGCACCCGGGTCGACCTCGCCGACCTCCGCGGCCAGACGGTCGTGGTGAACTTCTGGGCGACCTGGTGTGGCCCGTGCCGGATGGAGATGCCGATGCTCGCCCGGTGGACCCGCGCCCACCCCGACGTGACCGTGCTCGGTGTCGCGGTGGACGACAACATCGGCCCCGTACGCGCCTTCGTGCGCGACCGCGACCTGCCCTACGCCGTGCTGTGGGACGACGCCGGCGTGCAGTCCGCGTACGGCGTGCGCACGCTCCCCACCACCGTGGTCATCGGCCCAGACGGCACAGTCGCAGGTGCCCACACGGGCATCGTGCTCGGACCCGAGCTGGACCTGATGCTGCCCTGACCCGGGTGCCGAGCGACGCGGCGAGACCGTCACGAGCCCGAAGCGCCCGCGTCCGGTGCGCCGCCGTGACCCACAAGTCCGCCGACCACGGTCCGCAGCAGCACCGGCGCGAGCACCGTGGTCACGATGGCCGTAAGCACCACCGCGCTGAACAGGTTCCGCGACACCTCGTCGGTGCCGTCGAATGCACCGGCCCGCTGAGCCACGTCACACACGATGAGGCCCACAGCGCCCCGGGCGCACATGCTGATCCCGACGCCGAGGGACTCCCGAGGCCCGAGGCCCCCCAGCCGTGCCGGCACACCCGCCCCGAGCAGCTTGCCCAGGAAGGCGAAGCCTACGAGCAACACCAGGAACCCAGGGATCGCCTGCATGGCCGCCAGGTCGAGCTGCAGGCCGATGCTCGCGAAGAACACCGGCGCCAGGAAGCCTTCGCTCACCCGCCGCACCGTGCGCCCCACGCGGATGTACAGATCTTGGCCGAACCGCGCCGGCTCGAAGAACACGCCGGCGAGAAAGGGTCCCATGATGAAGTGCATCCCGAGGGACTCGGCCAGCACCGCGAACAAGGTGGCCGTGATCAGCAAGGACGACAGAGCGCCCTCCACCGTGTGCTCCCGGTTGAGCAGCTGGTCGAGCCGGTCCTCCACGAAGACGCCGAGCAAGGTGGCCAGGGCGAAGAACACGCCGACCTTGGCCACCAGCACGGTCATCGCGCCCGCCGTGGGCACCGACCCGGTCTCGAGCAGGCTCGTGAGCAGCCCCAAGGCGACAAGGCCGAGCACGTCGTCCACCACCGCGGCTGAGATCACCACCTGGCCCATGCGGGAGTGCGTGAGCCCGAGGCCGCCGAGAACGCGCGCCGTGACCGGCACCGCCGTGGTGGACAGCGCGACGCCGACGGCCAAAGCCGGCGCCAGGTGGGGCTCGGGCAGCCAGAGCCAAGTGAGCGCGATGCCGCCGAACAACGGGATGCCCATGCCCCCCACCGCGGCGGCAATGGCGGTGCGCGAGTTCTGGACCAGCTCCCGCGCGTGGGCGTCGATCCCGGCGTCGAGGATCATGAAGAACACGCCGAGCTCGGCCACCAGCTCGACGGGCCGGCTGTGGCCCAGCTCGGCGAGCACCGGCAGGTGCAGCGCCAGCCCACTCCGGGCGGCGAGGCCCAGCGCCAACCCCGCCACGATCTCCCCGACGAGCCTTGGCTGCCCGAGACGCGCGGCCAGCTCGCCCACCACCCGGGTGGCGACGAGCAGCACCAGCAGTGGCAGGAACAGGTCCACCGACGCCCCCGCTCAGGGTGCTGCAGATACCCGGAGCGCCATCAGTCGCACGCCCCAACCGCCGCATGGTCGACCGACACCGGCGAGTAGGTCTGTGAATCGTCCCCGAAGTCCCCGGCCGCCCAGGTGTAGGTGTCTCCCAGGGACCGGTTGCCGTAGCCGTCGTGGCTCGTGTATCGGCAGCTCGACCAATCGAAATACAGCGAGTCGATGGCCGCGCCGCCCACCACGTCATGGGTCGCCAGGTTGCCGCCCTCTGCGTTGTATACCTGGTAGGTGATGTTGCTCGAGTCGTTGCCCTGGTCGGCGAAGTAGTAGTTGCGACCGTCCCAGGCGAATCGGCCCCCGAAGCAGTACTCGTCGCACACCACCGTGGGCAGCGGCGCGCCGAGCGAGACGGTGCGCGTGTGGGTGAGCGCTCCAGAACCATGCTCGGTCGCGTAGTGCCGCACATCAGCGCCGTCGAAGCAGAGGAACTCGGTGGCGGAGGCCGAGATCAGGTTGCAGTACCCGCCGAAGCCATCGGAGTAGACCGCGGGCACGAAGCCGGACAGGTCGCCGGTCGCCGGGTCGATGACGCCCACCGTGTGGTCCGTCGCCAGGGTGGCGAACTGGTCGCCGTTGCTCCGCACCACGACGCCGGTGCGGGGCGCGAGCACCATGCGACCATAGCGAACGCCCGTGTCGAGAGCTGGGAGCGCCGGATACCCTCCCGAGAACGCCGGGAACTGGTAGCGTCCGTTACTGTTGTAGTGCCCCGCGAGCACCGTACCGGAATCGGCGTGCCAGATCGATCCGACCAGGTTGTTGTCGAAGAAGTAGGTCACCTCTCCCACGTTGAACACGGTGGCCGGGTCGGGCTCGCCCACCAGCGCGCAGGTCGCACCCCACTCGCCACAGCCGCCGCCACCAGCGGCCGTGTCCACGTTGGTGAGCGCGCAGGTGCTGATGTCGAGCACCTGGATCGGAACACTGCACCGGGGCGCCGGAAAGGTAGGCTCCAGGCGAATCCGACCGTCGCGGTCGGCGTCGCGGGCCGTGGTGATGTACCGGATTCCCCGCAAGCCGGTCTCGGTTCCGACGCACGGGCCCACCCCCAGGGTGTCGTCTCCGGCTCCCGCTGCGCCCACGAGGATCGCGGCGTTGCCACCGACGGTGATGCCGGCGATGTCGATCCGCACCGGGCCCGGGCAGGCGCCGGTGATGTCGAGGGTCTGCGCGGAGGCGGTTCCGGCGGCGAGGGACAGGGCGAGCACGGTGCCGAGACGGGTCATCGGGAGTCCTCCGTGCCGCAGCCTACACCGGGTCAGCCGCCCAGGTCGGCGAAGGTGGCGCGCCCGGCCGCCACCCCATCGGCCTCGGTCAGGCTGAACGGGTCCACCTCGGTGACCGCCGCCACCGCTGCACGACCGCCATCCGGAGCAACATGGCCTACCGCGACGTGGCGGTGACGGACACGCCATAGTGGTCGGAATAGGCGGCATCCAGCGGTTCACCGCAGTTCTCGATCGACGTGGTGCCGTCGATGATCCGCTCGCTGCTGTCCACGTCGAACCCGTCGAGCAGCACATGATCGATCAGGTAGGACACGGCGTCATCGCCACGGAGAGTGTTGTCGGCGCACATCGTGCACTCACCCGTGGCAACCCACGGGATCTCCCACCCAGTGGCGGACAGCTTCGCCCAGTTCGCCGGCAGCGTGGCCGGCGCATCGCCGGTGGCCGGGCCGTTGTTCATGTCG
>JBLFXJ010000579.1:0-3739 GCA_047609825.1 Myxococcota bacterium
GTGCACGTCGAGGTGGGCGACGGCCTGGGCATCAATCGGTGGACCCTGGTGGCAGACCTGCTCCGGCCCGCGTCGGCGGCCGACCGGTGGACCCCACTGATGCAGACCAACCAGGACAACCTGAACGACGCCGAGGTGTACATCCGACCCGACGGCGCCGTGGGCGTGCTCGACCAGTACGTGGGCGTGGTGCCGCTCGAGACCTGGGTTCGGCTCGCCATCGTGGTCGACACCGCGGCCGGGCCGGGCGGCACCCTGCGGGTGTTCCTCGACGGCGAGCTGCAGGGCACGGTGCGCCTCGCCGGCGGGGTAGACAGTCGGTTCGCGCTGAACAGCACCTGGGCGTACAGCGAGGCCCTGCTGTTCACCGATTCCGGGGGCTTCACCTCCGATGTGGTGGTGTCGGCGCTGCAGCTGCACGAGCGGGCGCTGAACTCGGCGGAGGTGTTGGCGCTGGGGGGGCCGAGCGCTGCAGGAATCCCCTGACCCTCAGGCGGGACAAGCGGCCTCCAACCCGGCGACTGCGCGGGTGAGCCCGGCCTCGTCCAGCGAGGCGAAGCCCGCCCGAAACGCCGGCTCTGATGCGCCGTCCAACCGGTAGCTGCGCCCGGTGCGGATCCCAGTCCCGTGCTCCAGAGCCGCCTCGGCCCACCGGTCCGCGTCGATGCCCGGGGTGCGCACCCATAGGGCCAGTCCACCCGCCGGGACGTCCACCTGGACCGGCAGCCGGCGCAGCAGGTCGACCAGAAACTCCTGACGTGCGGTGTAGACCTTGGGTGGGCCTCGAGCGCGATGGCCAGCTGATCGCCACGCCACGCATCGTGCCAGACCGGGCAAAGTTCTCATGGATCACCGATTCTGCGGTACATCCGGACCACCGGGGAGGCGGCGTTGGCACCCAGCTGCTCCGCCTGGCCCTCGACCACCCGGCGGTGCGGGACGTGGTGACGCTGCTCCGGACCCGCGACGCCATGCCGTTCTATGAGCGGCTCGGGTTCGAGCGGGACGTGGCCACCGACCGCTGGACGATGGTCCGCCAGCCCCACTCCGCCGCCACCGAGCCCAGGGCGATCGGCGCGATGGTCCAGGCGGCGAGCCAGGCCAGCACGTAGGCCGCGGCGATGATCGGGCTCCCGTCGACCCGGGTGCCGGAGAGGAACGCGACGCCATCCGCGCCGCCCAGGGCGGTGCAGATCGCGAGGGCGAGCAGGATGGCCACGCCGAGGGTCGACCGGATCATGCGACACGCTCCTGAATCGCGGCCCACAGTGGACCGACGGTGGTGGCGAACAACAGCACGGCGTCGCCCACCGCGTTGCCCGCGGCGAAGGTCAGCCCGTCGTCCTGCCGGGTGGGGAATGCCGCGAGGCCAAGGGAGGCGACAAGAGCGTCGTGGAATGCGGCGTCGCCGAAGGCCCGCGAGGCGACCACCGCGTGGCCCGACGACCCCGCGCTCGCCTCCACCAGCGGCACGATGGGGCCCGAGTCCACGTCGATCCGCCCGTCCGCCGGCCACTCCCGTCCCCAGCCGAAGCCGAGCGCGGTGCGTCCCAGGTGCTCCCGGGCGCGACGGTATTGGTCGGCGGCGAGCGCTGGGAGCACCGGCTGGAGGAAGGTCGCCGCCATCCACACGGTGGAGCCCTCGGGGCCGTCGGCCACTGTGCCGTCGTAGGCGAAGGACGACACCAGCAGGCCGGTGGTGGGCTCGGTGAGCGCTGGGATCGCCCGCGCCGCCCACCCCGCAGTGTCGGCCGGCGTTCCATCCAGGGCCTCGCCGAGCGCCAGGGCTACCCGGGCCGCGGCGTTGCAGAAGGTCCAGCACTCGTCGGGGTAGGACTCGCCGCAGCCGATGGGCCCGGCGTCCATCAGCGCCCGGGAGACCGCCGCATGCTCACGGAACTCGGGCGCCCACCGGTCACCGCCGAGCATCCGGCGCGCGCCGAGCATCAGCGCCAGCTCGCCGTCCACGAACAGGGAGCGGGGTCGTCCGCGCCAACCTCCGCCGGCGCCATAGGAGAGCAGATAGTGCTCGTGTCCCCTGGAATCCACGACCTGCAGCGTGTCCTCCAGGATCCGGTCGAGCACGGCTGCATGGGCCGCCCTCCGCTCGGGCTCGGCCAGCGCGAGATCGCACAGGGCGAGCACGGTGAAGGTGCGGGCCATCAGGTCCCACTCCGGGTTCGATGCCCGGAGGATTCGATCGTCGCGGGGCCCCTGCCACCGGGCCAGCGCGGCGGCGAGCAGGCCGTCGCGCAGACCGCGGGGCCGAACGAGGGTGGGCAGGGTGGCGGACCAGCCGGCGGCAGCGACGCCGGTGGCGAGCAGAGAGCGGAGGAGGTGTCGTCGGTTCATGCCCCAGGGTGACCTCGAGGCGGTCGGCGCACCTGCCCTGCCGGCGCCAGCGGTCGTGCCGGTGCCGCCAGCGGTCGAGATCGCCCGCGAGCGTCCCATGCACCGATCCGCCGCGCGCCGCGAAGCACGGCTGCCAGGTGGTCCCCTCACGTCACACGGCCCGCACCGATCTGCTCGCCGCCGTACCTGTACACGGGAGGGCACCATGCTCACGCTTCTCTGGGCTACGTCGGCGTTCGCGCTCGACCCCATCATCACCGGCGCGCCCGCGGGTCCGCTCCGCCAGATCGGCGACGGCTTCACCAGCGCCTATGTGCTCGATGTGGGCGACGGCACGGCGGCCCTGTTCGACACCGGCATCGACCCGCGGGCCTCGTCCCTCCGAGCTGCCTTGGACTACCTCGGCATCCTCCCGGAGAACGTCACCGACATCTTCCTCACCCACGGCCACTTCGACCACATCGTCGGCGTGTCGGCGTTCCCCGGAGCGCAGGTGCACGCACACGTGGAGGAGCTGTCGCTGCTGGAAGACGCAGGCGTCGAGGTGACCTTCGCCCACCTGGATGGCGACCTCGTGGAGGTGGGCCCCTACACGGTCGAGGTGCTGCACGTCCCCGGCCACACACCAGGACACAGCGCGTTCCTGGTGGACGGTGCGCTGGTGCTCGGCGACTCGCTCATCGTGGACGGTGGGCGGCTGCGCCCGATCCCGCCGGGGTTCAGCGACGACCCCGGCCAGAACATCATCAGCCTGCTCGATCTCGCCACCCGGCTGCTGCCGCGACGCGACGAGATCACCCACCTGGCACCGATGCATAGCGGCCTCAGCAGCGACCCGGACCGGCTGTTCTCCTACGTTGACTGATCAGCGCTGACAGCCCGGGCACCAGTAGGTGATGCGGTGCCATGGGCCCAGGTTTGCCGCTGTGACCCGGTGGCCGCAGCGCAGGCAGGCCCGCCCTCGCCGGCCATACACGAACGTCCGCGGGTTCTTCCGGCCGGTGGTGTTGCGCAGCCCCACGCCCACGCTGGCGGCCATGCGCTCGGCCGCATCGCTGTACACCGCGCCCAGCGCCTCCCGGCCCACCGCAGCCACCGGCGTCTCCGGCAGCCGCTCGTGGAGAAAACACAGCTCGCAGCACCACTCGTTACCGATCCCGGTCGCGACACGCTGGTCGAGCAGCACCTCGCGCAGCGGACGCTCCGGATCGCTCAGCGCCCGGTCGAGGATCACCTCCAGCGGCACCGGAGGCTGGAGCAGGTCCGGCCCCAGCGCCCCGAGCACAGGATGGGTGGGCAGCGCCGCCTCCCGGATGCGCTCCACCTCCTTCGCGAAGAAGCACACGAGCACGTCGTCGGCGGTGGCGAGCATCACCCCCAGATCCCC
>JBLFXJ010000580.1:0-3726 GCA_047609825.1 Myxococcota bacterium
TGTCGCTGCTGTTCCTCAGCCCGGGAATCGGCTGCCTGGTTGGGGCGGCGTTTGGTGGCGATGAGATGATGTTGCCGCTGATCGTCGCGGGCTCCATCCTGATCCTCGTCGGCCTGATCGCCTACATTCCGGTCTGGCTCGGCCTGATGCTCGGCGTTCTCCCTGCCGTGCTCGATCGCGCCGGCCCCACCGAGGCGCTCGCCTTGTCGTGGGAGGCCGCCCGCGGCAACCGGGTTCAGCTGTTCGTGGTGCTGTTGGTGTTCGGCCTGCTGAGCGGCATCGGCGCCTGCTGCTGCTACCTGCCGGCGGTGCCGGTGCTCGGCGCGCAGTGGGCGGGGCTCAGCGCGGCCTGGCTGCGGTACAGCCGCCCGAAGGAGACCACGGATTCGTGGGGCTTCTTCCAGCGCAACGGCGGCTGATTCGCACCGGTCAGTCCAGGTCGTCCAGCTGGTCCTCGACCTGGTCCAGCGCCGCCTGGATCTCCACGCGTGACTTGCGGGCGTCGGGCCCGGACTCCCCCGCGAGGGCGTCCAGGCCGGCTTGCCACGCGGTCTGGGCCTCGGTGAGTCGGCCCGCCGCGCTGTGGAGCAGGCCGAGCTGGTAGTGGCCTGCGCCGGACGTGGGGTGCGCGGCCAGCAGCTCACCGAACACGCCCAACGCTTCCTCCGACCGGCCCGCCTTCACCAGGGCGAAGGCGAGGGAATACAGCGCGAATCGGTCGCCGGGATGGTCGACGAGGTAGCTCCGGAAGCGGTCAATGGCGCTCATGCGGGCTCCGGCGCCCGGAGGCGCCAGTCGCCGTCCACCAGGCGCTCGTGGGGGTTGTAGCTGGCCTTGTACGACAAGTGCCGGCAGTCGCGCACGTACAGGCCGAGGTAAAGGTGATCCCGCCTCGTGCGCGCGCACAGATCGAGCTCGCGGAGCACCGAGTACACGCCGGGCGACAGGCGGGCGACCTCTGGATCGGGGTCGAAGTAGAAGTACACCGAGCTGGCGGCTGTGCGGCCGAGGTCCAACACCCCGACACCGGCCAGCTGTTCATCGAGGTAGTACCGCATCTCCATGGTGTGCATGCACGAGTGCACCAGCCAGGACGTGTAGCCGAGCGGGGTGACGGTGTCGTCGTCGCCGGAGTTCAGCCCGCGATGCTGCTTGTGCTTGTTGAACAGCGCGAGCTTGGCATCGGTGTAGGTGGCGCGCCCATACTCCACCCGAAACGCGGCGTCGCCCCGTCGTTTCGTGCGCCGCTGGGACTTCGTGGGGGTGAACGTCGCCACCGGGATCCGGATGCCCTCGCAGGCGCGGCAGGTGGGGCAGGCGGTGTGGTAGAGGCACACCCCGACCCGGCGCTCGGCCTGGGCGAATCGATGGTCTGCCTGGCCGAGACCGAGCTTGTCGAGCTGACGATACAGCGGCATCCGGGCCACCTGACCGTCGAGGTAGGGGCAGCTCTGCAGTCCGTCGTACACCAGCTTCTGAGCCATGGAGGGCGGCCTATCGCAGCAGCGCGTGCGGCGGGCGTCGCCGTCGGTCACCGTCCGGTGCGTCGGTCCTCGGGCACGCTATGACGGGCCCCTGGAGGTGCGGTGACGGAGTCCCCCCGGGTCAAGGTGCTCGACAGCTACGGCGAGGTGGACCCAGCGGCATGGGATGCGCTGGTCGGCGACGGATCGCCATTCCTCGAGCACACCTACCTGTGGGGCCTGGAAGAGGAGGGCTGTGCCACGCCCGAGGCCGGTTGGACCCCCCGCCCCATCGTGGTCTACGACGGCGACCGACTGGTGGCCGCGGCGCCGGGCTGGGTGAAGACGCACTCACGCGGCGAGTTCGTGTACGACC
This sequence comes from Myxococcota bacterium, assembly GCA_047609825.1. Lineage (GTDB taxonomy): Bacteria > Myxococcota_A > UBA796 > UBA796. The sequence continues at coordinate 1,840 of JBLFXJ010000580.1, forward strand.
ACGGCTGGGCAGATGCCGCTCGACGGGCGGGCATCGGGTACTACCCGAAGCTCGTGATCGGCGTGCCGTTCACGCCGGTCACCGGACAGCGGTTCCTGGTCCACCCCGAGCTGCCCCGGGAGCGATGGCTGCCCCCGCTGCTCGCCGGCGTCGAGGCTGCGACCCGCGGTACCCACGGCCTGCACGTGCTGTTCAACACCGAGGCCGAATCCCGCTGGCTCGACCAGCAGGGCGCGTTCGAGCGGCTCCAGTTCCAGTTCCATTGGTTCAACGAGGGCTACGCGAACTTCGAGGAGTTCTTGCTCCGGTTCAAGAGCAAGTCGCGGAACAAGATCCGGCGGGAGCGGCGCGACGCGGCTCGGCTGCAGATCACGTCGACGACGGCGCCGAGCGCCGATGCCCTGGGTCAGCTCCACGCCTTCTATTCGAACACCTGCGAGCAGTTCGGGCCCTGGGGCCGGGTGTACTTGTCGGAGGCGTTCTTCCAGCGGCTCGGGGAGCGCTGGGGGCATCGGCTCCACACCGTGGTGGCCCGGGATGGCGAGCGCCTGGTGGGCGGCGCGTTCAACGTGGTGAAGGGCGGCCGGCTGTACGGCCGGTACTGGGGATGCGCCGAGGACGTGCCATTCCTCCACTTCGAGGTCTGCTACTACCAGGCGATCGACTACGCGATCGCCAATGGCCTGCAGGTGTTCGAGCCCGGCCACGGGGGCGGCCACAAGTACCGGCGAGGGTTCGTGCCCACGCTCACCTACTCGTCCCACGCGTTCGTCGATCGGCGCCTGCACGACGGCCTGAAGACCTTCTCGATGCAGGAGGCCGTGGCGGTGCGGGACCGGGCGGTGGAGCTGACCGAGAGCGGCCCGCTGCGCCCGGTCCAATAGATCAGGGCTGGCCCACGACCAGCAGGGTGCTGCCGCTTCCGCTGGTGAGCGTTCCCAGCGGGCGAGGCGCTCTGTCGCCAGCCCGAAGGGTGCCGCTGGAGTGGGCGATCTCCCCCGAAATGCACAGGCCGGCAACCCCGGGTGGGGCCGTCCAGCGGCTCCCCGGTGCCAGCTCGACCCGCCAGGCCACGGAGTCGGGCACGGCGACCAGGACGTGCACTCGGACGCCGGCCGCCTCGGTCACCTCTGTTGGGACGGGTGCTGCGCGGGTGAGCGCCACGCCGGGGACCGGGTTGCCGCCGAGCACAGCCGGCTTTCGCAGCTCGATGCTCGCCCGCTGGACCGCTGCCCGATCCTCGGTGGGGGAGGGTGGGGCCAGGATCAGGCGGAGCGCTGCGAGTCCGAGTGATTCGATCAGCCGGAACCGCCCATGTTGGGCGAGGAAGCGTACCTGGTCGTCGACGTGCGCGTAGTTCACGCTGGCCCCGAGCACGCCGGTGTCGCCCGCGAGGGTGAGGTCGAGCTCGAGCGCGATGCGCAGGTGCAGCGGCTGGGGCGTGTGCTGCTCTCGTTCCAGCACCCCGACGATGCAGTCGATGTGGAGGTCGTCCAGGAAAATCCGGTCTAATATCGGCACGCCAGGCCTCCGTCGACGGGCACCACGATGCCGTTCAGGTAGTGGGCTTCCAGGGCAAGGAACCGCACCAGGCGGGCGATGTCCTCCGGCGCGCCGACCCGCCGGAGCGGGATGCGCCGGGTGATCCGTGCGCGCTTGTCGGCGTCATAGTCTTGGGGCCAGGCGACTTGTCCGGGGCTCACGCCCACGGTGCGCACGGCAGGTGCGAGCTCGACCGCCATCGCCTTCACCAGCATCACTAGGCCGGCCTTCGACACGGAGTAGTGGGCGTGGCCGTTCACCGGTCGGTCTGCGCCGATGTCGCACAGGTGAACGACGAGCCCATGCTGGCCCTCGGGGGCGCCCACCGCCTGCCCATCCGCCGCC
>JBLFXJ010000581.1:0-3715 GCA_047609825.1 Myxococcota bacterium
GCGGAAGATCCCGCTGACCATCGGGTACGACCTGCCGTGACGCGAGAGATCTGTCTTTGGCCGGTCCTCAGCTGGACCGGCGGGTTCGCACCACCGTCCCAACCACACCCACCCCGAGCACCACCAGCCCGACCACGGCCGCACCGGCCACGACCGCTGACCCCTCTTCCGCCGCGCCCACCCGCTTGAGGGTGATGCCAACCAGCGCCCAGCTCACCACGAGCGCGAACAGCACGTCGTGGCGGGCCCACAGCATCCGGGAGGCGATGGCGACCGCGGTGGCCAGCACGCCGACCGTGAGCGCGGCTGCCACCGAGCCGAATGGCGAGACGCCCAGGTCGATGGCCAGGGTGGTGACGTTCGCGATGGACGCCACGGTGATCCAGCCCAGGTACACGCTGACGGGCGCGTGCACGAGCCAGCGATCGGCGGCGGAGGCCGGCGCCAGGCCCACCTCCAGGCGCTGGTACAGCACGATCAGCGTTGCCAGGAGCGCGCCCATGATCGCGAGCGACAGCGGGACCAGCTGCCAGTGCCAGGCGAAGATCCATGCGGCGTTCGACAGGGCGTTCACGGCGAACCACGGGCCGATCCGCTCGAGCGGCGTGGACTCGCGGTCCGAGCGGATCAGGCTGAACCCGTACGCTGCGAAGGCGAGGAGCCACAGGTAGATGAGCCCCCAGATGGAGAAGGTCAGCCCGGTGGGCACGAACAGGTTCGGGTAGAGGTCCGACAGCTCCCCGGTGTTCATCCCGTTGAGCGGCAGGGCGTTGGCGAGCCCGTTGCAAACGAGCGCCACACCCAGCGCAACGGCGTTGGATGTTGCCAGGATTGCGCGGGTTCTACTAGCCATCTGGGCCTCGCGAGCGGTTCCGTGGGGTCTATCCCAGCACTCCGTAGGCCACACCGCCGGCGTCGTGCCGGGCAGCAGGCCCGGCTTCGATAGCGTGGGCGCGGTGCTGGGATCAGCTCGGGCTGATGTGGGGCGGTGGGGGCTCGGTGAGCTGGTCCCTGAGCCGGGTCGCGCCGTCGTGCCCCGGATGTCTGGCGAGGAGCTGCTCGACCTCTTCGAGTGCGGCCTGTGGCTCGTCCAGGCCGTGGTGACACAGGGCGATGTTGTACTGGGTCTCGGGGTGGAGCCCGGTGGTCGCTGTGGACCGGCGGAAGAACACCAGCGCTTCCCGGTACTCCTCGGTGGCGCACAGCAGCACGCCGATGGCGTAGGCCAGGTCGTCGTTCTCGCCGATGTCCAGGTAGCGGGACCAGATCTGGCGTACGAGCGGCCGCAGTCCGCGGCGCTGTTCAGCGTTGGCGTGGAGCACCTTGTCGGTGAGGAGGGGCAGGTGCTGGCGGAGAACCTCGGGATCGCCGGACAGGCGCATCCAGGCCATGTGCTCCTGGAGCGTGAACGGCTCGGCCCGCTCTGGCGTGAGGGCGCGCTTGAGCGAGAAGAAGTCGGCAGGGCCGAAGCGGCGGATGCCGTGGTGGAAGGCGCGACGGGTGGCGAGCCCCTCGGCCCCGGGCGGCCCGGCGAGGAAGCCCGCGACCAGCAGGGCGTCGTCGCTCGCGGGGGGCAGCGTCCGGCCGCCTCGCAGCGCGAACCAGCGCGACACAGCGTGGTAGTTCACGCTCATCGAGAAGCTGCCGTGGCGAGCGAGGGCTGGGAGCTCCCGGAGGGCAGGGGCGTCGTGGTCGAGGCTCCCCTTGTCGGCCGACAGGAGCAGCATCCGGCCGTCAGACATCGCGGCGAGCCTCTCCAACGCCCGGAGTGCGACGATGGGGAATCGCACCGCGCGGGTGCCGCGTAGGGTGCGGTAGCCGTCGAGGATGGCGTCGAAGGTGGGGTGGTCGTAGTAGGTGCCGGCCGCTGGCACAGTCCGGTAGCGGAGCTTCACGGTCTCGATCAGGGCCGGATCGGTGTCGATGAGCACGGGGTCGGCCGTCTGCACCGTGACACGGGCCTCGTGCAACACCCCGTCGCGGACGACGAAGGCGTCGACGGGCACGCTGTCGAACACGTAGTTCGCGATCACGACGACTGGGCCCTTGGGGAGGGGTCGGCCGGTGCCCTGGGGTGCGATCGGACCGTCGCCCTGCAGGTCGAAGGGCGCGAAGTCGACGACGCCACGCGCGATGAGCTCGCGGAACGCCGGGTGTCGTCGGGTGTGGGCGAGGTTCTTCGCGGCGAGGTCGGTCAGGATGTAGCGGAACGAACCGGGCGTGATTCCGGGCGTGGCGAGGAGCGCACGGACGATGGCGTAGGCGAGCCGGCCCGAGCCGGCCCCGAGCTCGACGATGTGTACGGGACGGCCCTCGCAGTCCGCACAGAATCCGGCAATGACCTGGGCATAGGCCCGTGCCATGAACGCGTTGGTGGTGATGAACTGCGGCACTACGCCGGTACGCCAGGCCTCGAGCCCCTCCTGGACGAAGTAGTCGCGCTGCAGGTTCCACAGGACAGAGCGCGACAATCGAACATCGGTATCCAGGACCCGGAGGGCAGCTCCGCCGCTCACTCGGAGGGATCCGGGACGGGGTCGAGCGCGCCTGCTCTCGTGGCGGTGAGGCGATGCGGTAGCGGGGGCAGCGGGAACCTCCATTGTGGGCCCGAGACGGCGGCCTAACCTGCGCATGGGGAGGCGAATCGGCTGCGGCACGCACGCACGTTGTCAATGGCGCGAACGACGTGGCGCGGTCCACCTCCCGCTGCCCCAACAGCTCCACAACACCGCCTCCGATGCTGCACCTGGCCCCCCCTCGGGCCGCGGAGGTCCCCGTGCAGCGCCAGCTCCAGCGTTCCAGCCCCCAGCGGTCCGCCTCGCCGACCCTGGCTGTTGATCCGGATCTCGCGGAGATCGAGCTGCTCCCCGCCGACCTCGCCCTCGCCTCCCAGACGCCGTTGCTAGACGCTGCTGGAGGCGCAGATCTGCCTCCAGAGGCCTGGGATGACCTGATTCCCATCGCGGAGTGGGCGCTGCGGACCCGCGATGCGGCGTGCGCGCTGTTCCCCTCGAAGTCCGCCGAGATCCGGAGCACCCTCACCGGGCTCCGCAACCAGACCGCCGTGCGCCCAGCGCCCAACTGATGGAGGAATGATGCGACACCTGTGGCTGCTGCTGTTCGCGCTCGCCTGTGGCGGACCCTCCGGGGAGGGTGCAGGTCGGGCCGGGGGAACCGGGCCGGCCGACGCACTCGCCGGCTGCCCCGGGGTGGAGGGGCTGGCCCCGGTGTGTGCCGACGTCCCGGAACCGCATCACGGCCAGGTGGTGGGCGTTCCGGAGCTGCTCGCCGCGCAGGCCGCACCGGGCGGCCTCGTCGATGGCTGCGCGAAAGGCGGCCCCGGCTTCGGCATCCCGCTCGAGCTCGATGAGGACGGCCCCCAGGATGCGCCGGGCCCTCACCCGCACCACGCCATCGTCGGCCGCCTGGAGCACGGCGCGCACCTCGGTCTCCGCCGCCACGAGGTCGAGCCGACGGAGTTTTGCGCCCGCCCACTGCAGCCGGTGCTCCGGGGGCCAGCTCTCCCGCGGAGCCGCCTGGTCCTCGAGCACGTCGATCATCGCCTGCCAGCTGCCCATGCCCAGGTGGCTGTGGGCGAGCACCCGCCGGGCGAGGGCCTGGAGCGCAGGGTCGGTTCCGCGGGCGAGCCACCGCTCCCCCAGCGCCCGCATCGCTGCGAAGTCGCCGCCCGTGCGAGCGAGCTCGGCCACCTCGG
>JBLFXJ010000582.1:0-3651 GCA_047609825.1 Myxococcota bacterium
GGCGTCGGGGGTGCCGGCAGCCGCCCGGAGCACGGGCAGGATGGCGCGGGCGCAGCCGGGTGCGGCGCGGGTGGTCTCGCGGGCCAGGGCGAGGCCGGCGTCGAGGGCCGTGCCGTCGTCGACCAGGCGGTTGATCAGGCCCCAGGCCAGCGCCTGCTCAGCGGTGATGCGGTTGCCGGTGAGCACCAGCTCGGCGGCCCGGGCTGGGCCGATGGCGCGGGTGATGCGCACCGTGCCGCCCATGTCGGGCACCATGCCCACCTGGGTCTCGGGCAGCGAGAAGAAGGCGGAGCGGCCCGCCACGATCAGGTCGCAGGCGAGGGCCAGCTCGAGGGCCCCGCCGGCACACGCGCCCTCCACCGCCGCGATCACGGGGAACGGGAGCGTCTTCAGGCTGCCCACCCACCGCTTCAGGTCGCCGATCAGGTCGCGGGCCGCGGCGTGGTCCTTCGCGCCGATGGCGGGGAGGAGCCGGGCGAGCAGCGGGTTCGTGGGCGACAGGTCCATACCGGCCGAGAAGTGCTCGCCCGCGCCGTGCACGATTAGCGCCCGCGGCGGATCGTCCTCGAGCGCGACGGGCACCTGGCCGAGCCCCTCCCACATGGGTCCATCGAGCGCGTTGCGCTTCGACGGCCGATCCAACACCAGGCGGGCGAAGGCGCCATCACGCTCCAGCCGCAGGCCAGGGGCAAGCTGCATCGAACCTCCAGACCCCGCCTCTATGCCGTCGGTGGTGCTGGCTCACGGAGGGACCGAGGCGGACCCAAGTCCGCCGCGGGGTAAGGCACCGAGGCGGACCCAAGTCCGCCGAGGCGGTCGGCCAGGCGCCGCGGGTCGCACGTTACCGCTGGTGCGACGGTGGACGACCTGGGCGCCGCGCGCCTGACCACCTGGCGCCTGGTGCCGCGAGGGGCGGAAATCCAAGGCCGCGGGTGGCGCGTATAGACGCTTGGGGATCGACGATGGACACCCAATGAAGAGGTAGGTGCTACGCCGCAATGTGGCCCGGCGCCCGGTCGATGAGCCTCTGTTTCGGTCGGTGGGGGGCCTTGAACTGCCCCGGCCGGCAGATGGTTCGATGGGACTCGATCGGAGTGCCCATGCCCACCACAAGGAGCCCGAAGAGCGAGCCTGGGAGCGCCACACCTACGACGGCTTCGGACGCCTCAGCAAGACCGACGGGATGGAGCGCCGCTTCGACCCCATCACCGGCGACGCCGACACCCTCGTGTGGACCCACCGCAACGGGTACGACGCCGAAGACCGGCTCGTCCACGAGGTCCGCACCGGTCTCGCGCCGAAGATTGTCCACCGCGCCCCGGGCTACCTGCACGACACGTCGGTGGGGCAGACCATCGACGCGCTGCCGATGCTGCGTGTGGTGGACGGGCGCCCGCACGTCGCGGTGACCGAGGCCTCCGGGCGGGCCGCGTGGGTGTTCGACGACGCGGGCGCCGAGCGCAGCCACGAGGCAGTGGGCGCCACCGGCGTGGCCCTGCACCAGACGGGCGCGAGATGGCACCAGGACGGCCTGCACGGAAGCCAGCCTGACCTGCCGGCCGGGCTGGTGAATCACGGCGTGCGTCACGCCCGGCTCGACGACGGGTTGTGGCTGCAGCCCGAGCCGCTGCTGCTCCTCGGCCCCACGAACGGGAACCTGGCGATGCCGCCCGCGTATGGGCCTGCGTATGCGGCGGGGGACACGAACTCGCTGCTCGCCCCCCCCACGCATGCCAAGGTTGGCGCGCTGGCCGCCGCAGGAACGGTCGCGTGGCTGGCGCCAGGTGCAGCGGGTGGGGCGGCGAGGATCGGCGGTCCGGCCGCGGCTACCGTCGCGCGTGTGGCCGGAGAGGCCCGAGCCTACGGCCTGATGACCTCGCTGAGGCTGAACGCTGCGCTCGTCAATAGGACCGGCCTTCAAGTCGCCGAGATGTTCGCGGGCGAGGGAGTGATCGGTGTAGTGGGGCCGGCCGCAGCTGTCGGGGTAGCGTCCGTCGATGATCTGTCGGCAGCAGCTGCCAAGACGGTCAGCGGTAACCTTACGGCGGCAGGAAGGGCCATGCAGAAGCACGGTGCACGGACGGGAAGTGCATTCCCCGCGGCAAAGGGCACGCCTGCTCAAATCAGCAAGACGGCCCAAGCAATCGTCGACGACATCCTCACAGCACCTGGGTCGACAAGGTCGACGATCAATCTTGCCCGCTACGGCGGCGACGTCACAGATGTGGTGGGTCCAGACGGGCGCGGTGTCCGCTTCGGCCCGGATGGCGACTTCATCGGACTCTTGGAGCCCCCTGGATGAACCCTAGAATCAAGCTGATCGCGACCTCGCACCCGGACGAGGACAGGATGCTCGTGGACATCTTGGTTGACGGAGAACAGCTCGCTGTACTGATCGAAGGCGCCGAGGACCACGAGTTCATCCTGTACCCGAGAAGGGATGGCATGCCGTGGTCGTTGCCCAAGGGGCTCCTGCTAGAGGCCATCGAGGCCGCGACCAGTCGGCTGGACAAGCTGCTGCCAAGGAGACGCTGAACGCTGCCAAGGGTCCCCTCTGGTGAACCACAGCGTGCGGCGGTCCCGGCTCGACGATGGATTGCGGCTGCAGCACTCCGCACCTCCCTGACCCGATCGCTCATCCGACCCGCTCGGTCGGATCAGGGCCCGGTCTAGAGCGCAGCCACGAGGCTGTGGACGCCACCGGCGTGGCCCTGCACCTGCACCAGGGGGGCGCGAGGTGGCACCAAGAACGGTCTGCACTGAAGCCAAGCGCGGATGCTTGGTCATCGGTCCGGTCGCCCCCCCCATCACCAGCGCCGCGGTGTTCACCCCGCCTCCACGCCATCGCTCACACTTGCTCACGAAGGCGTGCCCTCACTGACACGGCCCGGCGCACCCTGAGGTGAGCCCAGGAGGCCCCGATGGCACCGACCCACGCCCAGACCCTGATCGCCCTCGCCGCACTCCGTGAAGTGCTCGCCATCGAGGGGCTCACCGTCGCTGAGCGCACGATGCTCCGCCAGGTGGAGCACATCGCCCGGGTGGGGCATACCACGGTGCTTACCGCGATCCGACCGCGGGAGCTGGCGGCGGTGTTCGAGTCGCCGGAGGAGCGGCGTCGGCTGGTGCGGCTGCTGGTGCTCGGGGCCCTGGCGGACGGTCGGGTGTCGGGCCGGGAGCTGGCGTGGGTGCGCCAGGTGGCGTCGGCGGTGCGGGTGGATGACGTGTCGATCGAGGTGCTCTCCGCGCTGCGGTGCGAGGCCTACGCCGACGCCCGCGCCCGGCTGCTCTCCGCGCCGGTGCACGAGCTGGTGCGGGAGGGCTGGGCGCTGGGTGGGGCGACGGGCGCTGTGGGGGTCGGTGCGGTCTGGGCGCTGCTCGCCGCCGCGCGGTGGCTCCAGCGACTGGGCCTGCCGCCGGTGCGGGTGATCCCGCCCACGGGTGAGGTGCTGAGCTGCCTGCGGCCATGGCTGCGCCGGATGATCGACGCGCCGGAGCCGGGGCGGTTGATGCCTGCGTGAGGGGATATTGGGTGCTCGGCTTGCCCGCGGAACCCCCCGCAGACCGACCTCGCCAGGTCAGGGCTCTGGGTCCCAAAGCCAGTGCGACTCCTGTTCGAGGGCCTCGTACCGCGCGATGCCTTCGGCGCCT
>JBLFXJ010000583.1:0-3644 GCA_047609825.1 Myxococcota bacterium
ACACCCTCGCCCGGATGCTCGGCCTGCCGCCTTCCAAGGGCTCGGCCATCGACCGGCCGACCGGCGCCACCAATGTCGCGGGCGAGGCGATGCCCACCTACGGGGTGGCGGATGCCACGCCCACCGACATGACGACCGTGCGCCAGCCGGATGGTCGCATCAGCTCATACCCGCCCGCCGACCGGTGGGATGACTGGGTGGAGTGGGAGAGCACGGCGTGGCCGAACAAGGTCGCACGCCGATACACGCTAGTTCCAACCATCTGCTTCAACTGCGAATCAGGGTGCGGTCTGCTGGCCTACGTCGACAAGACCACCTTCGAGATCCGCAAGTTCGAGGGCAACCCTGCCCACCCGGGCTCCCGCGGGCGGAACTGCGCCAAGGGGCCGGCCACCCACAACCAGATCTACGACCCGGAGCGCATCCTGTACCCGCTCAAGCGGGTGGGTCCGCGGGGCGATGGCCAGTGGAAGCGGATCAGCTGGGACGAGGCGCTGTCGGAGATCGGCGCGAAGATGGCGGACTCTCGCCGGGCCCGCCGGGACGGCATCATGTACCACGTGGGCCGACCGGGAGAGGACCACTACGCCAACCGGGCCATCCAGGCGTGGGGGGTCGATGGCCACAACTCCCACACCAATGTCTGCTCCGCCTCGGCCCGGTGCGGCCTGTACCTGTGGGCGGGCTTCGACCGGCCATCGCCAGACTTCGCCAACGCCCGCGCCATCGTGCTGGTGAGCTCCCACCTCGAGACCGGCCACTACTTCAACCCCCACGCCCAGCGGATCATGGAGGGGCGGGCGAAGGGTGCGAAGATCATCACCTTCGACCCGCGCCTGTCGAACACGGCGTCGAAGTCGGACGTGTGGCTGCCCACCTGGCCCGGGTCCGAGGCGTACATCCTGCTCGCCATCGCGAACCACCTGCTGCAGACCGGAACCTGGAACAAGGAGTTCGTGCGCCGGTGGGTGGACTGGCGTGGGTTCTGCGCCAGGGCCCGTGAGGTGATCACCGACGCGGCGGTGCTCGATGCGCTGCCCGAGCCGGGCGTCGACGCGACGTTCGAACAGTTCGAGTCGGCCATGAAGGCCCTGTATCAGGAGTTTTCGTTCGAGCGGGCTGCGGCCGAATCCCAGGTGCCCATCGAGCGGATCCGGGAGACGGCCGAGATCATCGCCAACGCCGGCGACCGGGTGGCGATGCACAACTGGCGCTCCGCCTCCATCGGCAACCGCGGCGGCTGGCAGATCATGCGGGCGCTGTTCTTCCTCAACGTGCTCACCGGCTCGATCGGCACGAAGGGAGGCACGTCGGCGAACTCGTGGAACAAGTTCACGCCGAAGCCCTACCGGCAGCCGCCTGCGGGCGACACCTGGAACACCCTGCAGCTGCCGAACGACTGGCCGTTCAGCTTCTTCGAGATGTCGTTCCTGCTGCCGCACTTGATGGAGGAGCGGGGCGGCAGCGTGGACGTGTATTTCACCCGGGTGTACAACCCGTTGTGGACCAACCCTGACGGATTCATGTGGTACAAGCTGCTCACTGACGAGGCGAAGATCAAGTGCCATGTCGCACTCACGCCCACGTGGAACGAGTCGGCCTGGTTCGCCGACTACGTGCTGCCGATGGGCCACGCCGGTGAGCGGCACGATCTGATGAGCCAGGAGACCCACTCGGGGCAGTGGATCGGGTTCCGTCAGCCCGTGCGCCGGGTGGCCATGGAGCGGGCCGGTCGAACCGTGGAGCGCACCTACGAGGCGAACCCCGGTGAGGTTTGGGAAGAGGCCGAGTGGTGGGTGGACCTGGCGTTTCGGATGGACCCGGACGGGTCGCTCGGCGTGCGGCACTGGTTCGAGTCGCCCACGCGCCCTGGCGAGCCGATCACGCAGGATGAGTACTGGGCATGGATCTTCGACAACTCGGTGCCCGGGCTGCCGGCCGCAGCGGCGAAGGAGGGGCTGTCGCCCCTGGCGTTCATGCGCAAGTATGGGGCCTTCGAGATCTCGCGGGACAACTGGGTTCCGTACGAGAAGGTGGTCGACGGTGAGGTGGGCGCCGACGGGCTGGTGCGGTCGGGCGATGCCACGGTGGGAGTGTCGGTCGATGGCGTGGCGCGGGCGGGCTTCGGCACGCCGAGCCGCAAGCTCGAGCTGCTGTCGGGCACACTGGTGGACTGGGGCTGGAACACGAAGGAGTACGCGGTGCCGTGGCCGCTCGAGTCCCATGTGCACCCCAAGCACATCGACCGGGCTGCCGGCGAGATGCTGCTGCTGCCGAACTTCCGCCTGCCCACGCTGATCCACACGCGCTCCGCCAACGCGAAGTGGCTGTACGAGATCAGCCACAAGAACCCGGTGTGGATGCACCCCTCGGATGCCGAGCGCCTCGGGCTGGTGACGGGCGATGCCGTTCGCATCGACACCGAGATCGGGTGGATGGTGGACCGGGCCTGGGTGACCGAGGGCATCAAGCCCGGGATCATCGCGATCAGCCATCACCTGGGTCGGTGGCGGTTGAAGGAGGGGCAAGGCGTGAATCGGGGCACGAGCGCGCTGGCCACCATCGGTGATGATGGCGCCGGCACGCTGAGCCTGAAGATGCAGCATGGGGCCGCCGCCTGGAAGAGCCCCGACCCCGACACCGAGCGCATCTGGTGGCAGAACGTGGGTGTGCACCAGAACCTGACCCATGCCGTGCACCCGGATCCGGTGAGCGGCGCCCACTGCTGGCTCCAGAAGGCGACCAGTGTGCGAAAGGCCAAGGCGGGGGAGAACTACGGCGAGGTCCACGTAGACACGAACGCGTCGATGGAGCTGTACCGCCGGTGGACCTCGTGGGCCAAGCCGGCCCACAAGTTCAGCCCCGACAACACGCGGCGGCCCTACTGGCTCAAGCGTCCGCTGAAGCCGAAGCGCAGCGCCTACGACCTGCCCTCGCCGGTGGTGGCGGACGCCGAGTAGGCACCGTCCGCAGCGGGTGCCGCGTGCGCTCGCGCGCGGTTTGGTGGAAGATGGGCCATGGTCGTGCTGTTCGCGCTCGCATGCAGTCAGGCGGATCCGGCTCCGGGTCGGCAGGCGTGGCTTGTGGACGCGCTGGTGGACGACAACCGCATCTGGCTGAGCCGGGACGGCGAGCTGCTCGCCGCCAAGTACCGGAAGATGGCGGCCGACCCCTACGACTACATGCGCGGCACCCAGGGCGTGTTCCTCGCCGACCTGGCCCGAGCGGGCACCGAGCGGGTCGGCACCTCCTTCGTCACCGTGCCCGAGGCCGGCGCCGTGCTGCTGGTCGGCGATCCCCATCCGGAGAACATCGGGCTGTTCCTCCCCGGTGAGGGTCCCGGGCCGGGTCTTGGCGAGCCATCGCCAGTGGTGTTCGTGCTCGAGCCGAATGACCTGGATGGTGCGGCCTTCGGGCCGTGGGTGCTGGATCTGCGCCGCGCAGCGCTGGGGCTCGCGGTGCTCGCGGATGCGCTGGACGGCTGTGGTGTGGGCTGCCGGCATGCCGCCATCGAAGCCCTGGCTGAGGGCTACACCGACGGGATCGGCGAGCGCGCTGACGGTGAGCGCGCCGTGCGCGCGGCGGAGCTCGACGGCTGGGGTGCCATCGTCGCTGACCAGGTGGAGCGGGTGTTGGTGGAGGGT
>JBLFXJ010000584.1:0-3639 GCA_047609825.1 Myxococcota bacterium
GTGGATGGTGGTGGCGGTGTCGAGGTCGTTCACGAGCTCGACCACGAGCTGGGTGCCCACCTCGGCGCGCAGGGTGGGCCCGGGCACCTGGCCGTTGTAGGCGAAGCCGTCCACCGTCACGCCAGCGGCGGTGTAGGTGTGGGGGGCGGCGCGGAACTGGACCCGGAGGACCTCGGGCGCGGGATCGAGGTCCTCGGCCGGGGCGGGGACCGTCAGCACGTCCGGCATGATCGTCGGGGGCGTGGTCGAGCCGCTGGCAGTCGTGGTCGGCGGCGTAGACGTGGACGTCGCCGTGGCGGTGTCGACCCGTACGGCGGTGTCGGCGGGCTTGGTGCCGCCGCATGCGAGCAGGCAGAGCCAGATCATGGGCGCACCTCCACCGACGCCATCGGCGCTTCACGAACGGCCCAGCCACGCTCCCTGGCCAAGGCCGCAGGGTAGGCGCGGTGTACCAGCGTCGCGGTGACCACCGGGGAGGCGCAGGGGCTGTCGAAGGTGTGGGTGCTGAGCCAGGACTGCCCCGGAAGAAGCCGGTTGTCGCTGGCCACGTCCACCGCGAGGAAGTGGGGCACCATGCGGCGGCCGTCCACCCCGGTGAGCACCCGCGCGAAGGCGAATCCGGCGGCGCCGGCCACGTCGTCGGCGTCTCCCAGGTAGGCGCGGTCGCCTTCGGGGAGTGGGCCGTCGAGGCTCACCCGGTCACCATCCACCGCGACCACCACGGCCTGCCCGACCACGCGCTCCCGGGGCAGCCCCTTGGCCTCGGCGTCGAAGCGACCGTCACCGAACGGCCCGTAGCCGAGGTAGTCATGCCAGCCGTCCCGCCGCACCACCCGGACCACGTCACCGATCGCGGCGCCGGGCCATGACAGCCAGTCGGCACCGGCATCCTGCACGCCGCGGTGGCCGCCGATGTCGGGCCCCGCGTCGCCGCCGGTGGCGACCAGAGGGGCGTCGCAGGCGGCCGAGACCCGAAGCACGAGGGAGCGCAGCGGCTCGCCGGTGGGGATGGCGTGGGCCGGCCCCACGTTGGCGGTGGTGACCGTGACCGCGAGGGTGCCTTCGCTGACGGTGGCGTCGACCGAGAGTGACGCTGCCAGCTCGAGCATTCCGCTCGCGGGCTGACGGGGGCCGACCCAGGAGTGCTCGCGCACGTGGCCCGCCGGGCGCTCCCAGCCTGCCACCAGCCCCGGATCCAGCTCGATGGCGTAGTACAGGTCGGCGGCATTGCCCACGTCGGGGTCGGGCGGCATGTGGCAGGCGGTGCAGGGCACGTCCGCGCCGAGGGGACCGGCCTGCGCCTCGCTCCAGGTCGTGTGGATCGGCAGGGTGCCGTCGGGCCAGCGCACCGGATCGAGGCGGCCTCCGGGCACGAGTGCCGGCTGGTGTTGCTCATGGCACCCGGCGCACAGGGTGCCGTCCGTGTAGTGGTCCCGGGCCACGCCGCCCATCGCGCGGGTGGGCACGTCATCAAAGGGCCCGAATGACAGCGCCACCCAGTCCCGCGCCACGTCGGGCTCCGAGGGACGGTGCACGCGCAGCGGGCCCGCCACGCCCCAGCCGGGGGCCTCGAGATCCACCGACTCCACCTTGTGGCACACATCGCAGTGAACGCCGTAGTCGTGGGCGAAGCCCGTGGCGTCGAGCAGGTCGCGGTCGCCGAGCACCGCACCGTCGATTCCCGGCGCATGGCAGTCCGCGCACCCGCCGGTGGCGTCCGGGGCGTCACATTCCGGCCCGTCACACCCATTGAGCTGCGGCAGCACCCCGTCTCCCAGCCAGCATCGGTCGCCGTTGCCGCCGCCGGGCAGGCGTCCGCTGGCCCACTCCCCTCCGGCGTCCGCGCAGGCCCCGGCGTCGAGCGAGGCAGTGCCCGCGTACAGGTCGTGCAGCACCGGGTTGCTCGCGGCCGTGCGGTGCGGGGACTCGAACCAGGCCCCGCCGACCTTCAGGTGGCAGTGCATGCACTGATCGGTGCTCTCCTGCCGGGTGGGCTCGCCGGGGTCTCCGAATCGGTACTCAGGGTTGTCGGGCGTGTATCGGGTGAGCGCCACGCTCACCTCGGGCCCGCGGATCTCGGTCGCCATGGACCGCGCCTCGGGGTGGGCCGCGATGGCCATCACGTCGCCCCCCACCACCGTCCAGTCCACTGGCAGGGTGGCCATGCCAGCGGCGTCGGTCTGCACCCGGCCGAGCACCCCGCCCTGCAGCACGGTCGCGCCCTCGACTGGCTCGCCGTCGAGGGTGACCATCACCCGCGTCTCGGTGACCACCTCGATGGGCGCTGACGCGGTGTCTACGGTCGGGGCGTGGGTGTCGTCCGTGACCGTCGGGTCGGGATCGGCCGGCAGGCGCTGCTTGCCGGGGTCGCTACAACCCAAGGCCACCAGCACGACCCCCGCGGCGCACCACAGCCAGCGATCAGGGCCGGTCGAGACCAGGCGCGCGAGACCCACAGGTGCCTCCGAGGCGAGGACGACGTGTCCACGCGCACCGTATCCGACCGCGGCTCGGCCCGTCCGCGACTGGCCCGATGCAAGATCTGCGACGGGTCACAGATCGGACGCAGCACCGTACATCGATGGCATGTGGGGGCCGGCCCCCCGGGAGGACTCGATGCTCGGATCGATGATGGTGGTGTTGCTCGGTTGTGGCTCGGCGGAGCCGGTGGCGGACGCTGCGAATGTGGCGCCAGAGACGCCGGCTCCCGCGACCGCGGCACCAGCGCCGGCCGGTCCCCTCCGCCTCGCCAGCGGCAAGACGCCCACGTTCACGGTGTGTGACCAGGTGGGCGCTGCGCTCGGCCGTCCGCACCTGAACGGCCCGATCTACGAGGCCGACCTCAGCGGCGGCACCCTGGTCACCTACATCCGCGACGACAAGGGCAACGACCACCACCTGGAGCGGTTCTCGGTGGACCTGGCGGACGGGTGCACGGTCACCGAAGACACGGCGTTCACGAAGATCACGTCCCCCAAGATCATCTCGGGGTTCGCGGTGTTCGACGAGGTCATCGCGGTGGCGAACCGGGCCGAGTCGGGCCTGTATGGCCACGACGGCGTGCGCAAGGAGGTCACCTGCGAGGGCCTGAAGGATGTGTCTCGCCTGGAGCGGGTGCAGGGCACGACGGACCAAGCGATCATCAAGGGCAGCCGGGCCACCGTGGAGCAGTGGACGGTGACCGAGGCCGGCTGCCGCACGCGGATCCTGTGGGATGTGCCGAAGGGCGAGCAGGTGTCGTACTACTTCGCGGCGACCCCGGACGCGGGACTGGCGGGGCTGTACCTGATGCCCGACAGCCACAAGGCGATTCGACGGTTCGACAAGACCGGCGCCCAGGTGTGGTCAGTGGGCACCGAAGACGATCTGGCGAAGTCGGTGCAGGACGTAGCCATGGTGGGCGAGCACACGGTGGTGGCCGACGGGAAGGCCAAGGCGCTCGTGGTGCTGGACGCTTCGGGGGCCGAGGTGGGCCGGGCGCCGTGGCAGGAGGCGCTGGCAGGGCTCGGCAAGTACCCTCGACCGAAGCACGTTCTCGCCGCGGATGGCGACACGGTGCTGCTGCTGGTGGAGCACTCCGACGGCGATGACCGGGCGGTGAGTGCCGTTCGGGTCGACCTGTAGCCGAACCATCGGTCG
>JBLFXJ010000585.1:0-3611 GCA_047609825.1 Myxococcota bacterium
GATGATCGAGCCGCCCGCCACGTTGATGTTCTCGGACTGCAGTGCGGCCCGCACCATGTCGGGGGTGAGCTCCCGCGCGGCGAGCCAGTCCTCCCGCAGCTCCACCCGGATCTCCCGCTCGAGCCCACCGCGCACCTTCACCGCCGCCAGGCCGCGCATGGCCTCGAGGTCGCGCTTGATCTCGCGGTCGGCCAGCTCGCGCAGCAGGTACAGCCCGGTGACCGGGTCGTGCTCCGAATTCGACCGACGGGAGGCGACCGAGGCCGAGTCAAAGCCCAGGTCTCCTGGGCTAAACTCTCGGCCGACCGAGCCGACCGAGCGTCGACTTGACGGGAGATCGGCCTCCAGCGCGAGCCCCACCCGCATGAACGGGTCGAGGGAGGGGTCATACCGGAGGATCAGCGGTCGGTCGGCGCCGTCGGGCAGGAAGGTGGTCTGCAGGTGCTCCCGGATGGCCTGCGAGGCGCCCGCCATGTCGGTGCCCCAGTCGAACCCGAGCATCACGTCCGACACGCCGGGGCGCGATCGGCTCTCGAGCCGCACCAGGCCGTCCAGGGTGGCCAGCGCCTCCTCCACCGGGCGGCTGAGCTGGGCCTCGACCTCCTGGGGGGCGGCGCCGTCGAAGGTCGTGCGCACCGTGATGGTGGGGTAGCTGATGTCCGGCATCAGCTCGATGGACAGCCGCTGGTAGCTGACCAGCCCGAACACGAGGGCCGCGAGGAACACCATGCCCACGGCCACGGGGTGGGTGACCAGGGCGTGGAACAGGCCAGCGGGGGCGTCGGGGGCTGGCGAGCGCTCGCTCACCCGGGCTCCTCGGCGACCGCCGCATCACCGTCGGCCACGTCCGCGCCCTCGGGCTCGGCGTCGGTGCGGGGATGACGCACCCGCGCGCCGTCCCGCAGATGCGCCTGGCCGACCACGATCACGGAGGCGCCGTCCTCCACACCCTCGAGCACCTGGGCCGACTCGTCATCGATCAAGCCGAGCCGCACGGACTGGCGGCGCGCCACCAGCACCTCCTCCTCCGCGGCGTCTGCGTCGGCGTCTTCGGCCTCCTCCTCGGCATCCTCACCGCCGAACGGCCACCACGCCGGAGGCCACCAGCCGCCGGCCTCGTCGCCCTCCTCGTCGCCCCCGTCCTCCGGGTCTTCCTCTTCGGGATCGGGCGCACCCACTACAAACACCACCGGAGCGCCATCTTCGTACACCAGCGCGCGCTTGGGCACGGTGAGCACGTCGCGCTCCCTGCCCACCTCGAGGTCGATGGTGACGAACTGCCCTGGTCGGAGGGTGCGCTGGCCCGCCTCGACCGAGATGGTCACCCGGAACGTGCCCGATGTGGGGTCGACCACCGGGGCCACCCGATCCACAACGCCCGAGGTCCACACCTCGTCGTCATAGGCGCTCGTGAGCCGCGCCGTCTGGCCCGCACGCACCCGCGGCAGGTCGCGCTCGGGCATCGACGCCACCACCCGCAGGGCGTCGAGGTCGACCACCTGGAACGCCGCTTGGCCCGAGCCGGCCAGCTCGCCCACCCGAATCTGGCGTGACGCCACCACGCCGTCGAACGGTGCCGTGAGGCGGGTCTCGCCCTGGCTACGGCTGGCCTCGGATGCGCTCAGTTGAGCCGTTCGGAGCTGGAAACGCGCGTCTTCCAGGTCCTTGTCCGACACCGCCCCGCGCGAGTGCAGCGCCTCGAGCTCCGCCACCTGCTGAGTGAGCCGCCGGGCCTCCACGCCCGTGCGCGCGGCGCTGGCGTCGAGGCTCACATTCTCGAGCACGGCGAGCACATCTCCGGCGAGCACCCTGTCGCCATCGTCGACCCGCACCTCGATCACGCGACCGGTCGCCGACGGCACCAGATCCGCCTGCCGCAGGCTCTCGACGATCGCGGAGGCCTGCAGGGTGTCGGCCACCTCGCCCCGACCCGCCACCGCGGTCTCCACGACGGTGACCGGCTCGGGCGCAGACGGCTCACCGCCTCCCTCGCCGTCCCAGCCATCGCCATCCCCGCCACAGGCGACGAGCGCCACCGCGACCACTGCCGCTGTCCACAAACGCATCAGCTCTCCGGATGGCACCTACGGCGGCGAGCCGCGCTTATTCCATGCCTCCACGCACCAGACGGTCAAACCGTGTCATCGCACCCGGCCGACCGGACGAGTGTTCACGCGCCCAGCCGACTGTCAACGTCCTGCCGCCGAAGGTGCGGCGGAAGGATCAACGTGCAACACTGCCGGCCCGGAGGGCTTGGTGCCGAGCGACCGCACTGCCGAGCTGTGGGACCTCTACCGAGGGCTGGCCCAGCGGGGTTACGGCCGTGGTTCTGATTCAGATCCGCTGATCGACACCCTCCAGACTGTGCTCTCGGGGCTCCGGCGGCCGTACCGACGCTCGTTCGATGGGCGCCCGCCCCGCCGGATCGCGTCTGCGATGGCGGCCGCCTTGTTCGCCCAGCCCCACCTCGGATGGACCTGGCACCGGGCTCCGCGCGCCGGCACATTCGAACCGCGGGACCCGCTGGCCACCGCCCCCGATCCCCGGGTGCACGTGAGCAGCGAGCAGCTCGAGGCTGCGCTGGGCCTGCCGCAGTGGGAGCTGGACGACCTGCGCGAGGAGGTGGATCGGCGAGCCAGCGTGTTCCATCGTCAGGTCCGCGTCGTGCACCACCTCTGGCGCAGATACCGCGTCGAGAGCGATCCACGGGTCCTGTTCGCGGCGCTGTTCCCCGGCGCCGTCGACGACGTGGGCCAGGTGGACTTCGTGCAGCGCGGCGGGCAGCTATACGTCGTCGTGGAGCGTGGGCGGCGATCGTCCCGCCTGGCGCTGTACCTGTCGTGGGCCAGCCCCGGCGAGCGAGGCGGGAGCCCGCTGGATCGCTTCCGGTCCCGGTACGCCGATCCGAGCCTGGTACGCGGCCTGTCTCGGTTCACGGGCGAACCGGAGGCGGACCTGCGGGCGCTGCTCGATCGCAGCATCACCGTGGTCCCGCACGACGACGCCGGCACCTGGCTCAAAGCCGACCACTGGCGCGGGCGCGGGGTGGGCCCGCTGTCGGCGCTCGGTTGGCCCTATGGGGCGGCGCGGGGGCTCGACGAGCCACTCCTTCGGGAGGAGGTCGAGTGGGACCACTGGCTCCAGCTCAGCAAGGGCGAGCTGCGGGTCGAGGGCCAGCCCCAGGCGGTGTTCGATGCCCTCGCCATCGAGCGGGTGCAGGAGGCCATGCGGCAGTCCTACGCGGCGTTGCTCGCCCACCTCGACCACAAGGGGCCCTCCGATTCTCCCGACCAGGACGACCTGGCGCTGCTCGACACGGAGAGCATGCTCCGCAAGGTGCTCACCCCGCTGATCACCTGGGTCAGCGCACCCGAATCCCGGGACCGCATTGCCAGGGAGCTCGGGCTCGACCCTGCGGCGGTGGAAGCGGCCCTCGCCGGCGTGCACGACGCCTGGACCGGCCAGCTGAACCGCTCGTGGATTGCCCCCCCCCACGCGCACCACACCAGCCTGCTGGCGCTGTTGATGCCGCACCTGGTGATCTTGTCGGGGTCGCTCCGATCCCTGCTGCATGCGACCCCCGATCCCCGCAACCCGCACCGGGACGTGCT
>JBLFXJ010000586.1:0-3581 GCA_047609825.1 Myxococcota bacterium
TCCGAGCTCGGGTCCGCGATCTGGGACTCGATCCACGCCTGTGCCCATCCGCTCACCCGGTAGGCGACGAGCACGCTGAGCGCGAGGATCGCGAGAGTGGTGAGGGTGAACGGTGAGTCCGAGACGTCGAACAGCCGGAACTCTGCGATGGCGCGCATGGCCATGACGGCATCGGCGACGGTCCACCAGTCCAGCACCTCGAGGGAGACCAGGCCGCCCAGCGCGAACCCGAATCGGGGCAGGAACCAGGCGATGGGGTCGAGCCACATGGCGCCTGCGGGTGCCCGCCGACGAACCAGCCGCGTGGCGATGAGGCCGAGCACGGTGCCGCAAACCACAGCGAGCACAGCCAGTCCGGCGGCGGTTGGGCTCGGGAGCGGCAGGGGGAAGTTCATCCGATCTCCCTGTGACAGATGCGTCGCGCGCACGGCTATGCCAGCCGTCCCACCCGGTCACCCGTGGAACGCTGCGCGGTCAGCTGCTGGCGCGGCGGTCGACAGACACGGCGATCGCGCGCCAGCTGCCCTCGGTCGCTACGAGCTCCCACGTCTCCGTGTCCACCCACTCGCGCCCCGCGCCTGCCGACGACAGCTCGAGGCGCACCATCGCGGCCACCTCGGGCCCGCGCAGCTCCCAGCCCACGACGTTGGCGGCGAGCTCCCGCCACACTGTGTCGGCCGGCCGATCCCGCCAGGCGCGGTGCACCGTGTCGCGGGCGCCATCGCTGAGCAGGGCCGCCACCGAAGACCAGTCGTGGTCGCGCACGGCGCGCACGCACCGGGCGCGCAGGTCCCGGGTGTGGGCCAGCAGGGCGGCTTCGGCGTCGGCGGGCATGGGCTCGGCCACGCCGCCCGAGATCTCCCCCGACACCCGGCGGGTCGGGTCGGGCGCCTCACGGGACAGGGTGATGCCCACCGCCAACGCCGCGAGAGCCGCGATCACGAGGGCTTCCTGTTCCCCCACGAGTCCCGGCCACGCGAGCAGCTTGTACACGCCGCTCAAGGTGATCAGCGCGCCGAAGCCCGCCAGCAACGGCTCACCCCGATATCGCCGCCCCACGTACCCGCGGGTGCCGAACCCCCACATGGCGCCTCCCGCCCAGGCGTCAGTGTAGGAGTCGGGGGGCGATGAGGCGACCCCTCCGTGCGGGTCGGCCCGCCGGTGCGCGAGGCCCGCACGGGGTAGCCTCTCAGCAATGGAACCCATCCACGTCCCCGCTGAGCGTTCGCCAGGGCTCGCGGCTGCTCCGGTGCCCACGGACGACGCGACCGCGGGCCAGCTCGAGTCCTACGTCCGCGCCGGAATGCACACGGATCGTGAGCCGGGCACGGTGGTGGCGATCTGCCACCCGCTGCGGATGTACAAGGTTCCCGAGGGACTGCTGGACGGGCTTCGCGCCGCCGGATTCGACGTGCGTGTGGTGGAGACCCAAGCGGCGCGGGCGGCCTCCATCTCGGGCATCCGCGACGCGCTGGTCGCCGCGGCCGCGGAGGAGCGCCCGCTCGACGTGGTGGTGTTCAGCGGGGACGGCAGCCTGGACCACCACGTGCTCGTCGCCGCCTACCAGGCCTTCTTCCCCGAGCTGGTGCTGGACCGTCCCGGCGAGATCCGCCTCGACACGCCGTCAACCGACGCCGTCGGGCGGCTGTCCTCCGAGTATCGTGCCGCGTTCCTGCCGCCCCCATCGGTCGAGGGTATCGCCCCCGACGACCAGACAATCCGTCGGATCTGGGCCTTGCGGATGCACATCCGGCGTCCGCTGACACGCGGGGCGAGCCTGCACCGGGTGGCCCGCGCTGCAGGAGCGTCGCCCGGCGACCGGTTGCTGCGCATCGCCGCTTTCGCGAGCCTGTTTCCGGAGCACGCCGTGCTGCGGCCGGACGGCTACGATCTCGGCCCGCTGGCGGAGGCCTCCCGCGACGACACCTACCGCGGATTGTACCCGTTCATCCGGTCCATCGCCGTGTATCCGTGCGGGACCGCGGCTGATAATGCGCTGTACGCCGGCGTTCCAGGGTGGGCCTTCGCCCAGGCCGCGAAGTGGCTCCACCGATTTCCGGCGCTGCACAGCCTGCGGGACCGCTGGGGCGCGAGCGCGCGGCAGCAGTTCATCGACTACTTCACCCGCGATGGCGTGGTGGTGCCGGCCCGGCTGTCCGTGGTCGGGATGGACGGCGACTGGCAGCTGCTCTGCTCCCATGCCGCCAGTGGTCCAGCCGGCGGTCGGTTCTTCGAGGGCGACCTGGAGAAGAAGTCCGGTGGGCTGCTGAGCTACCTGGCGAAGATCCCGTCGGTCCTGCTCGACGAGGGGCTGTTCAACCGCACGCTGGTGCGGGTCCGTGCGTTCTCGGCGTCCAGGAGCAAGCGGCTGGATACCCTCGGCCGGCTCGTCGAAGGGCTGTACACGAACCGGGCGTTCATCGCCGGCGTCGGGTCGATCCCGTCGGCCAACCCCACGGGCTTCGTCGGGCAGTCATCGCTGGTGGTGGGGCCGCCGCTGATGTACCGCGACCTGCAGGGATCGCTGCGCCTGGACAGGCGGGGACTGTTCGCGTTCACCGAGGCGATCATCAAGGGACTGCTCGGCCGGGGCATGCACATGGTGGGCCTCGGGGTGGGTCGTCTCGCCGGTGGCGGACGGTTCGCCTCGCTGTCGCCCGACCAGCAGATCACCCTGCGGGAAGGGGAGTCGGTGCGGCTCGACTTCGCCGACCTGGACCGGCGGCCGAAGTCGGTGTCGACGCAGGTCTCCGGCGACCCGTTCCAGGCCCATCGCATGGACATCCGGGTGGCGTGGGGGCCGCTCCCCCTGCTCGCCGCACCCGACTCGCTGCTGATCGCCGCCGCTCAGCGCAGCCTGTCACGCCTGCGCGCCGAGCAGACCTGGCACCTCGACACTCACTTCATCGGCGGGCTGGCCTACTACCGGCACCGCAGCGGGCCGGAGTGGTCCTTGGAGCTGGCTACCCGCACGGGGCTGGTGCAGCCGCCCCGCACCTTGCCCGGTCGCCTCGATCGCGCCCAGTCCCGCATGATGGACCGGTTTCGCTTGGCGGGGGTGGCCGGCTTCGTCGACACCACAGAGCAGGGCTTCGCCCTCGGTCGCCGCGGGCGGCATGCCCATGACACCGAGCAGCGCGCCCACGTGGTCGTGCTCCGCACCCGGAGCCGCACGCTGCTGGTCCGCCAGATCCGGCAGGTGGACGGTCAGGTGTTCGAGGCGCGCACCCACTACCGGTATTGGTGGGGCTCGTGGGTGATCACCGACAACCACGTGCGCGAGTGGTCGGCGGAGGGCGAGGCCCGGGTGATCCAGGAGGAGCGCTGGTTCAGGAGCGCCGAGGCGTTCCAGGCGGAGGCGCCGGCCTTCTTCCCGTTCGACGACCCATGAACCCGCCCGAGGTCGGGGTGGTGCTGCTCGACGACCTGATCACCCCGTTCTGGGATCAGCGGACGGAGATCGGCGCGTTCGCGGGTCTCGCCGACCGTGTCCTGACGGACTCCTGCTGTGCGACGCCGGACACGCCGCGGTGCGTGGTGGCGGGCGTGCGGCGCCTCGGGCGGGTGGAGGTGTGTGCGCC
>JBLFXJ010000587.1:0-3565 GCA_047609825.1 Myxococcota bacterium
GCTGCCCGCCGTGGCCGATGGCCTGCACCCGGCGCGGGCGTCCGCCGCCTGGGGCTCGCTCCTCGAGAAGAACGGCGACCCGGAAGGGGGGCTCCTCGCCTATGAACAGGCCGCCCGGCTCCAGCCTACCTCCGGCCACGCCACCAGCCGCACGCTGATCCGCCTGCTGACCCGCGCGGGCCGGCTGGAGGAGGCCCTGGAGCGGGCGGCGCTGGGTGTTGAGCGCAGCTCGGATCCCGGCGCCTACCTCGTGATCCAGGCTGGGCTGCAGTACGACCTGGGCGACCCCGAGACCGCCTTCGCTACCTATCAGCGCGCGCTGCCGCTCAACCCCCAAGCGGCGGGCCCCTACCTCCAGCGCGCCGCCGAGACCCACGGGGTGGACGATGCTCACCGCCGGTACCGCGCGATCACCTTGTCCGCTGGGCCGAATCCATGGGCGGCGCTCGCCGTCGCCGCCGCCTTTGCCGACAGCGGAGAGCACGCGCGCTGCCGGCAGCTCCTCCGGCAGGTAGAGCGGGATCGCGGCGCTTCCGACCCACTTCCGGCCCAATCCGCGCTCTCCGCGCGCTGCGACCCCGACGGCGACGGGCCGACCAGCTATTAGGCGGCCTGGAACCCGGAGCGAGCCCACATGGAGCCCGACAGCCAACACCTGCGCACGCTGCGCCTCGCCGACGTGTGGGCGCTCGTGCTCGTGCACTGGCGCGTGGTCGCGGCGTCGGCCGCTGTCGGGGGCACGCTCGCCATCGTCGCCAGCCTGCTCTCCACGCCGATGTACGAGTCCACCACCCTGCTCTACCTGTCCCCCGTCGCCGGCCAGGAGATCAAGGTCGACAAGGTGGTCGACAACGAGTCGTTCCAGACCCACCACCGGCGCGTGTACGAGCAGACCCAGCTGCGGGTGCTCCAGAGCCGCCCCCTCCTGCAGGAGGTCATCCGGCAATACATCGCCCTCGGCCACGACGACCTGACCGATAATCCCGAGGGCGTGGTCGCCCTCACCCAGATGATGCAGGCCACACCCCAGCAGGGCACCGAGCTGCTCACAATCGCTGTTCGCTCGCCCGATCCAGCGAAGTCCGCCATCCTCGCGAACCTGATCGCCCAGGTGTACCAGCGCCACAGCCTCGACATCCACCAGGGTGCGGCGGTGAGCGCGCGAGAGTGGATCGAGGAGCAGCTCGACCAGTGGCGCGACCGGATCGACGCCGCCAGCGACGCGCGCATCGCGTTCCAGAAGGAGAACGGGGTCGCCACCTCGTCATCCGACATCACCGCCCTCACCGCCCGCATCGACTCGTTGAACATCGCGTTCGGCGAGGTGAGCACCGAGCGCGTGATCATGGAGACACAGCTCAAGGGGCACGAGCGGCTGCTCGCCCAGGGCAAGTATGCAGAGCTGGCGAACGACCTGGGCACCCCCCTGCTCACCGAGCTCGCCACCCACTACGCCGACATGGCCCTCGAGAATGCCCACCTGAGCACCCGCTATGGCGACCTGCACCCGAACCGCATCGACGTGGCCGCCCGGCTCGCTGCGATCAACGACGAGATCGCCAGCGAGGTGGAGCGCGCCCTCATCGCCGAGCGCACCCACCTGGCCCTGGTCTCCGAGCGCGAGGCCTCTCTGCTCGCCGAGATCCACGAGACCGACCGCCAGTCCCTGCACGCCCAGGAGATGAAGGCGCAGTTCGAACGCCTGGATTCCAACCTCACGCGCGCCCGCGAGTTCTACGCCGCGCTGTCCAAACGGGTTGGCGAGGTGGAGCTCCAGAGCGAGACCCAGCTGAGCTACCTGCGGGTGGTGGAGCCGGCGATCCCCGACCCCGACGCGGTCTCACCCCGCACGCTGATCAACGCGGTGGGCGGCACCTTCGTGGGCCTGCTGGTGGGGCTCGGTGCCGCCCTCGGCCGGGAATACCTCGACGACACCATCCGCACCGAGCTCGACGTGACCGTGCACCTGGGCGTGCCGCTGCTCGGGCTTGTGCCTCAGGTGGAGCTCACCGAGGAATGCCCCGACAGCGCGCTGTACACAATCGCCAACCCGCGGTCGTTGATGGCCGAGGCGGTGCGCGGCATCCGCACCGTGGTCGACCTCAACCCCACAGGCGCCCCGCCCCGGCGGCTGCTCGTCACCAGCGCCATCTCGTCCGAAGGCAAGACCACCGCGGTCGTGCTGCTCGGCATCGCCTACGCCAGCCTGGGCCGACGGGTGCTGCTGGTGGATGGCGACCTGCGCAAGCCCCGGCTGCACAAGGTGTTCGACGCGCCCCTCGAGGGCGGCCTGTCGGCGTACATCACGGGCACCCCGCTCGAGGAGATCGTGCTCGAGACGCAGGTTCCAGGGCTCGATCTGCTCCCGGCCGGCCGCACCGGCAGCTCCCCCACCGAGCTCCTGGCCGCGGCCCAGACCGGCCGGCTGATCGAGCAGCTGAACGAGACCTATGACCTCGTGATCGTGGACTCCCCGCCCTCCACCCTGCTCTCCGATGCCCGCGTGCTCAGCGCCCAGGTAGACGGCGTGATCGTCGTGGTGCGCGAGCTCACCGCCTCCCGCCGGGTGATCCGCCAGACCATCTCCGGCATGCAGCGGGTGGGCGGGCGCGTGCTGGGCGTGATCATGAACGACGTGGACCTGGCCCGCCGGCAGGGCTCCGACGGCTATGGCTATGGCTACGGCTATGGCTATGGCTATGGCTACGGCCACGACTACGGGCACGACGACGGCCAGGACGACGGCCAGGACGAGGCCGAAGCGGAGACCAAAGCTGCTGGCTGAAGCCGCCACACTCGCGGGCGTGTTCATCGTGGGCCTGCTGGTGCTCGTGTGGGCCCAGGAGGGGCTGCGGCCCCAGGAGGCGAAGTGGTTCTGGTGGAGCGTGCTCGCCCACCTCGGGGCCTGCCTGCTGTTCACCTACATGCAGCGCAACTCGCCCATCGAGGTGTCGGACATGCGCCGCTACCTCTACTATGGGCAGTTCGTGGCCGAGGACCTGCGGCGGGACTTCTGGGGCGTGTTCCCGCACACCGTGCGCACCTTCTTCCACCAGCCCTCCGACCTCAACGCCCACATCCCCGGCAAGGGCCCCGCCGGCACGATGACCATCCTCATCGGGTGGCTCACGCTGGTGCTCGGGCCCAAGTTCTGGGCGCCGAACGCCGTGTTCATGTTCGGGTCGGTGCTCGGGAAGTTGGCGTTGTACCTCGGCCTGCGGGAGGGCTTCCCAGCGTCCGTGCTCCCTCGGGTGGCCGCCGCCGTGTTCCTCATCCCGTCGTTCGTGTTCTGGACCTCGGGCATCGTGAAGGAGTCGGTGGCGATGATCGGCGTGGGCATGTGTGTGCTCGCGCTCTCCCGCCTGGCCCAGCGCCGCACCCGGAGCGAGGTGCTGCGGCTCGCCATGGGGGTGTTCACGGTGGGCCTGATCAAGCCCTACATCCTGTTCGTGTTCGCCGGCGCCACCGTGGTGTGGCTGTACTACCGCTGGGCCACCCGCCACGGCGGCGTTGTGCGGTTCCGACCGCTGGCCATGGTGGGCATCGCGCTGCTCGGCGTCGTGCT
>JBLFXJ010000588.1:0-3548 GCA_047609825.1 Myxococcota bacterium
GCTCCCGCCGTGGAGTCTTTGGCTTCCGATGAGGCACCGCACCGGGTACCGTCGACCGATGACCCTATGGTTCACGGCGTGGTTGCTCGTGATGGGAGGCACCGCCTCGGCGGCGGAGTACGCCACCCGGTGTGTCGAGCTGCGCGCGTGCGACGAGCGGGTGGGGGCCCTCGAGCGTCGCCTGTCCACCGGCGACCTGGCGCGGGGCATCGAGCGGTGGATGGTGCACCGCGAGGTGGGAAAGATTCGGCTTGGAACGTCGATCAACCGTGACGCGGAGGGCGACGTGTCCGGCGCGCGCCTCGACCTGCAGGTCGCCGTGGCCCACTTGAAGCAGGCCCTGCGCGACGCCCCGAAGCCGCAGCGGATCGAGCTGCATATGGCGATCGCCGAGGGCTACGAGGCGATGGAGCCGGGCACCCTGCGCGTGTTGGGCCCGCTAGCCGATGTGATCCTGGAAGACCCCTACGCGCCCGACGCGCGCAAGGCGCACCTGGACCGCGGCGAGCGGCTGCTCGAGCACGACCAGCTCGCCGAGGCCGAGCTCGCGTTCCTGATGGGCATGGACCGCAGCGGCGACGCGGCCGACCTCACCGCGGCGGCGTGGTTCGGCTACTGCGCGTGGCAGCTCGGTCAGCCCGACGCGGCGCTGCAAGTGCTCACTGCCGCCCTCGAGCGGCGCGCGGCGGCCATCGGTGGGCCATCGCTGCTCGAGAACCACGTCGAGGAGGCCGGCCGCCTGGTGGAGTGGTACGCCGACCTGCCGGTGGAACGCACCGATGAGCTGCTCGCCCTGTTCTCGGGGCTCGCCGCGGAGGCCGGGCAGCGGTGGGCGCTCGTGCGCCTGGCCGCGGTCCGCCATGCGCAGGGGGACTGGGACGAGAGCGAGGCGCTGCACGCGCGGCTGCTCGCCGCCTACCCGGCCGACCCGGTGGCGCCCATGTGGCTCGCCGCGCGCATCGACGTGGCTTCTGAGCGCGACCGCCCGGATGTGCTGGAGCAGTGGGCGCGGGAGATCCCGGGGTGGTGGCCGCGCTGGCGCGACGGTCAAGGGCGCGATGTGCGCACCGCCGGAGAGCAGGCGATGCAGCTCGCGCTGACGAAGGCCGGCTTGCGGTACGTGGACCGGGCCAAGGGCTACACGGCCGACGGCTACCCGGAGCGGGCGGAGGCGGCCCGCCGGGACGCCCTCTTGGTGTACGCGGCGTTCCTTGCCGCGTTCGACGGCCACCCTGCCACCGCCGCCGTGCACCAATACTCCGCTGAGGTCAACCGCGTGCTCGGCCAGCCCGAGCCGGCGTTCTTCCACTACGCCGCCGCGCTCCGCTCCGATCCCATGGGTCAGCACGACACCGATCTGGCGGTCCTGTACCGGGGACGCTGCGCGGTGGCCGCCGCCCGGGTGCGCCCGTCGCGGGAGGCGCGCCCGCTCCGCGACGCCGAGGCCGACCTGGTGCGCGCCGCCGACGAGGCGGTCGAGTACCTCTCCCTCACCGACGCCGACACCCGACGGTGCACCAAGGCCGCCGCGGACGTGCTGCAGGACCATGGCCAGCACCTGGAGGCCGACCTGCGGTACCTGCCGCTGTTCGAGGCGGAGGGAGACCTGTCCCAGGCGCGAGAGGTGGCCGGGCGCGTGGTGGCGGGCCTGAAGGACCGTTCGAAGTGGGGCGAGCTGTCGGCGCAGGCCAGCTACTTCGCCGGCCACATGAACCTGCTGGCCAGCGAGGACAAGTCCGAGATGCAGCGCATCGCGGCCGGCGCCGCGCTCCGGCGCATCGAGGCCGAGGTGGGCGACCCGGTGGAGCGGGCGATCGCGTACCTCGCGTGGGAGCGACGGCAGGGCCTGCGGGTGATCGCCGACCGGGACACGGCGCTGTACCTGGCGGCAGTGGCCTATGACCAGGCGGGTCAGCCGGAGGATGCGCTCGCGGTGCGACGTGAGCTGGTGGCGCGGTTCCCCGACTCCGACCGGCGGGTCCCGGCCCTGCTGGCGCTCGGCGACGCGGCGTTGGCCCGGTGGAACCTGCCCGAGGCGGCCAGAGCGCTCGGTGCCTACGCCGCCGCGGCGCCGCCCAGCGCCGAGGCCCGCCGCGCCGCGTACCAGGCCGTGTTGATCCGCCAGGACCACCGGTGGAAGCGCACCCCTCAGGTGGCCGACCTTTACTGGGACCGGTGGCCTGCGGGGCCGGAGCGGTTCGAGGTGGCGATCCTCGCCGGCGACTGGCACGCGGTGCGGCGCCGCCACACCGAGGCCCAGGCCTGGTATGCGCGGGTGCACACCGATCGGGCCGCCGGAGACCTCCGGTTCGCGGCGTGGAGGGCCGCCGGCCTGGCCGCCTACGCAGCGGGCCGGCCCGCCGATGTGGACACCTTCGTGGCCGACGCGGTGGGGGCATGGCACGCCGAGCCCGGCTCTCCTGACGCCGCGGCCGACCTCGGGGCGCTGCTCCTCGACGCATGGATCGCGGGCGCCCTCGACAACTTGGGCCGGCTCGACGTCCGCATCCGGCTCGGCCAGACCGACGCGTTCCGCGGCCCCGTCGAGCTGTACGCCACCATCGCCCAGGAGGTGTTGCCGCGGGTGGAGGTGCTCGCCCGTCTGCCCGCCCCGGACGCCCGCCGCACCGCGGCCGTCCGGGTGGGAGACGCCTACGTGCAGGCCGCCGCCCGCCTGCTCGACGCGCCGATCCCGCGGGAGCTCTCGGGCGACGGTGTCGCCGTCTACGTGCGCGAGGTGCGCACCCGCGCGCGGGAGTGGCAGCTGGAGGGGGTGGACTTCTACGCGGGCGCTGTCCGGGCCGCCCGGGAGCAGGGCACGTGGGACGCCGACCTCGATCGCGCCATCCGGCGGATGGGTGTGTTCGATCCGTCACTCTGCGGCGATGTGCGCCCGTGCCGTCTCACCCCGATCGAGGTGTTGCCGTCGCGGCTGCGGGTGCGCGGGTGGGGCCGCCAGACGTGGGAGGCCACGCCATAGGATCCCCGACGGCTACAACGCTTCATAGCCGAAGCTGAACCTGGGGATGCTCGCGTCGGGGTGCTCCGCGCCGCACACCAGCGTGATGTCGCTCTCCTCCACCACGATCTCCGCGTCGATCGTCGCGATCCGGAAGTTGACCAACACGGGCGCGGGCGCCTCCGACACAGGGTCGAGCCCCGTCAGGCAGGCCTCGCATGCAGGCGGGCTGTTCCGCAGCTCCAGGGTGATGGGGTCGAGGAAGGGCGTGGCGCTCGGGGCGAGGCACACGTGGCTGGAGATCGCGTCCCAGTCCGCCAGCGGGGCGCCGTTGTCGGCTGAGAGCACGCAGGAGGATTCCACCCGAGCCCGGGCGCCTGGGTCGACGTCCGCGCCGTTCTCGGCGAGCACCGTGCACGACTGGAACAGCTGGCCGGTGAGCCCGTTCGACAGCGCCGTGCCGTCGTTCCCGACGAACGAGCTCGCGTGCACGATCAGCACGCCGCCGAAGTCGTTCTCCGCGCCGCCGGTGTGGTTGCCCGCCACCAGCACGTTGGCGAGGGTCATCTTCTCGTTGCCATACAGCACG
>JBLFXJ010000589.1:0-3525 GCA_047609825.1 Myxococcota bacterium
GCCCGGGACGTGAAGCTCCAGGTCGCGTTCGACGAGGCCGCAGTCCAGTAGTATCGGCTGGTCGGCTACGAGAACCGGGACATCGCGGACGCAGACTTCCGCGACGATCGGGTGGATGCGGGCGAGATCGGCAGCGGGCACACGGTGACAGCGCTGTATGAGCTGCAGCTCGCCGACCCGAGCGCGGAACATGTCGCGGATGTGCACCTGCGGTGGGAACCGCCGGGGCCCGATGGCACCGCGACCGAGCGGGTGGTGCCGGTGCTCGCCGGGAGCGCCGTGCATGACTTCGAAGCAGCCGACAACGCCACCCAGCTCGCGGTCGCCGCCGCCGCCCTCGCCGAGAAGCTGCGGGGCAATGCCGAGACCCGGGCCTGGCCGTGGAGCCGGGTGGAGGCCATCGCGCGGGGCGCCCACCGGGGGGACCCCGAAGACGACGTGCTGGTGCGCGCCATCGCGGCGGCGGCGCGCCTGGAGGCCGTCGCCGCCAACCGCTGATCGCCCACCTGGAACGAGTGAGACCCGCCGGAACGCGCTTGAGTCGGGCACGCCCCGGCAGCAGAACGACTGAACGCATGTGGACGACCCGAAGTGGCCCGCGCAGGTCAACGACGGGGGATCCCCCACGCCGACCCATCCGCGAAGCCGAACGAATGGTGCGTTCTCCTTCCCTTCTCACCGAACTTCACCTAAGTTGGCGCTGTCGCGTCCTTTGGCGCAACGATCTGTATGGGGTTGTCGTGTCCAATCATCAGCGCCGACGCGCGCCCGGCCAGGTCCTCGAGCCGTCCCAGAGCGGCGAGAACGGGCTCCGCGACTACACGAATCCGTGGGGCGACAGCGTCACCCAGGACGACGTGTCGCTCGATCAGGGCGCCAACGCGCCCACCAACAGCGAGACGCCCACCCTCGATGCCTACGAGGCCGAGGTCGAGGTGCTCCATGGCATCTTCGATCCGTGGGTCCTCGAGCCCGGCGTCACCCCGGAAGATGACGTGCTGTGGCACGAGGTCGAGGGCGGCACCGCGGTGGCCGAGCAGATCGGCACGCTCCAGGCGCCGATCGCGAAGTACCGCCTCGAAGACGACCCGCTGTACATCGACGGCGCGCCCACGCCCGACGACGTGCAGCAAGGCTACATCGGCGACTGCTACTTCCTCGGGGCCGTGTGTTCGGTGCTCCAGGGCACGCCGTCTCACATCCCCGACATGATCTCGACGAGCGGCAACAGCTTCACCGCCGAGTTCTTCCGGTACGACGCCGCGAGCGGCGACTACCTCTCCACCCCGATCACCGTGACCCGTGAGCTGGCCCAGTTCACGCGCTCCAGCCCCGACCGCACCTTCCTCCAGGGCGCGAACTTCCGCACCGACCAGGAGCCCGAGGGGTCGCACTGGAGCGCGATGACCATGGGGAGCTCCCTCGCGGTGTTCCGCGACGACCACTTCGAGGCGGCGATGTGGGCCCCGTTGCTCGAGAAGGCGTACGCAGGCTTCGCGGAGCAGTACGGGCAGTATGGCGGCGCCCCGGGAATGGGCGGCGCCACCGCCGGCCCCACGCAGTCCGGGTACGAGATCATCGACGGCGGGTTCGCCCAGAACACCTACCCGATGTTCTACGGCGACGATGTCGGCGACATCCAGCTGTACGACACCGCGTTCACCCCAGGCGGCGACCTGGTGTCCGAGAACAGGGCGACCATCCTCGATCTGCTCGCGCTGTCCCACAACCAGGACGAGAACGCCGACGAGGCCACCCTGGTCACCCTCAGCTCGAGCAAGACCGTGGTGGTCGACCGCGCCGAGGCTCAGATCGACCACCTGCTGAACAGCCAGCTGGTCCGGGCGATCCTCGGCCTCGCGATGCCGCTTGCCGGCTTCGGCATGCTCGTCGAGAGCTTGAGCGACGGCACGTTCGAGCTTCGCGCCGCCCTCATCGACTTCAAGTCCTCGATGGCCACCTGGCGCACCGGTGGCCTGGCCACGTCCACCAAGAGCAACGACCTCGTGCTCGCCGAGACGAGCCGCGGCATCACCAACCCCGGCGTGTACCCGGTCCTCCACGACGAGGAGGCGCCCGAAGAATACCGCGAGCTGCTCGAGCTCCTGCTGATCGTGTCGAACCTGTCGATCGACAGCGGCGGCGGTCCGCGCAATGTGTACGCGCACCACGAGTACTCGGTGCAGGGGGTCGACTTCCGCGGCCACGACGGGGGCGCGCTGGCGCTCGACGCAGCGACAATCGACGCCCAGCTCGGCGACCTGTGCGGCGAACTGTCGCAGGTCACGCTGCGCAACCCGCACCACGCGAACGAGCCGAACCCATCCGCCGATGCGGCGCTCGAGGCCAACGCCGATGGCGAGTTCACGATGACGCTCGAACAGACGCTGCGCGCGTTCACCCGGGTGGGCCGCGGCGTGGTCGACGTGTAGTCTCACGAGCATGTCCGCCTCGTCCCTGCTGCTCGGCGCGCTCATGCTCGCCTGTACGCCCGCACCCGCCGCTCCGGAGGTCCCCGTGAGCCCCACGACCCACCGGGTCGACTCGACCACTTCACTGAAGGCGGCGCTCGATGCCTACACCTCGGCGCTGCACGCCGGATTCGCCGACACGTGGACGATCGAGCTCGCGCCAGGCAAATACCCAGGTGCTAGCGGCCTCACCGTGCACGGGCCGCGCCAGGTGCAGGCCTCGCTCGTCCTCCTCGCCCCCGACGGACCGGCGGTGCTCGAGGCGCCCCAGCTCCTCGCGATCGGCGCCGATGTGACGCTCGACGGCCTGGTGTTCGCCGGCAGCCGCTCGGCGACGCCGGTGCTACAGGCCCGGTTCGCCCGCGCCCTGACCCTGCGCGACGTGGCCTTCGTCGACAACGTGACCTCCGAGCCGCGGGGGATGGCGCTGGTGCAGCTCTCGCCGGTCCGGAACACCGGTGACAAGGTGATCACATTCGACCAGGTGCACTTCGTGGGCAACGGTGCCGCGGTGCCGGTCCCGATGGTCGCCTACGCCCACCGGTCAGCGGATTCGGTGGTGTCGCTCACGGTGCGCGGCTCGGTGTGGGCCGGCAACCGGTATGCGCCGCTGCTCGACGTGCGCACCGACGGACTGGTCGTGGAGGACACGGTGGTGGTCGGGGGGGCGCTGCCCGGCGCCACGGCGCTCGACCGGCCCGCGGATCCGGCGTGGGCAGAGGAAGCGAAGGCGGGGACGCTCAGGGTCGAGGCCGTCGGCGGCTGACCGGCTCGGCCGCCACGGGCAAGCACCTTCGTACCCCGACTTCCGGCGTTGGTCCGCCTTTTCGACGATCGGACCGAAGGGCTGTCGGTCACTTCGGACCTGTCCGGCGCCTGGGCGAGGTCACCGCATCGGCGTACCAAGACGCCGCAGCGTTCCCACACACCGCCGACCCAACCCCCGGTCCGTCTTGGTGAGCGACCGGCCCCAGGCGCCGCCAGCAGCGGACGGAGGGCAGCCCCCCATCCGGCACCGGCTCTCCCGCACTCTGCCCGAGCCACGCCGATCCGG
>JBLFXJ010000590.1:0-3523 GCA_047609825.1 Myxococcota bacterium
CTCCCCTCCGTCATCCTCCTTGCCCTGGACTCCCTGGAGCCCTCTCGGTGCTGCACAACTTATTTTGGGCCAGTCCCTGAGCGCGGCTCGAACGCGCCGCGCTGCCATCAGCGCGGTTGCGTGGTGGAGAAGATGTACCGACCGATTCGCCAATCACCGCGTTCGTCATCGCGAACGAGCACGAAGAGCTCCGAGTTTCCTTCCGACACCTGGGTGTCGTTGGCGAGGAAGGTCGTGGTGCCCGTGCTGTGCGTTCGCGCGTAGGCGACCGTCGGGGACACCACGACGATCTCATCGATGTCGAGCTCGACGTCGAGGCGGATCATCCCGAAGATGCCGCGGTACGCGCTCTCGATCTCGGCGTGACCGATCGCCGGGCTCATGTGCTGGGCCATGAACACGGCGTCAGCGGCATAGAGCGGGACGATCGCGTCCACGTCGCCTGCGTTCAGCGCGGCGAAGTAGCTGCGAAGAACCGCGGTGGCAGGCTGGACCTGCTCGGATGGGTTGAAGATGGCGGTGTTGCTCATGGTGGCTTTCACTCTGTGTGTCGCTCCGCAGCCAGCCGCGACGGCGGCCGTGAGCGCGATGGTGAATGTGAGAGTCAGGGTCTTCAGGGTCACGCTGTTCTCATGGTTGGGCACTCCGTTCGCCGAAGGTCGGCTCGCGATGAAGTGGATATAGGCCTTTCACTCTCGAACGGGGATGACCTAAGATCGGGACCCTCCCTCTCATTTTCGAGAGGACTGCCGCCGAGAAGACGATGGACCTGAACGCCCTCGAGCTGTTCGTCGCGGCCGCCGGTGCGGGGAGCCTGTCCGAGGCGGCCCGCCGGACCGGTGTTCCGCTCGCCACTGTGAGTCGTCGGGTGCGCAAGCTCGAGGACGACCTCGGTGTCCGGCTCGTGGAGCGCGGATCGCAGGGGTTGGCTCTGACCCCCGCGGGTACGCAGCTTCTGGCCGAGGCGTCGCCAGCGCTTGCCACGCTGTCTCAGGCCGAGCAGCGCCTGCACGACGCTTCCGGTGTCGCTGGCACTCTCCGCGTGTCGCTCCCACCCCACTTCAAGCCCATGTGGTCCGTATTCTCGGAGTTCGCTCGACGGCACCCGGCGGTTCGCATGGATCTGTTCATCGCGGATCGACGCGTCGACCTCGTCGC
Organism: Myxococcota bacterium; assembly: GCA_047609825.1. Taxonomy (GTDB): domain Bacteria; phylum Myxococcota_A; class UBA796; order UBA796. Next base: position 1,159 of record JBLFXJ010000590.1, read on the forward strand.
GGATGGAGTCGACATCGTGCTTCGGGTCGGCGAAGGTGGCTACGGCTCGTACGTGGGACGGACGCTCGCCCGATACCGCCACCGCGTCGTCGCTGCGCCGTCCGTGTTGGAACGTGTCGAGGTCGAGAGTCCGGAGGACCTCCGCGACCTGGTCTGCGCGTGCTGGCGAACGGGTGCTCCCCCGTCGTGGACCCTCGGAGAGTTCCAACTCCGTCTGGACCCGGTGCTCGTCACCAACGACTACGAGCACCTGCTGCACATGGCCGTCACCGGCCAGGCCATCGCGGAGGTTCCGCCGTTCATGGCATCAGAGCCACTCCAGGACGGACGGCTGGTCGAGGTTCTGCCGGACTACCCAATGCCGGTTCAGGCCATTCGTGCCCTCGTCGTCGACACGCGAGGCCTCTCACCCCTCGTTCGCCAGTTCCTCGACTTCGCGGCGGGTGCGGTCCCGGCCGCGCTCGGCAGACTCGTGGATGGCGGATGATCGGCGGCGCGAGTGGGTCGCCGCGTCGCACTGCGCAGACCAACAGGTAGCTCTGCAGCGGATTCGACCGAGGCCGAGTCAAAGCCCAGGTCCCCTGGGCCATAATCTAGGAGTACCCTGCGATCTCGGACCTCGCGGGGCGTCGGCGCGCGTTCACGGGCTCCGGTTGGCGGCTCCACGGCGACCTCGTGCTCCCGCCGACGGCCTGGATCGACGGCTACTACCGACCCATGCGCGTCAGACTCGCGGTGACACGGCCACACAGCCGCTGCGGGTCGGCGCCGTCTGGACCCATCGCCTCGCCATGCACCGCCGCGTACCGCCCCAGGTCATCGTCCGCGACGTCCGGGTCAGTGCTGGAGAACTCAAGTTGGAAGCCAACGGGGCGCCGACGCCGGAGTCCAGCTTGCCCCACAAGGCCACATCGCGCCCTCTGCTCGACCCCCGACTTCCTCCGCACGACCCCTCGCGGGGCGACCTCGCTCTGAGAGCGAGAGCAGGTACAGCGGTGACTACCCGGGCGAATCAAGAACGGGCGAGGCATGCGTACCCGATGCGCCTGCAGACTGCGTCGACGGTAGCTGCGTTGTTTTGGATCGGACCCCCGGCGTCGATGGCTCAGCCCCTCAGCCCCTCATCCACGCACGGTGGTGCTGCCTGCCTCACGGTCCTGCACACCCCGCTGACCGCGGCGGACCCCGCGCGGTCCGAGCCAGCCAGCGCAGCACCCGGACGGCCTGGGAGCAATGATGTTCGGCATTCTCTTTGCTGTCGTGGCCAGCACCGCACTCGCCGGGGGCGAAATCCATCTCCGGGGGAAGTCTGGCAATATCGATCTTGACGACGACACACCCCTCCACACTCCGCTCGATTGGTACCTCAGCCGCGACGGCACATGGCGAAAGGTGAAACGGGACACGAGCTGGTGCCGAGTCAACGAGACGGAGGGCGAGTGGGTACTCGAGCCCGACGGCACATTCACGATCCCCACCGCGGGCGATGACTACGTTGGCCGCATGGCCGCGGGCCGGGCGTTAGCGCGCAAGCCCGCGGACTGGGAGGGCTACATCCCCTTCCGGTCGATGCAGCGGGTGGGCGCTGAGCCGCTCCTGTACTCCCTCCTGTCGGGCGAGTCCGACGACGAGCACTGGGTCGAGGTGCACCTGTACGACGACGGGCGCTGTTGGTACACCGAGAACCACGTCGACCACACCATCGACCCGGCGGGGCGATGTCGGCCCTATGCCGGTGTGGGAGACGACCTCTGCTCATGGTGGCGTGACCCCGGCACTGGCCTTCCGGTGATCGAAATCGAGGGCGTGGAGCCCCCGACCACCTCGGCCGCCGCCCTCGGCTGCCTCGACTTGCACATGCCCGAGCGCACCGTGCCGGTGTGCGTGTACTGACCGATGGTCCCTGAGCGGGGGCTCCCTCCGGTGCGCCCCGTGGCTCAGTTGTTGGGGTGGGCCAGACGTTTCGTGGTGTTGCCGTGGCTCGCGCGAAGCGCGCGGGGGCCACCCAGGGGTGAGCAGGCCGCTCTGTGGCGTCAACGGATGGACAGATCGAACGGCCCCGCGGTTCGCCAACCCTCACTCCACCGCGATGGCCAGCCCCTCGCGCCTCGGGTCCACCGCCCCGATCCACCCGTCGGCGGTGCGGTGGATCGCGTGCAGGCCGCTGTTCAGCGGTCCTCGGCCGACGGGATGCCCGAGCGCCTCGAGGGCCGAGACCGTGGCGTCGGACCACGCGGGCGCGCCGCAGTCGTCCTCCAGCTCGAGGCGGCCGCCGCTCGCGAGGTTCGGTCGGGCGATCGCCGCCTGTGCATCCATGCCGTGGTCGAGCACGCTCACCAGGGTGCGCGCAACGTACTGGATGATC
>JBLFXJ010000591.1:0-3509 GCA_047609825.1 Myxococcota bacterium
GCCGCAACGCTCACGCCCGCGTGCACCTCCAACCCCGCGCAGCGCGCCACCCACCGGCGGTGGCGTCGGTCCACCCGCTCCGACCGCGACGGGGCTGGACCTCCCTCGGCCTCCGCCTCCTGGGCCAACCGGTCCAGCCACGCGGCCGCACGGTCGGCGTCGCTCGGCTCCAGCGTCCGGTGCTCCAGTGCCGCTTTGGGTGACAACGTCTGGACGTTCGTGCCGCGGGCAATCGTGCGGAACGTCGGGTTCGCCTTCCGGGCCGAGGCGCGGCGGCTCGGCTCCCGGGGTGCAGCTGGGGCCCACGCAACCAGGCCATCCGGTGGTCTGCCGTCACCGTGGCCCTCGCAGCCCTGCTGGGGGCGATCCTGGGCGCCCGCGCCGTCGTGTTCTTCGTGCTCCAGGGCGCCATGGCCATCGTCACCCTGGAGGTGAACAACTACGTCGAGCACTACGGCCTCCGCCGCCGCCGCCGGCGGAAGGCGTCTGGCCGCTACGAGAGGCCATCTCCCCGACACTCGTGGAAGTCGCCGTTGCGGTTCTCGAACGCCCTGTTCTTCAACATCCAGCGCCACGCGGACCACCACGCCCGCCCGAAGCGGCCGTTCTACGAGCTCGAGCACATCCCGGACGCACCGCAGCTCCCCTGGGGCTACCCGCTGATGATGTTCATCGCGCTGGTGCCGCCCCTGTGGCGCGCGATGATGGACCACCGCGTGGCTGGCCGGTCCCGGACGACCGCGCGCCAAAGCGCGCGGGGAGGGCTCGCCGCCGGGTAGGGGGGCGTCGAGGCGCCCGGAGCCAGGCCGGTCCCCGCTGCAACATGTACATGAAATGCGCCAATGGCGCATGTCCTGTACATGTTGAGGTGTCGGTGCGCATCGGGTCGCGTGGCCCATGGCTGCCACTGCCCTGCGCTCACTGTCGCTCAGAGCGCGCAGGCCCCGTAGTCGACGATCATCGCGTACAGGTTGGCCGGGATGTCCTGCTCGCAGCGGTCGGTCCACGCTGTCTTGGCGGTGGGCGAGTCGTCATCGAGGCCGCAGGTCAGGCTGTTGTACTGGGTGTAGGTGAAGCTGCCCGCGCCCGGGTCGCAGGCGAAGCCGTCCGCCGAGTTCTCGCCCGAATTGCCGGGCCAGCAGTAGCACCCGGCTGCCGGATCCACCGGGAACGCGTTGGTGATCATCGGATCGCCCGAGCAGGTGGGGTCGTTGTTCCAGAAGCCCACGATGACGTAGCGGCTCGGGTCGGTGGGGTTGGGGGTGCACGCGTCGGTCGTGGACCCCGCGCCCGTCGCGCCGCCCGTGGTGGCGGGCGCGCCGGCGCCGGTCGTCGTCGCCACGGGGGCCGTGTCGCCTGCGTCCTTCCCACCACACCCGAGCACCAGCAGCAGCCACCCTGTGCGCACGCGTCCTCCAGCCACCGAGACCTCGCTGTATCCCGGATGGCGGGGATATCGCGCCAGGGTCGCCGCCGGGCGAGGGCCGGCGGTGGGTCCGCTGCGGCTACTCCGGGATCTGCACGAGCAGCACGGCCACGTCGCTTCCGTCCGGCTCGCTCCCGGCCACGGCCAGCTCGGTGGTGCCGTCGCCGTCGAGGTCGGCGACGTGGGTCACGGCTTCGCCCAGGCCCTGGCCCCGCGTGCCCGTCCACCGGATGTCGGCTCCCGTCGCGAGGTCGACGTGCCCCCCGCCGGCGAGCACGGGGCCGCCGAGCCAGTCGACCCGCCCGGCGGCGTCGCCACCCAGGTCGCTGCCCGGGACGCCGACTGCGAGGTCCGCCACGCGGTCTGCGTCCAGGTCGCCGCCTGCCAGGTCTGCTCCCGCGCGGTCGCCCGAGGCACCGCTCAGCACGAGGTGCGCGTCCGCGAGCGAGGCGTCTTCGGGGAGGGCCAGCCCCCCCAGGGCGACGTACACCCGCCCGCTCGCGGGCACGCCGTCGACCGCCGCCCACTCTGGAGCCGCCACCGCCAGATCGTCGGTGCCGTCCCCGTCCCCGTCCCCGTCGCCGATCACGGCCACCACGAGGCCCGCTCGTCCGCCCTCTCCGCGGAGGGTGGGCGCGTCGGCGAACGCGAGGTCGCCCGTGAGTCACAGCGCCGTCAGGAGGTGGGCCTTCCCGGGAAGGCCGACGTTCTGGTGCGCCCCGACGACCAGGTCGGACACGCCGTCCCCGTCGATGTCGCCCGCCGCGAGCGCTCCCCCCGCGCGGTCGTCGGCCGCCTCACCGCGCCACCGGGTGGGCGCGCCGGTCAGGGGCTCGGGGCCATAGGGCCCTTCCGTGGGCAGGATCTGGACGACCCCGCTGTTCGGACCCACACCGTTGGCGGCGGTCGTGCCCACCACCAGCGTGTCGTCGGTGGTGCCCCGCGACAGGAGGACCACCGCGTCGCCTGCCTTGTCGCCGGTCCCCCCGCGGAGCAGGCGGGCAGCGCCACCGTCTTCGAGCGCGAGCGCGGACACCCCCTCGGGCAGGGCCGCGGGGTAGAACCACACGCCACCGTCGAGGGCACCGGCCACGTCGGCAGAGCGCACCGCGATCGCGCAGCGGGCAGGGCCGCAGTGCGCTGCCGTCACCCCGCCCCAGTCTGGCGGGCTCGTCAGGGTGGCCGCGGCGTCGTCGAAGGTGCCGGGGCGCGAGGCGTCGAAGGCGTACACAGCACCTCCCTCGGTGCCCTCGCTGACGTGCACCGCCAGCATCCAGTGGGGACCGTCCGATCCGAGGGGCGTCTATGAGGTGAGGGCGAGGGCGGCGAGGTCCGTGACCTCGTCCGCCACGGTCTGCACCGCGTCGTCCGCGGCGGGCCGCTCGCGGGGACCGTCCGGCCCGCTGGTGTCCGTGGGCGCCGTGCCTGTCGGTGTCGTCCCGCCCGAGGGGGTGGTGCCCCCGGACGTTCCGGACGTGGACGGGCCGGTGGTGGACGCGGGAGTCGCCCAGCGACCACTCGACCCGTCGGACCGCGTCGTGGGATGCCCCGACCCGGGGCACGAGCTGCACGGGCCCGGCAGGCAGGACACCGGCCATGTCGAGCCCCATCGTCCACACCTGATCCGCGAGGGTGGTGGCCAGCACGTCGTCCTCCTGCCCGTCCCGCACGATGTACGCGTAGGGCTGGTGGGCCGAGCCTTTACCGCCCAGGCGTGTCGTGATGCGCCCGGTGAGCGGGGCTGGAGGTGCACGCGGGCGTGAGCGTTGCGGCGGACGACCGCCGAGGGCGCGAGCGGTTGGTGCGGTACACCGCGCGGGCGGCGGTGTCGCTCCAGCGCCTGTCGGTCGACGACGAGGGCCGGGTGTGCATCCGGTTCAAGCAGCCCTGGCGCTCCGGGCGAACCGGGGTGCGGCTGCGGCCCGAGGTGTTCGTCCTCCGGCTGGCCAGCCTGCTCGCGCCCGCGGGCCCCCGAGGTCGGCGGTGTGCGTGGGGCCGTGAGGGGACGCGACAGCGCAGCGCGTGGGTGAGGGCGGTGGCTCTCGACGCGCACGTGCGCCTGCGACGGCCCACGCGCCTCGCT
>JBLFXJ010000592.1:0-3506 GCA_047609825.1 Myxococcota bacterium
CCATCGGCGTCGTTGTCCCGCCCGTCGGTGCAGATCTCGGGACAGTCGCCGTCGCAGTCGCTGTCGTCGCAGTCGATGCGGCCGTCGGCGTCGTTGTCGCGCCCGTCGATGCAGATCTCGTCGCACGCGGGGTCGTTGCAGTCGTCGTCGGCGCAGTCCACCAGCCCGTCCGCGTCGTTGTCGCGCCCGTCGGTACACACCTCCGCACAGCTCGGGTCGACGCACTCCTCGTCGAGACAGTCCACCTTGCCGTCGCCGTCGTTGTCGAACCCATCTCCGCAGACCTCGGGACAGCTGCCGAAGCAGTCCCGGTCGTCGCAGTCGATGGCGCCGTCGGCGTCGTTGTCGCGGCCATCCCCGCAGTTCTCGGGACACAGGCCGTCGCAGTCGTCGTCGAGGCAGTCGATCAGCCCGTCGAGGTCGTCGTCAGTGCCGTTGGTGCACACCTCGCCGCAGACCGACGCACAGTCCGGATCGGCGCAGTCGGCGAGCTCGTCGAGGTCGTCATCCTCGAGGTTGTCGCAGATCTCTGCCGGAGGCGCGTCATCCTTCGGCGTGGACGACTCGCACGCCACCAGCCCGATCAGTACCCACCACGTGAACCGCATGCTGCCTCCGTGCGGCACCCTAGCAGCTGCTGCCGGGCCCCGCCGGGTGCGCCGCCGACCACAAGCTCGGGGCCGCGCTGTCCGGTTCGGCGTCGCTCGCGTACAGCGTGTGGAGGGCGTCTGCCGTGCCCAGCGTGGCGCCGTCGAATGGGCCGTCGCCGAGGAGCACCACGCCGCCGTGCTCGGCGCCGTCCAACACCTGGGCCTGCAGGAGCAGGTCGGGCAGGCCATCGCCGTCCACTCACCGCCGCCCACCAGGTGTCCCCGCCGCCGCTCCGCCTCGGAGGGCCGCTCACGCTTCCCGTGGCACCTGCAGCTGGTCGATCAACGTGTACAAGTGGGACCGGGACAGATCCAGCCGCCGGGCCGCCTCGGCCACGTTGTACCGGGTGGCCTCGAGGGTGCGGCGGAGCAGATCGCGCTGGAAGGCGCGGGTCGAGGCGTGGAAGGTCTCGGCCGCCGGCTCGGGCGCGGGTGCCCCCGTCGGGTCGAGGTGGGCCGCCTCGACGAACACCTCGCCGCGGGCCCGAACGGCGGCTTGCAACACCACATTCCGCAGCTCACGCACATTGCCGGGCCAGGCCCGCAGGCGGAGCACCCGGGTGGCGCCGGGGGACAGCCGGGTGGCGAGGGTGCCGTAGCGGGCGGCAGCATCCCGGAGCATGGCGCGGGCGAGCTCGGGCACATCCTCGGGGCGCTCGGCGAGGGACGGGATTGCGATGGGGAAGGCGCGGATGCGGAACAGCAGGTCGCGCCGGAAGGTGCCATCGGTGACCGCCTGATCGAGGTCGCTGTTCGTGGCGCAGATCAGGCGCACGTCGGCGCGGCGGGCGGTGGGGCTGCCGAGCGGGTGGTACACGCCGCCCTCCAGGAACTGGAGCAACATCGACTGCACCCGGGGCGACAGCTCGGCCACCTCGTCGAGGAACAGCGTGCCGCCATCGGCCGCCGCCAGCTTGCCCGGCAGCTCACGGGTGGCGGTGGAGTGGGCGCCGCGCACCGCGCCGAACAGCTCGCTCTCGGCCAGCGCGTCGGGCAACGCCGCGGCGTTCAGCTCCACGAACGGCCCGGCCGCCCGCTGGCTGTTCGCGTGTAACACACGGGCCAACAACGTCTTTCCGGCGCCCGAGGGCCCGGTGAGAAGCACCGGCATGTCCACATCCGCCACCTGGCCGATCTGCTCCAGCGTGCGGGCCAGCGCCGCACTCCGGCCCACGATGCCGTCGCACTGCAGGCGCCTTCGGATGGCCCGGGTGTGGTCGGCGTCGCGGTCGCGGCGGGCTCGGGCGAGCAGGCGCTCGGCGAGCGGTGCGACGAACTGGGTGACCGTGGCGATCAGCGCCTCGTGCGCCTCGGTGAACGGCGCGTCGCCCTCGAGGTACAGCGCCCCCCACACCGGGGCGGCGCCGATGGGGCCGCACAGCACCGCACCCAGGCTCTGCGCCACCACGCTCTCACGGTCGCGGAATCGCGCATCCGTGCGGGCGGATCCGGTGCGCACGACCCGTCCAGTGGCGATGGCCTCGCCGAGGATGCCGCGGGAGAGGCGTACGCGGATCGAGCGAATCGCGCGATCATCGCAGTCGTGCGCCACCGACCACCGGGGCACCTCGCCCTCGTCCGCCACATCGGGGTCCGACAGCTCCAGGTAGGCCTGCCGCGCACCCGTGGCGTCGAGCAGCACGGGCAGGAGCGAGCGCAGGAGCGCTGGCGCGTCTTCGGCGTGTACGAGGCCGAGCAGGGCTCGGTACAGGTCGCGCTCGGCGGCGGGGTCGGTCACGCGCACCATGGTAGCGGAAGCCAGTGGGTTCGAATCACTTCTTCGGCTCGGGCGCGGACACGTATGGCACGGCCACGCTCCCGAGCAGCGTCAGGGCGCCGAGCGGCCGGTGGCCGACACAGGCGTCCTCGCTTCCCTCCAGCTCGGGCCCCCACAGCTCCACCACGAGGCTGCCCGAGAAGCACACCCCGGTGGCGAGGGTGAGGGTGACGCCGTCGCCACTGACGACTGGAGCCGACTGCGTGGCGCGACACCCGCCCCGCGGGGACGAGTCGAGCACGCCCTGGTTGCACAGCAGCGCCGCCGGCAGCTCGGTGGTCCCGCAGGCCACCTCCCCCCCGTCGGAAACGGCGGACACATTCAGCCGCAGGTCGGTCGTTGGGCCGACCCCCTGCGCGCCCTCCGGCGGCGTCACCCAGCCGGTGATCGTCGCGGCCGCAGCACCGGTCTCGCCCACCTTTACTCCGCCGGCGGGTGCGAACAGGCCCGCGTCCACAGCGGGAACCGAGGGCAGCCGGAACCCGCGTACGGTCTCGGGAAAGGTGCCTTCACTCGCGGTGATCGTGCCGGTTGCGGTCGGGGTGGTCGGGTCCCAGGTGAGGGTCGCCACGCCAGAGCCGCCTTCGATGGGCACGCCCAATGTGAGCAGTCCGTCGAACGAGAACGGGGCGGCGGTGGTCAGGGACCAGGTGCCGTCATCGGGCTGGAACTGCGGCGTGACGGTCACGTCTAGCGAGCGGCACTCCGGCCGATCCCACAGGGCGGGCAGCGGCTCTGGCAGCGCGATGGCGGCGCCTTCGGACGGGCGGAGGGTGACCGCGGCGGACTCGCCCAGCAGCAGGCCCTGGTAGCTGCCGGTCACTGTCCACGACCCCACCCGTGCGGGGACCTCGATGGCCTTGCTGCCCACGCCCGCGGTAAGGGTCGCGGGGACCGGGTCGCCGATCGCGATGCCGTCCACCAGCGACTGGAGCGACACCGTGGCGTCGCTGGTGGGCGGCGGGTCGAGCGCCACGCTCACCACCACGTTGCCCTGGGAGGGGATCAGCGCGCTGGTGGCGGTGAGGCTCACGTCCACGGTGGGCCGCTCGAGCGCGTGGCTGGCGGTGGCCATCAAC
>JBLFXJ010000593.1:0-3494 GCA_047609825.1 Myxococcota bacterium
GGTTCATGTTCGCCTGCGGTGGCGACGCGCCGAAGACCGACACGGGCGGCCCCGCCGAGACCCCGTCGACCACCACGGGCAGCACGCCGAGCGGGTCCACCTCCACCGGCACCACACCGACCGGTGTGACCTCCACCGGCACCACCCCGACCGGTACGACCTCCACCGGAACCACTTCCACCGGAACCACACCGACCGGAACCACACCGACCGGCACCGCGGGCTGCGGCGTGGTGCCCGACCCCACCGTGGCGCCCGCCCCCTCGGCGGCCGTACACCTGGCGTGGGTGTTCGACCTGACCGCCACCGCACCCGGAGACCTGACCCTGACCCTCGACGGCGCGCCCCTCGCCACCCGGCCGGCAGCCAGTAGCCACGCCGTGCCCGTGCTCGGCCTGCGCCCCGACACCGCCCACACGGTCGGGTGGACCCTGCGCTGCGGCGACGACGTGCGGTCCGGGTCTCTCCCGCTGGTCACCCCGCCCCTGGGCCTGCCGTGGCCCGACGCCACGGTGCTCACCGCCGGCGACGTGGGCCTGACCCTGATCGACCTGCAGAGCCCCGGCCTCGCCGACTACATCGCCGTGCTCCACGCCGACGGCGCGCCCGCCTGGGTGCTCGAGACCAACAAGGTGGTGGATGTTCGCCGCGACGGCGACACGCTGGTCGCGGTGGAGCGGTTCGACGTGGTGCGGTGGGACTGGCTGGGTGCAGAGCTGTCCCGCCACTCGCCAGACCCCGGCCCCGGCGACATCGAGGTGGACACCTACGGATTCCACCACGAGGTGTTCCCGGTGGATGACGGGTTCGTCGCGTTGTCCACCAGCAGCCAGGTGATCGCCGACTACCCGGCCGGCTACCTCGGCGACGCCACCGCCCGGGCCACGGTGGAGGACCCGCTGGTGGTGGAGGTGGCCGACGACGGCACCGTGCGCGCCCGGTGGAGCCTGCTCGACTTGCTCGACTCCACCCGGGTGGGCTGGGGCTCGCTGGACGACGCTGAGCTCGGCCTGGACTGGGGTCATGCGAACGCCGTGGTGGTGCACCCGTCCGGTGACCTGGTGGTCAGCGTGCGGCACCAGGGGGCGGTGGTCCGGTTCCAGCGCGACGGCACCCTGGTGTGGATCCTCGGCGACCCCGGCGGGTGGCAGGCGCCGTGGTCCGATGTGCTGCTCGCCCCGGTCGGCGCACCGTTCGCCTGGCCCCATCACCAGCACGCGCCGATGCTCCACCCCAGCGGCGACGGCCGGCTGCTCGTGTTCGACAACGGCAACTACGGCCGGGTGAACCCGTACGGCGATCTGGACGACGGCCTCGGCAACTACAGCCGCCTGGTGGAGTACCGGGTGGGGGATGGAACCGTCGAGCAGACCTGGGAATACGTGGACACGAGCACCGGCGCGCTGTTCGCAAGCACGTTCGGCGATGCCGACTACGTGGACAGCGGCACGGTGCTCGGGGTGTGGGGATCCCTGCTCTCCGAGGGCGGAGTGGCCAACGAGGCGGCGGGGCTCGGTCGCAAGTCCACCCGGTTGATCGAGGTGGATCCGGCAACCGATGCTGTGGTGTGGGACCTGCGGCTGGGCAGCGCCGCTGCCGATGCGCCGGAGGGCTGGCAGGTGCACCGTGCGGAGCGACTGGACGGGTTCGTCGACTGACCGCGTCGAACGCACGCAGCCCGGTTGCGCCCCCTACTCCAAGACCGTGACCTCACCGTCCTCGATCGCGATGGCCATGGGCACGCCGTCATAGTAGGCAGCCATGCCTACGTCGATCCGCCACACCTGACCGTCGCAGGCCGAGTTCGCCCGGTCCTGCACCGTGTGGCCGACCACGATCCGGGACACGCCGAGCGCCTCCACGACGGCGGCGAGGGTCTCGCAGTCGGGCTCCGCCTCGTCGTCGTCGCTGTACCGCCGGGTCCAGACGGGCGCGTCATCACCCGACAGCACCTCCGGGGCTGCACGCTCACCGAGCATCCACTCATGGGTCTGGCGGTTGATCTTGGGCAACCCGAAGTCGATGTGGTCGGGGAGGATACCGCCGTGCACGAACGCGCTGTCGCCGATCACCATCAGCACGTTGTGTCCGGCGAGGCTGACCGCCCATGGGCCGCCGGGCATGAACGCCGCACCCCGGCCGCGCTCCTCGGGTGCCAGGTCGGCCAGGAGGGGGTCGTCGGGGTCGTGGGGCGTGTCTGCGAAGTCGGCGAACCCGCCCTCGGTGACGTAGCGGAAGTCGAGCTCGACGTTCAGCACCTCGTGGTTGCCGAGCAGGCTGTAGAACGCGCCGCCGGCGGCATGGGCGTCCACCGCGAGCCGCTCGAACAGCTCCAGGATCTTCTCCTCCTGGTCGCCGCGGTCGAGCTGGTCGCCGGTCTGCACGACCACCAGGTCGCCCCCGATCCACTGCGCATCGTCGTCGATGGCGCCGGCGAGCCGCAGCGCGCGCTTGGCGGCCCGGAAGTCACCGTGCACGTCGCCCACTGCGACCAGGCGACCCGGCACGGCGTCGATGAACGTGGGTGGCGGGAGCTCCAGCGGCGCGAGCGCCGGCGCGGCGCTGTCGGCCGACTTCGACGCCGGCTCGGAGATGCAGGCGAGGGCGAGGAGGAGCCACACGGGGAGTCCAGGGTGAGGGGTCGACCCAGGACTATCGTGGGTTCATGGGCGGGGCTGGTCGGGCCCTCGGCCGCGGGGCGCGTCGGGCCAGCTGGCCCGCCCTCAACGGCTGAAGAACACGGCGGGCGAGCGCAGGCCAATGCAGCCGCCCCTCCCCCGCACGAGCGCGAAGGAAGGGGTGAACTGCGCCGCGGCTGCAGAATGCTCCCACTCACAGAGTCTTCTGGATGGCGAACGAGGAAGGGTAGGAACCGCGAGCGTGCAGGCGGTCGCACGCCTCCGGGTTCTGGTCGCCTCTGGTACACCTCAGGCAGGGGTCGAAGCCGCTGGAGGATCTACCCATGAAGTCTCTCTCTCTCTCATGATGGTGTCGGGGCTGGCTCACGCCACCTGCCCAGCTGACCTCGCGGATCCTGCCGAGTTCGAGTGCCACGAGAAGGGCTCGACCATCGACGGGCGGCTCGTCACATCCACCGGCAGACCTTGGTGATGCAGCACTCGCTTGACCGTGCTGTGGTGCACGCCGAGCTCCCGCGCGATGGTCCCGACCGGCCAGTGCTCGACCAGTCGGAGGCGAAAGATGCGCGCTTCGAGGTCCTTGGGGATCACGTCGCCCCGTGGTCAGCGTCGACGGAGCGGCGCCCGCCGGGCGAAGGCGGGCAGCACCTCCCGGCAACCGCAGCAGCGGTGATGAGAGTGTTGAGGAGGAACGCGCAATACAGGGCCATCCGGGACACCTCCCGCCCAGACCGGTACGGCCTGGAGCTGGAAGGAGGTTGTGCGCACCGCGGCCCGGAGTGAACCCTGATGCGTCATCTTCGCATCCCGGCGTTCGAGGTAGCACTGCTGCCGGACCGAGTGGTTCGCCCGCCC
>JBLFXJ010000594.1:0-3419 GCA_047609825.1 Myxococcota bacterium
CCTCGCAGAGGTGCTGTCGCTACACTTCGGCCGCACGCTGTTCGACTTCCTCGACGGCACCCGGTTCGCGCAAGACCTCGATGGCGCCATCGAGCGTCTCGAGCCCGCCATCTCGCGGGCGCACTCCAACCTCGCGCGCCAGCTGGACACCCGGTTCCTCGCCGTGCCCGAGCCCACGAAGAACTACCGCGGCTCGGCCAGCGACATCATCGACGACCTGGTCACCGCGGTCGTGTACAACAACCCCGTCCAGGCGCGGTACCGCAAGGCGAATGGCGTGGAGCGCACCTACGCCCTGCATCCGTACACCCTGGCCACCTTCCGCCAGGGTCTGTACCTGTTCGCGCTGGACCTGGACGCCGGCGCCGTGAAGACCTACGCCGCCGAGCGGTTCACCGAGCTGGCACGGCGCCGGGCGGAGCACTTCACCCTCCCCCATGACTGGAAGCCCAGCGCGCACATCGAGCACGCCTTCGGCATCATCAGCGGTCCGCCCCAGCAGGTGGCTGTGGCGTTCTCCGAGCGGGTCAGCGCCTACGTCCGGGAGCGCACCTGGCATCCAACACAGGTGTTCCGTACCCTCCGCGATGGGCGCCTCGAGCTGGGCATGTGGGTCGCGGTCACCGTCGAGCTGCAGACCTGGGTGCAAGGGTTTGGCCCCGACGCCCAGGTGCTCGGCCCGCCCGCGCTGGCGCGGAGGGTCGGTGCTTCGCTCCGCTCTGCGGCCGCGCAGTACCCCGCACCCGGACCGGCCGCGCTCCCGGCCGACCCCCGCGCAGGGGCGAGGCGCGGATCGAGATAGGCTCCCGCGATGCCCACTCGTCTGCCCGCCACCTGGCCCACCGCACCCGTAGGACGCGATCCATTCGACGAGCCCCCCGCCGTGGACCTCGCAGCGCGCCACCGCGACCACCTGTCGAGCGGTGGAGAGCTGGACGCCACGGCGTACGCCTCCACCGTGGTCCAGTTCGAGGAGGCGCGTAGCGACGTGCTGGCTGGCCGCGCCCCATCGGCCACGCTCCTGCCACTGATGGAGCAGCTCGCCATCCACACCCCAGCGCGGCATGCGCGAGGGGCCCCGTGGGCGCCGATGGAGGCCGCAGCCGAGGCCGATCTCGTGAGGATCGCCGCGGACTTCAGCCCGGCGGTCGGCAACGATGCGCCCGATCTCGTGCTCGGTCCATGGGCCGACGTGATGGACATCCGCCGCCCGCCCCATCGACGCGCGCTCACCGCCGCGATCGCGCTGTACGCCGTGTCGGAGGTCGAGCGGCCCCTACGCGCTGCGACCGAGCGCTGGCGGGTCAGGCGCCCACGATTCCCACCGGAGGAGCGCGAGCGGGTGCTGCACGTGCAGCAGGCGCCACAGGGCGTCTGGCATGTCGAGGCCGGCGGTCCGACGGGGTACCGCCTCCGTGACCTCGTGGGTCTACACCCCCGGTTCGTGCCCAGCGAGCCCGTGACCCTCGGGTCGGTGGGCGCGGTCGGCTCTCAGCCCTTGGTCGGCTCGACCCTCACCGCCCGGGTCCTGCCCACCCCCGCCGGCTGGGTCGGCGTCACAGCCTTGCAGGTCGATGGCCAGGTGCCACCCGCCGCGGTCGCCGCCTGGGTACGCCTGCTCACCGCGAGGTCCCGGCTGGTCGGCCGGCGCGACCCCGTGGAGGGGATCCTCGCCCGACGCGGCCACGTGCTCGCGCGCCGCCTGCACGAGTGGGCGTGGAGCCAGGCATGAGCGACCCCTACGGCAGCGCTGAGCTGTACGACCTCGAATACTCCGACATGACCGAGGACCTCGAGCACTACGTGCGCCTGGCTCGTCGCTACCGGTTCCTGCTCGAGCTGGGCTGCGGGACCGGACGCCTCACCCTGCCGATGGCCCGCACCGGCGCCGGTGTGCACGGCATCGACCACTCGGCTCAGATGCTCGCGGGCCTGGAGCGCCGACTGCGGTTGGAGCGGCCGCAGGTGCGCTACCGGGTCCAGTACCAGCAGGGCGACTTCCGGTCATTCGACCCCCCAGCGCGGTATCCGCTGGTGATCTGGCCGTTCAACGCCCTCCACCACTGCACGGGGCCAGAGGATGTGGTGCGGGTACTCGACAACGTGCGTGACTGCCTCATGCCCAGCGGACTGTTGGGCATGGACTGCTACCTCCCCGACATCGAGCTGTACGACCGCGACCCGAACAAGCGGTACGAGTTCCGCACCTTCGCCGATCCGCGCACGGGCGAGCCGCTCCAGAGCTGGGAGCAGGGATGGTGGAACGCAGAGACCCGCGTGCACCACGTGCTGTACGTGTACCGCCACGCCGACGGACGGGAGGAGAAGGCCCACCTCCAGCTCCGGATGTTCGAGCTCGATGAGCTGCGCGCGCTCATTCGTAACGCTGGATGGCGCATTCGCTCGCAGGCGTCCGACTTCCAGGGCACACCGGTGACCCAGAAGTCGCTCAAGTGGGTCGCGATTCTGGACCGCCGCTAGCCCACGGATGTGCAGGCCCGGCAGCACGCGAGGGGCTCGACGCCGCTGGGCTTACTTGCTCACGCAGAGAGCGGCCTCGTTCTTCACGTCGGGCGACTCTTCGAGCTTGATCCCACGCAGATCATCAGCCGTCCAGCGGTCCTTCTTGATCTTGTCGACCTCGAACTCGCCCTTGACCATGAACCTGGACTTCGTGCTCTCTGCATCGAACACCAGGGTGAATGCGCCCTTGACGGAGCCGCCTTCTTCGATCTTGGACTTCGAATCGAGGACCACGAAGTTGTAGTGCATCTCGACCCAGCCATCGAGACCGGCGGGACGACCATCCGGCACGCGCCAGCCGTTCTCGATCACGAGTGGACGCATGTGGAGGATGTCCAGCCCAGCCTCGTCGGGCTGCAGACGCTGGAATTCCTCGTAGATTTCCTGCTCGACCACCGCGGCACGATCGACCACGTCGCAGTTGGTGTCCCAACCCGAGCCGGGGGAGAGGCACCGCTGGCACTCGGCGAGCGGGTCGACCTCCTCCTCCATGTCGCAGTAGAACAGCGCGCTCTCAGGGATGGTGGCACCCAACGCGGAGTCGGCGTCGAGGAGGTTGTACACGATGGGCTCGGCATACCGAGCGCCGCGGAGCGTGAACCGCTCCTCAGAGAACTTGCCGGCGGCGTAGCCCGCCTGGAACTCCTCGGGGAAGAACCAGTTCTCATCCGTGTTCTGCGGGTTCACCTGGTAGGAACCGGCGTTCAGCACCCACAGCCTGCCGCCGTCGTCGATGTACTTCTGCATGTGGGCGAAGCTGGCTTCGACGCCCTCGATTTCCTTCTTGCTGCCCCAGTGCTTCGCATCGGCGTCGCCATTGCACTGGCCATCCGGCACGCCGTGGCAGTGGTCGCCGGGGTTCGCGTAGCGCGCGAGCTCGCCAGACCACTCGCCGA
>JBLFXJ010000595.1:0-3417 GCA_047609825.1 Myxococcota bacterium
CGGGGCGCCCGCGGGCCCCCCAGGTCGGCGGTGTGCGTGGGGCCGTGAGGGGACGCGACAGCGCAGCGCGTGGGTGAGGGCGGTGGCTCTCGACGCGCACATGCGCCTGCGACGGGCCACGCGCCTCTCATGCTCCCGCGCGAGGGTCTGAACCGGCGGATCGGGTCCCTGGAGGGCCCCGCTGCGGGGTGTGCGGACGGCTCGGCGAGAGGGCAGGATGCTCCAGATGCAACGACGAGCGGCCTTAAGCTACCTGTCCTCTCGATGGACCTCGGTACGGGCGTCCAGACTCCAGGCCCCGTGTACTTCGGCATGACGACGCGCATGCAAGGGCGATACTCGATTCATTCCGCGCCTGTGGTGTGATCTACCTCCGTCCACTCGACTTGAGGGGGTGCAGCCGCCGCGGCCCGAGCCCTCGGGGGGCCGGCCCCGCAGGACACGTTGCCAACCCCGCAGTCCGTGGGGCATACGATCGCTCGACGATGACCCTCGCTGAGTCGTTGTTCTGGCGTTCGCTGGTGATCCGGCCGGTCCCACCCGTCCGATGCGCCGGAGGCGGAAGAGGCGGCGGCGAGCACACGTGTAAGAGAGGGGACAGTTTCGGCCCACACAACAAATAGGGCGGTAAACCCGTGTTTTGGGGAAGCAAATCGCGACTCGCGAACCGCCACCGGGCCGGCGGTGTGTGCCGGACGGCGACCAGCACTCCACCGCCGTCTCCCATCCGGTACAGTGGCGCCTACCCCAGGAGCGAACGTGATCTACGCCTCTCTTCTTCTCGCCTCGACGGTTGCGTACGCCGGAGGCGGCATTTCGCTTTCTGGCGCGGGCTCGTGTCCCGGCGACGTCGACATCACCATCACCGGCGCCACGCCCGGTGGCTCCATCGCGTACCTCTTCGGGCTGGGCGCCGGAGCCGACGTGATCCCAGCAGGCCCTTGCGCAGGCACCGTCACCGGCCTCGCTGGACTGCGGTGGGGCTTCGCCCGCCCCGAGGACACCGGCGCCGTAACCTGGAGCCCCACGCTGCCCGACGGCGTGTGCTCGCGCTCGTTGCAAGTCCTCGACGTGACCACCTGCACGCTGTCGGGAGTCCTCGACATGTCCACGCTCGGCGGCCCAGAGCCCGCCGGCGGCCGGTGCACGCCGGTCGACGTGTTGTGGAGTGAGAACGCCGACGCGCCGCCGGCTGCGGACACCACCACATCCCACTCCAACACGCTCATGGTGCCATTCGTACCCGACGCGGAAATCACGTTGGACGGGGCGCAGATCTGGACGGGAGAGTCGGCCGGGAACTTGACCCTCGGTGTCTACGCTGACGACGGTGCGGGCGTGCCGGGTGTCTTGCTCACGACCGGCACCTCCGAGATCGTGGGCGAGAACCAGTGGCAGGGGCCCGTGTTCGACGCTCCGATCACCCTCAGCGCGGGTGTCCTGTACTGGTTCGCCATGATGGCAGACGAGGACTACCAGACCAGCTACGCCGACTTCGGCGCCGCGGGCGTCGTGGAGCAGGACTGGCTCTGGACGCCGCCGGACTGGTCGGTTTGGAACGGCCCGTACACCAACGCCTGGATGTACAAGCTCGTCACCTGCGAATAGCTACCGCAGCCACGCGGCGGCTTGCCCCCCCCGCAACAGCGACTTCCCAGGACGCGCCAGTAACGGCCCGGGAAGCGCGCAAACCAGCGAAGACCCGTCGCTCACCACCTCCTCTGGCCAATCATATGCCAGGTCGTATGCCGGTGGTCAGACTGACGGCCTACAACACATAGACGGTCGAACGGTGGGTCTCCCGCGCCACAGCCACGCAGATGGAGGTGCCGAGGTCTGCTCCACCGTGGCCGGCGGTTCACTTCGATTACGACCACTATTACGAGATCGGCACCTGCGTAGACCTGGAGACCGGGGCCACCGAGCCCGCGCTCTCCGATGGCGTGTGCGCGAACCCGGCGGCGGACGTGGTGAGCGGCTGCTGCAGTCCCGAAGGCCAGTTCCTGACGGAGGTCGGCGGCGCCCGGGCCGGGTGGAGGCTCGGGCTGCCGTTCGATGACGTGGTTCAGTCGGACATCGACACTGTCGAATGGGATGTGTGGTGGCCGAACTGGACGGCGGCCGACACAATGTTCATCGCCACCGCCGAGGGCAACACCTTCCGCATTGGCAACGTGCTGGACATGACCGGCGTGCTGCCGGGCGACATCGCGAACACCGTCGATGTGGCCGTGATGGGTTATGGCGATGACGCCTACGTCCTCTGCGACTGACCGGGCGCGTCAGCGCAGCCGGTGATCGACTGCGCTGACCCTCCCTGTTCTTTCGGCGTCGCAGAGGTGCGTGGAGCGCGCAGCCACTTGCTGTGCAGCGCAGCAACCCGGGGTCAGACCCGCCGCGTTCACCTGGACACGATCGAGCCGTCCACGTCGATGCGCGCCCGCTCGCTGGCGGAGGCGAGGGCTGCAACGGCTGGGTGGATGTGTTCGAGAGGCGCCCCTCGGGTCCAGCGGCCAGGGCGACGCGCTCCACGACGTGCGGTGGACCTTCGACGCCCCCATCGCCAGCAGCGTCACCGCCGTGAGCCGCCCCTACGGCGCCGACGGAGACGGGGCCCCGAGCTCGCCGTCACCGACCAGCTCCGGCGCATCTTCGTCATCTCGCCGGGAGAGCCACGCATCGCTCGCGATGGGCGCGGCGGTCCTGCACGCCGGGTTCGGTCGGATGGCACCACGGCCACGGTGCGCTGGGGGCCGCAGGACTACCGAATCGTCGTCAAGCCCACGGGTGACGGGGTCGCTCGGGGCGTCTCACCCTACGAGAGCCCTCCACTGCCCCTGCCGCCGCGGTGGATCCAGGGGAGCTTGGCGCTCACCGGTGACGCGCTATTCAGAGTTCACGATGGCGAGGTCGCCCGGTTGCCCCTGGCCCGCGCAGCGGTGTCCCTTCAGCGCCTGTCCGTCGACGAAGGCCGTACGTTTGCCCCACGACGCGTGCCTCCGGCTGGCCAGCCTGCTGCTGCCGCCGCACGTGAATCGGGTGCGGTACTTCGGGGCTTCAGGGGACGGTCCCCTCCGGGCACGCAGCGGACCCGCACCCGGCGGCGAGTCCCAGCACAACCGCAGCGACGCGCATGCGACCTCCTTAAGCAATCCTATACTTTCGCTGGGCGATGCACATGTGGTAGCATCTGGGTGTCGCCTTTGGAGGTCCTCATGTTGCGTTTTGGTCTTCTCCCGCTCGCCCTTCTCGCCTGCGCACCGGGGCCCCTCGTGGTGGAGGCCGGCATGGACAAGCCGCTCCTGATCGGCGGGCCAGGGGACCAGGTGGCGCCGGGCGCCGACGCGTCGGAGCCAGGCACATCTGGCGCGACCACGCCGGGCACCGAGCCGGCGTCCGCGTCCGACGACGACATCG
>JBLFXJ010000596.1:0-3416 GCA_047609825.1 Myxococcota bacterium
CGCGACCTCAATCCGGATCTAGTGCTCCGACATGTCGACCTCGGGCGGCCCGCGCTGGGCTTCGGCCTCGTGCTGTTGGTGCTTCAGGCGCTCCTCGCCGCAGCACGAGGGGGGGCCGCGTGAGCATGACCCGTCGGCAGATCCTGGCGTTGGGTGGCGGGCTCTTGGCCTGTCCGCCCGCCGTCGCGTTCGGCGAGGCCTCTCTGGTAGACGTGGCCGAGCTGGCCCTCCCGGATGGCACTGTGTCCAGGCCAAATGCGTGGAAGCGGCTGCTGTACGAGGTGATTCAGACCACCTCGGTGGAGTGCTCGCCGCGACCCGTGCTGATCTCACCAGACTTACCCGAGCTGTTCGAACACCCATTCTCCGTGCTCGTGCTGGACGGCCCATTCGCACCGCTGTCGGACGTGGGGGTTGAACAGCTCTCTCGCTACCTCGCCTACGGCGGCTTCCTCCTCATCGACGACACCACCGGCGCAGAGCGCGGTCCGCTGGATGCCTCGGTTCGGCGGCTCATCGGGCGGCTCTTCCCCACTCGGCCGCTAAGCCCGCTGCCGGCCGATCACTCGGTCTTTCGCAGCTTCTTCTTGCTCGACAAGCCGCTGGGCAGGCTCGCGCGCCACAGCTGGCTCGAGGGGGTCACGGTGGGCAATGTGACCCCCCTCGTGTACATGCGCAATGACCTGTCGGGCGCCCTGGACCGCATGGACGATGGCCGGCCCCGTCAGGCGTGCGTGCCCGGGGGGGAGGGGCAGCGGAGAGAGGCGATCAAGCTGGGGATCAACCTGATTCTGTACAGCCTTACGGCGAACTACAAGCGGGACCAGGCGCATGTGCGTGCGCTGATGCTCAACGGGCGGCTCGAGTGACTGCCTGGCTCTTCGGTGCCGAGCTCGCGGCCGGTGGCTCGCTCACGTGGACTGCGCCCGACTGGGTGGTGGTGCTGGCAGCGGTCGGTGCTCTGCTCGCGATCGGCGCCGCGGTTCCGGGGCAGCGGTCGCTCGTGGCTCGCCTCGCCGAGCTTGCCGCATGGATGCTCGCGCTCGTTGGCGTCGTGTTCGCATTGGCCGGGCCGGTCTGGGTGGAGGAGGAGGGCCGCCAGGAGCCTGGTCGCGTCGCCGTGTTGGTGGACGCATCGCGGTCGATGTCCGTGCTCGAAGGGGGTGAACCCCGCCACGCGGTTGTCCCCGCCATCCTCGATCGCATCCGCGGCGAGCTTGGCGAGATCGACGTGTACCACTTCGGAGATGATCTGGTCGTCGGTGAGCCGGGCGCCTACGACCTGCCTGGCACCGACGTTGAGGGGGCGCTCGAAGCGTTGTCGGAGCGCGTTGCAGGCGAGCGTCTCGCCGCGGTGGTGTTGGTGGGCGACGGCCTCGATCGGGGCCTGCTCCGTCAGCGGTGGCGCACCGAGGGCGACCCGCGGATGTCCGAGCTGCCGGGCCCCCTCACCGTGTTCCAGGTGGGCAGCCCAGGCGAGATCCAGGATCTGGCCGTTCGTTCGGTCGATGCGGGAGGGTATGCGTTCATCCGGAGCCCGTTCCGGCTGCGAGCGGAGATCGAGGGTGCCGGGTTCGAGGGCCGCACTGTGCCAGCCACGCTGGAGCTGGACGGTGCCTTGGTCACCGAACGCCAGGTGCAGCTCGACGACAGCGGACACGGCGTGGTCGAGTTCGAGGTCACCCCTGCGGATGCTGGACGATTCACCTACGCCGTGCGCCTGCCGCTGTACGAGGGCGACGCGGTGCCGTCGAACAACAGCATGCCAGTCGTGGTGCGAGTTGTGCGCGACCGCATCCGGGTGCTCCAGGTCGCAGGGAACCCATCCTGGGATGTGAAGTTCCTCCGCCGGTTCCTGATCGGAGATCCATCGGTCCAGCTGGTGAGCTTCTTCATCCTGCGCACCACGGGCGACCTGGTCACGTCGTACCGGGACGAAGAGCTGTCGCTGATCCAGTTCCCATACCGGAACCTGTTCGACGAGGACCTGTGGTCGTTCGATGTCGTGGTGTTCCAGAACTTCGACTATCGGCCGTACTTCGCGAGTGAAGCCAGTATCCTCCTCGGAAATCTCGCCGACTACGTGGAACAGGGCGGGGCTGTGGTCATGGTCGGCGGGGACCGGTCGTTCTCACTTGGCGACTACGGAGGCACACCGCTCGCCGAGGTGTTGCCCGTTCGGTTGGGGCTCGACCCCGAGGAGCCGGACCCCTCGCCGTTCCTCCCGAGGCTGACCGACCAGGGGGCGCGCCATCCCGTGACCCGGCTCGTGGCCGATGGGGCGGAGAATGTGCAGTGGTGGGAACGTCTCAGCCCACTCGACGGGACCAACCGGGTGCTTGGCGCGCGCGACGGCGCCACGGTGTTGCTCGAGCACCCCACGCTCACCGGGGCCGACGGCGCGCCGCTGCCTGTGCTCACGGTCCAGGAGGTGGGCGAGGGGAGGACCATGGCGCTCACCGCCGACACCTCGTGGCGTTGGTCGCTGTCCGAAGCGGCGGAGGGGCGGGGTAACCAGGCGTATCTTCGGTTCTGGAAGAACGCGGTGCGCTGGTTGATGCGCGACACCACCACCGCGAGGGTGAGCGTCGACACGCCGCGCGAGAACTATGCGGTCGGCGACGACGTACGCGTGGTCGTCCGAGCTCGCGACACCGGCTTCGCCCCGTTGGCAGGGGCATCGGTGAGCGCCGAGATCTTGACCCCCGACGCCACCGTCGAGCTGCTCGGCGTCACCGGCGCTGACGGGGAGGTCGTGCTCCAGCTGCCCGCCGAGCTTCGCGGCACCCACCGGGTGCGTGTCTCGGTGCGCACCGAATCCGCGCTGGTGGGCACCGCTGAGACCGTGTTCGCCGTCACCACTCGTGATCCCGAGAACGACGAAGTGGTGCCGGATCTGGCGTTCACGAAGTGGATGGCGGACCGTACCGGAGGGGCGTGGATCGGACCCGGCGAGCGGGGGGCGATCCAACACGACCCGTCCGCTGGGCGCACGGTCTGGGAGCGTCGCGAGACCCTGTTGTGGCGTGCTCCGGTCGTGGCGGTGTGGGTGCTGATCTTCAGCGGAATCGCGTGGGTGGTCCGCCGGAGGGCGGGCCTGCGCTGACTGGGTGACGGCAGGGCGAGAGCCCGCGGCCGCGCAGTGCTAGGGTTGTCGTGCTGTCACCGGAGGCGTGTTGACGGACGTGGGAGCTCGGCTCGAGGGCGTGTTCGCGAGGCACGCGCCCTCTGTTCTGGCCGAGGCACAGCGGGACTCGTTCGATCAGCTCGTGCACGGTGCGCCGCCGGGGGTTGTGCGCGCTCGCGGCCGCGTGCTCGCATCCCGCGTCCGGGACTGGCTCGCCGCCCAAGGGCGGACCCGTGAGGCCACGGCCGTCACCCGAGGGCTGTTGCGCAGCTACATCGACGAATCTGGC
>JBLFXJ010000597.1:0-3386 GCA_047609825.1 Myxococcota bacterium
TCGCGCTGCGCTGGCAGGTGCGAGGCGCCCGCCGACCTCGGGGGCCCCGCTGTTGCAACGCACCGCAGCTGCATCTACGCGACGCAAAGCACGATGGAGATTTCAAGTGTCACTCAGATTCAACAAGCGGCGGCGGCCAACCTCACCGGAGGACCTGCAACCCCACCACCTTCGTCAGCTGGAGGTCGTAGCGATGTTGTGGAGCGACGAGCCGAACGCCGGGGCGGCCGTTCTCGAGCAGATGTCTGGCATTGGGGAGCTCTGGGACCTGGGAGCGACAACGCCGCAGTACGAGGTGTGGACGTACTCGGATGCCGGCACCATCTTCCTAGATGACCTCAACGCAGCTTCCGAACCGTCCTCGCACGCCTAAGCGGCCCCCTCGCGCAGGCGTCGGACCGGGCAGATATACTCGATATTCCTTCGGTCCTCACCCGCGCGAGGACACCACTTGGACGCGCGCTCACCGGCTCGGCATCTCCGCCGAGGTCATCTAGCAGGCACCGAAGAGGTCCTGGGCGAGATCATTCAGTCCACCCTTCAGGTTGACGATGAGAGCCTTCGTTCCGAGTTGAGGCAGGCCCTGGCGACCTCAGACCTGGGGGTCGGGACAGACCTCTGGACCGTGGCTGGGGCGGAGGTGGGGCGGCCAGACCGCCGAAGAAGGTAAATCCCGCAGGTTCAATGAGTGATCTCTGCCAGCCCCGCCTGGGTCGAGGAGACTCGCTAACTACCTTGGCAGAAAGCGATGAATTGCCTCGTTCGCATTGTCCTGGAACGCCACGTTCGCACAGTCGGCCATCAGCGTACTCTGGTCCACGATCTTGCCGCTCATGCCCGATGCGCTGGCGTAGAACACACCCGACTCCTGCTCGACCCCGTCCGGGCGTTCATCGCCCTGCGCTGGCAGGTACGGGGCGCCCGCGGGCCCCCCAGGTCGGCGGTGTGCGTGGGGCCGTGAGGGGACGCGACAGCGCAGCGCGTGGGTGAGGGCGGTGGCTCTCGACGCGCACGTGCGCCTGCGACGGGCCACGCGCCTCTCTGCTCCCGCGCGAGGGTCTGAACCTGCTCCCGCGCGAGGGTCTGAACCGGCGGATCGGGTCCCTGGGGGGCCCCGCTGCGGGGTGTGCGGACGGCTCGGCGAGAGGGCAGGATGCTCCAGATGCAACGACGAGCGGCCTTAAGCTACCTGTCCTCGACCGGGCTGAACCGGCGGATCGGAGCCCGGGAAGGTCCCCTGTGGGGTGGGCGGACGGCGCGACGAGAGAGTAGGATGTCCCGGATGCACCGGAGAGTGGCCTTGTGTTGCCTGTCCTCACAAGCTGGATGTCCGCCTGAGCGGAGGACTGATCCTGGAGGAAGGAGGTTGTTCCTCGGCCTCGATGTCGGTAGCTTTGCGCCTATGTTGGCCACGGGCACTGCGGAGGGGCTTTGAGCGACCAACGATCCTGGCCGATGCTGGCCAACCGGACTCAGGGACGGCGCGCAGTCGGCGGGAGCCTGGATGTGGCGGATGGCCATCTGTGGTTCCGGCCCAACGCCTTCGAGGCAATGCTCGGCGGCGAAGCGGCCGACATCGCCCTGGACCGGATTGCGGGTGTCGGCGTCGAGCCCGCACGCTGGTCACCGCTGGAGCTGTTCAGCGGAGGGCTGCGGTCTCGGGTCCGGGTGGAGCTCGCGGATGGCTCGAGGGAGCTGTTCGTGGTGGGCAAGCCAGACGACGTCGTGCAGCTGCTGCAAGCAGCGTTGGTCCCTGACGCCAGCAGCGCGGCCGACGACACCATGGCCACTCCGGAGCGTCCGAGACTCTAGCCCCCGTCACCTGGTTGAGGCCTCGCTGCGGGTTGCCAGTCGCGCGTGGCGGGCCACCTGGCGCGAGGGAATGGGTTGCCCTGGTTGAACCGAGCAGCGAGTAGGGGGCGGGCCAGACACTTCTACGGGAGCGGCGGGCAGTCACTCGGGGCTGGTGGTCGGCAGCGTTGGGTAGGCCGCCAGGAAGCGGCGCAGGCGGCCCTTCCGCACCCGGTTGGCGAGCTTGCGGTAGAGGGCGCCGTCGCCATCCCGCAGCCGGAGCCGCTGGGTGCTGGCCAGGTCGTCCCGGAGCAGATCCCCGCCGAACACGCCCACCAGGAAGTCGCCGACCTCGAAGGGGTGCACCTCGGCCTCGGCGCCGACGAACAGCAGACCGACGCCGCCGCCCAGCGCCCAGTAGTCCCGGTAGTTGTCGTAGAGCTGGTTCGTGGGGAGCTGGACCACGGACAGGCCGCCGGCGGCGTCGAGGGTCGTGCCGAGCCGGAAGCCGCCTACCACCTTCGGCCCGACGGGGCCCAGGGCGACGTCGACGCGGGTCTCGGCGTCCACCCCGGCGAAGTGCTTCTGGCCGATGCCAGCGCCGACCGTCGTGCCGGCGAAGGCGTTGGCCTGCAACGCATGGGTGGCGTGGGCGCGAAACCCGATCTGCGGCCCGACGGACAGTCGCACGGTGAGCACGTCGAGCAGGTCGAGCACCCGGTCCGGCACATACAGGAGGATGCGCCGGGCGGCGGACACCTTCTCCCGCGGAACGCGACGGCCGAGGTTGTAGCCGAGCACTTTGCTGCGGACGCGCGCCTCGTAGCCGGTCTGCACGAGCTGCTGGACCCGCGGATTGTCGGGGTACAGGGAGGCGACGACGGATCCCACGTATACGCCTTCGGCGACCTGGCCGTCCTCGACCAGCGCCTCTGCGCGGTCGAGCGACTGGGCGAGCAGCGAGGCCAGCTCGTCGTCCGAGGTGGCGCGGGCGGTGGTGCTCCAGGCGAGCACGCTGAGGACCAGGGCGGCCCGGACTGCGATGACCATGCGCGAATCCTCCTGAGGGGGTGCACCCTACAGAAACCGATCGCACTCGTCGCGGTGCGAATCGGGCGCCCGGGCAACGACAAGATAAGCAGCGCGACCGCTGGACACTCCCCCGATCGCGGCGGCGGCAGCCTCCGCGAGAGCGGCAGAGTGTCCAGCCTGCTGCTGCCGCCTGGCGTGAACCGCGTCCGGTACTTCGGGGTGTTCGCGCCGGCGTCACCGCTCCGCCGTCACGTCGTGCCCCAGCCCCCGACGGACGCCATCTCGCACCCCGGCGGACGCTGGATCGCTTGGCGAGCCTTGATGCTGTACACGTTCGGCGGTGATCCGACGCGGTGTTCCCAGTGTGGGCGGGCGATGCGAACGGTGGCCACGCTGCTCGACCCCGTACGGGCGTTCATCGCGCTGCGCTGGCAGGTGCGAGGCGCCCGCCGACCTCGGGGGCCCCGCTGTTGCAACGCACCGCAGCTGCATCTACGCGACGCAAAGCACGATGGAGATTTCAAGTGTCACTCAGATTCAACAACCGGCGGCGGCCAACCTCA
>JBLFXJ010000598.1:0-3372 GCA_047609825.1 Myxococcota bacterium
CAGCAGGTCGCTGGGGATGCCGCCGCCGCCCCCACCGCCGCCGCCCCCCCGGCTGGATCCGCCGCCGCCGCCGCGAAAGGTCTGGCCCCCACCGATGCGGGCGTCGGCGACCTCGGCTGCGGTGAGGCCACCCACGAAGATGGCGACGGTTACCATCCGCAGCGCCAGCTGGCCCCCAGGTGTGTGGAGTGCGACCCAGAAGCGCGCACTCATGGGCGGATCCTCGGAGTGTTGGGGAGGTCGACGGCGTCGGACGCCTGGGTGTGGGGGACCCGCTCGGCGAGCACATCGCCCAGGGCTCGGAGGCCGGCGAGGAAGTGATCGAGGTCGTCGTGCGCGAACTGGCGGGTCGCCTCGCCGAATCGTCCGGGCGGAATGTGGGCCTCGAGGCCGATGTCGGGGACCAGCTTCACACGGCCCTCAACAGTGCTCACGTACACGAGCACCCCGGTGCGATTCGGGGTGGCGTGCACGCCCTCTTCGTAGAAAGCCGCTGCCGCGGCCCGCAACACGGCGTCATCGGCACGGGTGGCGCTGAGGAGCCAGCGGGTGACTCGGTCGGAGGTGGCGACCCAGGCGGTCAGCGGCCACGCGATGGCGAGATCGGCAACTACGGCCCACGGGTGGATCGCGAACGGCACCGCATCCAGCACCACGAGCAGGGCAAAGGTCGCCGCAGTCGCGGCGCCAAACGCCAGGTCTCGGTACTCCCCGCTCCGCGCGGCCACCACCACCACGATCTCGGCGTCGGTGCGCTGCTCGAGCTCGGTCACCGTGGCCTCGACTCGCTCGCTGAAGCTCTCGTCCGCTAGCAACACAGGGCCTCCGTGCTCACGCGATCGTCGCGAGGCGGTATGGGGCGACCGGCAGGAAGCCCACCTTCTCGTACACCCGCACGGCGCTCCGGTTCGCCTCGTTCACGTGCAGTGTCACCCGCGGGTGACGGTCGAGGAGCCGGCGGGTCACCTCCGCCGTCGCCGCAGTGGCGATACCCCGTCCGCGAAACTCCGGCGGCACGTACGTGCCTCCGAGCTGGCTCCCGAGCTGGCTTCGAGTACCCACGTTCACGGTGTACACGATCTGGCCTCCCTGCTCCACGACGTATGTACGGCCGGCACGGACGCGTTCCTGCACCAGCTCATCATGTCGTTCGCCATCCCGCACGCGCGGGTCGACGTCCATGTCCTCGAGCTGCATCTCAGCGCCCAGTCTCGCGAGCGCCTCCCACTCATCCCACACCGCCCGCCGCAGGCCCGGGAGCGGTGGAAGGGCAGGGGGGTCGGCGATCGCGTAGAGCTGCTGGTCGTGCCACCGGACCGGATGCACACGCGGCGCCCACTCCTCCCAGATCGCGTCGCAGGCCGCCCGTGGCCCGACCATCATGCACGGCGTGTGGTGGCGTCGGATCCGGCGGCCCAAGCGCCGGGCGTGGGCGTCAACCGGCGCGAACGGCACCATCAATCGCTCTGGAACGACCAGCGCACACGCCGAGATCCGGCCGGCCCAGCCGTCGACGCCATACCACGGCCAGCTCGAGAGCGGATGCCTGTCGGCGAACTCCAAGAGGAACAGGTTCACGACCGGATCGGCCATGAGCAGCTCCTCCAGGGCAGCCTCGTCGTTCCGGGTCAGGCGTCGGGTCAGGCGTTCCTCGCTGGCCAGTGGCCATGGTAGCGCGGGTCGGGAGTGGTGGTCCCGGCGTCACGGGGTGATAGTCCACGGCGTGACTGCATCCCCACCCGACGAGCTGGCCGCACCCTCGCAGCTACGGTTGCGCACCGGGGTGATCGACCTCGGCCGTCAGCGGGTCATCCGCCCTGACGGGGTCGTATCCCTGACCACCCGCGAGACCGAGCTGCTCGCCTACCTGGTCGCGAGGCCGGGGCAAGCGGTGTCGCGAGACGAGCTGCTCGAGCGGGTGTGGGGCTACCGGTCCAGCAACCCGACGCGCGCCGTGGACCTCGCCGTGCGGCGCCTCCGCGCGAAAGTGGAGCCGGATCCCAAGGTCCCGGTGCACGTCCTGTCGGTGCACGGCGTGGGCTATCGGTTCGTCCCGGCGGACGACACCGAGGACACGGCCGGCACTGAGGGGCGGTCGACCAATGTCATCGTGCCGCGGACGTCCATCGTGGGACGCGACGGGCCGATCGCGGAGGTCACTGCACTGCTCACGGGCGGTCGCAGGCTGTTGACCCTGACGGGGCCTCCGGGTTCCGGGAAGTCCCGGCTGGCCCTGGAGGTCGCGAGCCGCGCGATGGCGCAGTTCCCCGGCGGTGTCTGGTTCGTGGATCTAGCAGGTCTCACCGGCATGGACGCCCTGCGGAGGGCAGTCGCGGAGGTGGTCGGGATCTCGCCCGATGAGGACCTGGCCCGGTCACTGGCGGCCCGCTCGCCACACAGCACCCTCCTCCTGCTCGACACCTTCGAGCACCTGGAGGGCCAGGCCGGATCGGCAGTCGGTGCCTGGCTCGACCAGGCCCCCAGCCTGCACCTCCTGGTCACCAGCCGGGAGCGACTGCACGTGCGCGGGGAGCATGTGGTCGAGGTTGCACCGCTCTCGGTAGACGACGGCGTCACCCTGTTGCGCGAGCGGGTGAGCGCAGTCCGAGCCGACGCCCAGCTGGCCGATATCGAGGTGCTTCGTCAGGTGGTACTCAAGCTGGATGGACTGCCCCTGGCGATCGAGCTCGCCGCCTCCCGCGCAGGAGCCCTGGCGCCCCCCCAGCTGCTGGATCGCCTCCGCCGCCGATTCAAGTTGCTCCGGGAGTCCCGCTCCGATCGCGTGCTGCGCCATCGCTCCCTGCTGGCGGCGCTCGAGTGGTCATGGGCGCTCCTGCCAGCACCGGAGCGGCGTGCGCTCAGCCGGCTGTCCGTGCTCGAGGGCACATTCCCGCTCGAGGCCGCAGAGGCGCTGCTGGCCGGCGACGGCCCCGAATCGCCGTGGCCCGCGGACCTGCTGCAGGCGCTCCGGGACAAGTCGCTCGTGGCCATCGCAGCCGACCCCGCCCCGCAGATCCGGTTCGTCCTGTTGAACTCCGTGCGCGAGTTCGCAGCGTTGCGTTTGGAGGAGGGGGACGACGGCGCGGAGGCCATCGCAGCCTACCACCGGCACTACCTGCAGGTCGGCGAGAAGCTCGCACGGGGGGCTACGGGTTCGGGTGGTGCGGTGCGACTGGCCGCGTTGGCGCAGGAGCGGCCACACCTGCTGGCGATCGCCCGGTCCGGCGCCAGACCCGAGCAGCGGGCACGCGGCGTGCTGGCGTGCTTGCCTGAGCTGTCGGCCCACCGTGCTGCGGGCGGCGTGATCCGGCTGATCGACGGCGCGCTCGCGGCCGGTCTCGAGCCTGAGCTCGCCGCACGTCTGCGTGCAGA
>JBLFXJ010000599.1:0-3372 GCA_047609825.1 Myxococcota bacterium
CGGCGCCTCCGTCCCCTACCACCGCTACATCAAGTCCTCGACGCCGTTCTGGTGGCACGACACAGACGAGCTGTACGTGTTGTTCCCCGACGACCGGGAGGCCCCCCGGCCCGGTGAGTTCACTCTCTCCTATGATCGGGCCGTCGAGCGCGAGCGCAGGCTCAACTTCTCCATGTCCGGCATCGAAGACCCCGCAGAGTTCGTCGTTGCGGCGATCAACGACGGCTGGGACAACCGGACCGGCCTCCTGCTCCCCGCACCCGGAGCAGCGACCTGGGAGCTCACCTTGCCGCCCGCTACGGAGCTGTACTTCGCGCCTGGCCTGGTGGCGCCGGAGCTGCGGGAGGCGGCGCCGTCGGATGGGTGCACGGGAGTCGTGGAGGTCACAGTCGGCGACGGTCCCGCCGAGGAGGCGTGGCGCGGGGCGTTGGTCCCAGGCGAGTTCCCCGCCGTGCGGGTGGACCTGTCCAAGTGGTCGGGACAGCTGGTGAAGCTCACCCTGCGGAGCGAGCCCGGAGCGACCTCCCGGTACGACTACGCGTTCTTCGGTGAGCCGGGGATCGCCACCAGGAAGACATCACCGCGCCGAGTGGTGCTCGCCTTCATCGACACGTTGCGACCCGATCACCTGGGACTGTACGGCTACGAGCGGCCGACGTCGCCCAAGCTGGACGCGCTCGGCGAACGCGCCGCAGTGTTCGAGGCGGCCCACAGCGTCGCACCGTGGACCCTCCCCAGCACCCGGTCGGTACTCACGGGGCGTCACCCCGAGTACTACGAAAGCACGCCCACCCTGCAGGGTCAGCTGCGGCAGCAGGGCTGGGCAACGGCGATGTTCGCCGGCAATGTCTACCTGTCCGCCAACTTCGGCATGACGCGGGACTGGGGCATCCACCGGGTCGGGATGTGGCCCGGCGCGGAAGAGGTGACCGACGACGCCCTCGCCTGGCTGGCGCAGAATGATGGGCGCGATGCGGCGGTGCTGGTTCACTACATGGACCCCCACCTCCCCTACAAGGAGCCGGGCTCCTACCGCCACCTGTTCGCGGGCGACAGCTGCTGCGGCCTGCGGGAGGAGTTCCACCTGCCGGACGTGCGCGAGGCCAAGATCACCGCGGAGGCCGACCGCCAGTATGTGCGCGACCGCTACGACAACAACATCCGCTACGCTACCGACCAGCTGGGCCGGATCATCGACGTGCTCGATGATGACGACGTGCTCGTGGTGTTCGCCGACCACGGCGAGGAGTTCTGGGATCACAAGGGGTTCGAACACGGCCACACGCTGTACGAGGAGCTGCTCCACGTACCGCTGGTGATCAAGGCGCCCGGGATCAACGCCGTGCGCATCTCCCAGCCCGTGTCGTTGCTCGACATCGCCCCCACCGTCCTCGACCTGCTCGACCTGCCAAGTGCTGGACTCGACGGGAAGAGCCTCGTCGCGGTGATGACGGGTGATGCTGCGGCCGCGGAAGCGCTCGCCGGGCGCGATCTCGCGTTCGGTCGTCCCCTGTATGGCCACGAGCGCTGGGGGGTGCTCACCGCGGACGGCAAGAAGTGGACGACCACAGGCGGCCGCGAGGCGCTGTACGACCTGGTGGCCGACCCCGATGAGCAGAACAACACCGTGGCGAAGGACCAGCGCGAGGCCGGGACCGAGTACCGGGAACGGATGGCGGCGGCGCTCGGCCGCGACGTGCCGGTGTCGTACCGGCTGGAGAACACGATGTTCCGTGGCGGCGCCCCGCCCACAGACCTCGTGGTGACCCTGACCGTGCCGGGAGGCGTGCGGTCGTATTGGGTGGGCGACGAGCCCCTGGACCGCTCACACGCGGTCATCACGCCCGTAGACGAAGAGGTCATCGAGGTGCGCTGGCCCAGGGAGCACCGGTTCACGCGCGAGGTGTACATCGTGCCGAACCTCCCGGTGGAGGAGGTGACCCATGAACTGCGGATCCGGGTCGAGGACGAGGGCGTCGTGAAGGACGTGTTCGTGCCGAAGAGCGTCTCTCCGGAGCCGGGGCGGTACCGGGTTCCGATGTTCAAGGTCGGATTGCCACACCGGATGGTGAAGTTCACCTGGGGCCTGGCACCGGAGAAGACCGACGACACGATGGACCTTTCGGGGCGGGACTCCGAGACGAACGCCATGCTCGAAGCCATGGGCTACGTCGCACGAGACGGCGACGATGCGCCTGCTCCGCCAGCGCCCTCCCCGGCCGCACCCGCACCGGTGGCGCCGGAGTAGGCCCTCTCAGACGCCGACGATCATCAAGGTGACGTTGTCTTTCCCGCCACCGTGGTGGGCAGCGCGCACCAGCTCACGAGCGGCGATCCGGGGATCACCGTAGGTGTTGAGGATCGACTCGATGTCGCGATCCTCCACCTCGCCCCACAGGCCATCGGAGCACATCAGCACCTTGTCGCCAGCCTCGAGTTGCACGCGGAACACGTCGATGTCCACGTCGTGCTCGGTGCCCACCGTGCGGAGCAGGATGTTGGAGTGGGGGTGATTCCGGGCCTGGTCCGCCGTGATCCGACCGCGATCCACCATCTTCTGCACCAGGCTGTGATCGATGGACAGCTGATGGAGCCGCCCGTCCCTCAGCAGATAGCCGCGTGAATCACCGACGTTGGCGAGAAAGCCCAGCTGCTCATCGACCACGAGGATCGCGACCAGCGTAGTGCCCATGTCGGTGCCTTTGTCATCAGCGGCATCCTTCACGGTGTTGTTCGCCATCTGGAACGCATCCCGGATCAGCGCCTCCAGTGCCTCCTCCCCCTCCGGCTTCGACGTCTCCAGCTTGCGCGCGTGCTCGCACAGGGTCTTCACGGCCATCTCGCTGGCGACCTCTCCGCCATCGTGGCCGCCCATGCCGTCGGCGACCACGTACAGCGACGCGCGCTCCGAGAGCTTCACCCAGCCCCAATTGTCTTCATTCAGCTGGCGCGTGAGGCCCACATCGCTCATTCCGCCGAGCTTCGGTGCGTATCGCAGCGCTGACCATGTGGGGTAGCGCGCCTCGACCGCTCGCCCGACCGGCACCAGCTCGGTCACCTCGCCGGCCTCGATGCTCGCGAGGTAGTCGGCCAGCTCACCGGCCTCCACATCGCAGTACCGCCGAAGCAGCTCGCCGAGACTCTGCAGCACGCTGACGGCACGCTCTGCGGGCACCGGGACATCGTGCACCGCTGCCACGTCGAGGTCGAACATCCGCACAGAGTGATCAGGGGAGATCAAGAGGTTGGCGCGGGTCAGCGACTCCAGCTCCACCCCTCGGCGGTGCATGGCGGCGAGCGCGCCGACCAACCGTTGCGCAACCTCCAGCAGGCGCTTGTTGGTCAACGGTGCGGCTTCGTCCAGCATCAGGC
>JBLFXJ010000600.1:0-3364 GCA_047609825.1 Myxococcota bacterium
TCGAGGTCTTCCATGAGGAACGCGAAGTCCTCGTCGGACATCTCCTGCACGGCTCGGCGGACTTTTCGGCTCGTGTACATTCGTGGGTCTCCCTGCGCGTCAATCATAGC
Source organism: Myxococcota bacterium (assembly GCA_047609825.1). Taxonomy (GTDB): domain Bacteria; phylum Myxococcota_A; class UBA796; order UBA796. The sequence goes on from JBLFXJ010000600.1 coordinate 111, forward strand.
GCGACCCAGGCGCGAACGTCTCCGGCGCGAGGGCGAAGCCGAGGCCCCCCCGAGGAACAAGAATGCCGCCGACACCCAGACGTAGGCCACGCCATCGGTTGCCTGCAGCGTCCATCGTGCGAGGGACCGCTACTCCTGGAACACCCAGGTCTCGAAGCCGCCTGACGCCCGCATCCAGTCCCGGAGCGTGCCCAGGAACACGAGATCCGCCGGGGTGGAGCCGTCGTTTCTGTGCGCCTCCAGGGACTTGGCGCAGCGCTCCGCGTCCTCGGCGCTCACCGGCCACCGCCCTGGCTTGACGAGCTTGTGGCGCCCCAGGCCGGGAGCGGCCGCGAGGGCGTCTGCCGCCACACGGACCAAGCGGCCCCAGTACGCCGCGTCGCCGGCGTCTGGCGGCTCGGTTCCGCCGGAGCGCCGCAGCAACCGAGCGTGCCAATGGGACAGGTCCGGCGCTCGGCCGGCGTCGAACCCCATCCGCTCGACCAGGTAGCGGGTCTGCTCGCCATCGAGCTCCAACACCCGCCCCTGCGCCACCAGGTGCACCCGCACGCCCGGCCGCTCCGCCGACAGGCGCCAGTGCCCGAGGAACCGCACCTCGGGCCAGCGGGCCAGCGCCGCGCCCAGGTCCTCTACCGTGGCGCCGGCCCACACCGTGGCGCCGGGCGCGTACCCCACCCGCTCGAAGTCCTTCGCCGGGATGCCGTTGGCCGTCAGCTCCTCCAGCCGCAGGCGCGCCAGGGGTGCCAGCGTCATGACCCGCGTGTTCTCGACATCCAGGGAGCGGAGGGAATCGAGGCCCGACAGGGGCGCCAGATCGGCGACCGCGGTGCGTGCGAGCCGCAGCCACCGTAGGCGCCCCGCCGAACGCAGCGGCTCGAGCGAGGCGACCCCGGTGTCGTCGAAGGCCAGGACCTCCAGCTTCGCGGCCGTTGCCAGGGGCTGCAGATCGGTCACCGCCGTGCGGCAGAGGTTCAGGTCGACGAGCCCCGACACTTCCAGGGGCGACAGGTCGGCGACGTCGGTGCCGGTCACGTTGAGCTCTCGGAGGGGGATGCCCGCCAGCGGGCCGAGGTCCTTCACGTCGGTCGCGGCCACCATCAGGGTGCGCAGGGCGGTGTGGCCCGCGAGCGGCGCGAGGTCGGCGGCGCGGGTGTGCAGGAGATCGAGTGCCTCCAGGGCGCGCAGGTCCGCAAGCGGAGTCAGGTCGGTCACGGCCCCGGAGACGTTCAGCTCGCGGAGCGAGTCCATGCCCGCCAGTGCGCCGAGACCGGTGACGTCGGTCGCGGTCAGCCGCTGCAGTCGCAGCGCCTCGATTCCCCGCAGGGTGGGGTTTCGCACGCCGTACAGCTCGAGCTTGGTCAGCTTCGGCAGCGCCGCGAGCGGCGACAGGTCGTCGACGACGTGGTCGCGGACGGTGATGCTCTGGGTCGACTCCGGGTAGCTCCGACCCGCAAAGCGCACGCTCATGAGCTGACTCCATCGTTCACGGTTCGCGCCCATGGACCGTAGCGGCGGGCACTGAGGCCGAGCCGCCGCTGTGCCGATTCGAGTCGAACTCCCACCCGAGTGGCGGCTCGGCCCACCGGCGTGACGCAGGCGAGCGCCGGAGCACGGTCACTTCACGCAGCGGAACGTCGAGATCCGAGCTTCGGTACACTGTGTGGGAGGGAAGCCAGGGTCAACATCGACAATTGACGATCGGCGCTCTAGGACGTGATCTGCAGTGGCGGCAGGGAGGACAGGCAACACCGGCCGCTCTCCGGTGCATTCCGGACATCCTACCCTCTCGTTGCGCGCTCCGCACACCCCGCAGCAGGGCCGTAGAGGGCAGCGATGCGCGTGGCCGTCGCAGGCGCACGCGACATTGACGCCTGCGGCGGCAGCAGCAGCAGCAGGCTGGCCAGCCTGAGCACGAGCACTGGGCCGGAGCCAGACGCCCGTCTGGCCGCTGCGCCATGGCTGCTCGAACCGGACACGCTCGGCGTTCTGCCAGCGCCGGTGGACGTCTCGGGTGGCGGAGGCCTGGCTTTCGGTGGGTTGGCAGTGGTGCCGACAGTCGATGGACCGTCCCGAAAGCGTCGTGGACCGTTCCGGAGTATGCTCGGTCGGGAGGCGTCATGCGCTTTGGTTCCACGGTGAGACCCCGGTTCGCCGACCGGACGGGCGCGTGGAGTTCGATCTGGATGGTCGTCCTCGCACTGGTGGGGTGTGGGGGCCCGGACTCGCTACCGGGAGGGGACTCGCTACCGGGCTGTCCGCTGGGCACAGCCGGCGACGATTGCGAGCCGGGTTCGTTCGATGCCGTGGGTGTGGGCTGGGGCGGCATCTGCGCGGTGCGATCCAGGTCCGGCGACGTGGTGTGTGAGATCTTCGGCGTCGACGAAGAAGAGGAGGTCGCCGGGCCGGCCGAGCCGCTCGCGACGCTGTCCCTCCACGCGTTCAGCCACGGATGTGGCCTCCAGCGGGACAGCGGCGATCTGACGTGTTGGCCCGCACCCTCCACCATCGCCGACGAGCCCCTGTTGCCAGCGCCCGAGCTCGCCGACCTTCGGCAGGTGGTCGCCGGTCGGTACTTCAGCTGTGCGCTCGACGCCCAGGGGGCCGTCTCGTGTTGGCTCACGATCGAGGCGGGGGTCGGTGAACAGAAAGTCGTCGAGTCGGCCCCTTCGACGCGGACCCGCCCGGAACCGTTCGACTTCATCGCCGCCGGGACGGGACGGGCCTGCGGAATCCACCAGGGGACCGACGTCATGGAGTGCTGGCCGTCGGATGATGCGCTGCCCGAAGGCCTCGCCGTTCGAGACGTCGCGGTGGGAAACGACACGGTCTGTGCCGTCGTCGCCAGCACGGGCAGTGTCGAGTGTTGGGGCCGGGACGCGGAAGGTCGCCAGGGAGACTTCACGCGCGTGAGCACCGACGGCGAGACTCACTGTGCGATTCGATCCGACGACGGGGGGCTCGAGTGTTGGGGGGTCGGAGCGGATCCGCATCCCGACGGGGCCTTTGCTGATGTGCGCGTGGGCTACGGCCTCGCCTGCGGATTGCGACCGAAGGGCGAGGTGGCATGTTGGCGTACGTGGACGAACGAAGACGCGCCCTGACGCCGGGTCCGAGACCTCGCCTCCGCATGTCTGCCCGGTCCGACGCCTGCACGAGGGCGCCGAATGGGCGTGCGAGGACAGTTCGGAACCTGCGTTGAGGTCATCTAGTCACAGCCGCCCGCGTTCTTGTAGGTAAGAACTGCATTCTCGATG
>JBLFXJ010000601.1:0-3355 GCA_047609825.1 Myxococcota bacterium
GGAGTCGGAGTCGGAGTCGGAGTCTGTGTCGGAGTCCGTATCGGTGTCGGTGTCCGCGTCCCCACCCCCGATCTCGCCACCGCCGCCGAACCCGCTGGTCGGGCTGCCAACGTAGGTGGCGGGCGGAATCATCAGGTCGTCTCCGTAGGGGTCGATGCCACCTGGGAGCGAAGCAATGCCCGGCGCGCCGCAGGTGCTCACCAGCGGACGGCCCTCGTAGCTCCGCGTCATGTACGGCAGCGGCGCGGGCCACAGCGTCTGCACATCGTCGAAGCCACCGGGCTGCCCCAGGGCGACCGACCACATCCCGGCCACGCGGTCGGTGTCGACCACGTCGAGGTGGCCGTCGCCGTTGAGGTCGACGAGGCGGAGCGTGACCTCGGTGTACTCGGTGCGGGGCGCCTGGTATTCCTCACGCTCACCGCCCCACAGCGCGCTGTCGTTGACCACGTGATGGGTGGTGCGCTCCAAGTGCAGCGTGTGCAGCCCGGCGGTCGGGTACAGCTCTGGAGTGTCGTCCCATCGGTCGGCCGCGGGCAGGAACGGGTACACGTGGATGCCGTCGGCGACGCCCTCGACCACATCCGCGTACCCGTCGCCGGTCAGGTCGAGCAGGTCGATGAACGTCGTGCCGAGGTCCGACACCGTCCATCGCTCGGGGTGGTCCACGACGTTGATCGGCTTGTGGCCAGGGCTATCACCGATCTGTGGGAACTTGAACGGCGCCTCCATCCGGACGCCGTCGTCGAGGCCCCACGGCCGGCCGAAGTGCACCAGCCAGTCCCAGCTGGCGACGTCGCCGTCGTCGTCGAGGTTCAGGTTGACGAAGAACGCCGGGGCCGGCAGGTCGTCCTCGTCGGTGGTCCGGCGCAGCGAGATCGGGTCGAGTGTGGCAGTGATCAGGTCGCGGAACCCGTCGCCGTCGAGATCGACCCACTTCTGGGTCACGTAGCGGGTGCGGGTCGGGAAGTAGGAGAATGGGGTGTCGCTGTACAGCTCGACGCCGGTGATCGCCGCTCGAGACGCGCCCAGGTAGGCGGGTGTGCCGATGCGAAACGGCGGGTCGAAGTCACGTACGCCCGGCAGGTCCCAATGGGGCACCCCATCGGCGAGCATCGTCTGCACACCAGACCCGCCGTCGGACCAGTCGAACCGATCCATCCAGCCGTCACCGTTGGCATCCGCCAGGTCGATCCACTGATATGTGGCGTCGTACCTGTCGGTGTGGCTGAGCCCCAACGGGCCGGGGCCCTCCGAGAGCACTGCAGCCGTCGCGTCGGGCTCCCACGCGGTGTAGTCGAGGGCGACGAGGCGCCTCGCGGTCTCGGTCTCGCCCGATTCGCACCCGCTGGTCTCCGCCACATCGGCGCGGAGGTAGACCTCGGCGAGCTGTTCCTCGCCCGCTCCGTTGACCAGCGGCGCGTAGCACAGGTCCCACACAGGCAGGACGGTGTCGGCGCAGTCGGCCCCGCTGTCACAGGCTCCGTCCACGTCCAGCTCGAATCCGACCACTCGGCGGTCGAGCACCGCCACGCCGTCGGTGTGCCCTCGGTACGACGCTGTGGGTGCTGCCTCGGTGCGCACCTCCACCCGGTACAACGGCCCCTCGACCCAGCTCCCGGGCCCTGCCCCTGCGCGACCCCCGTAGGCCACCGACTCGAGGACCCCGTCCTCCGGGCTCCGGTCGTACACCACTTGGTTGCCGTACGCGTCAGTGACCCACGCCACCGACCACGTGTCGCCTCCCGGGTCTGCCCTGAGGTGGGCCGTGACGCCGCCTGTGGTGAGGGTCCACGTGTTCCCGGGCACGTCCCGCTCAATGACCGCGACGGTGGGGCTGCCGCTGTGGAGCTCCCAGCCGCTGCGGTCGAACAACAAGCCGGACACCATGCCATCGACGCGGAACGGTGTGATCGGCTCATCGCCGTACGCCTGCGCGGCCTCCTGGCCGAGGATGCGCGAGATCGTCAGCCCGCCTGACGACAGGTTCCACCCGCGACCGAGCGGCGAGTGGGGACCGGCGGACGAGGTGTAGTCCAGCGACAGCGCTGGCATCAGCACAGCGGGGGGCAAGCTGATGGGCACGCTGTACGACGCGGCCCCTTGCTGCGCGGACACGCCCAACTCCACAGGCTTCAGCGGGGAAGGGTGGGCGAGGGCCTCTGCCGCGGAAGGGGCGATGCCGTCGCCGGTCACTGACAGGCCGAGAAAGATGTTGTCGTCGCCACCGCTCGCCATGGCGGCGGTGGACGTGAACAGGGCGAGCAAGGCCAGGAAGGTCCGGCGGCCGGCTGTCGCCTGGACGTGCGGGGATGGGGTCAGCATGGGAACTCCGATCGAGTCCCATCGAACCATCGGCCGGCCGGGGAGTTCAAGGCCCCCAGCGGCCGAAACAGAGCCTCATCGACCAGCGGCCGGGCCACATTGCGGCGTAGCACCTGCCTATTCATTGGGTGTCCGTCACCGATCCCAAAGCGCCGATCCGCGCCACCCGCGGCCTTTGATTTCCGCCCCTCGCGGCACCCGGCGCCAGGTGGTCAGGTGCGCGGCGCCCAGGTCGTCCACGGTGGCACCCACGGTTGCCCGGGCCCTCGACACCACCCCCGCCGCAACCGGCTGCGCCCGCCCCATCCTGCCCGTGCTCCGGTCGGCGGCCGGCAACCCCGACGCCGAGGCGCTCGCCGCCAGGACCGACGCCGGCGTGCAGGCCCTGATGGGCGGCGAGGTGATGGCTCGCGTCGGCAGGTTCTTCAGCCGCTCTGCTGAAGCCGACCCTACCGCCGGGCCATGGGCGGCGGCTTCCAGCCCTCGAGCATGGCGCAGGGGCGACGCGACGGACGAGTAGCACCGTGCCAGCTGGTCTACTCGCCTGTGGTTCACCTCCCCCCTTTGCACATCTCGCCATGGGGAACCCATGTCCGACCGTCCTTGCATCGCCGATGTCCTCACCCGCGTGAACGACCTCGTTGCGCCCCGCCATCGACCACTTCAACGACTACCCAGCCAGCATCCGGGCGAGCTCGCCGACCTCCGAATGTGGATCTGGGATGGCCCAACGCGGCACCGCGCCACCCGCCCCGTCGCATCGCGGCCGACGAGAGCCACCGACGAAACGTGGACCGTCGAGCTGCCGTCGCTCGACGATGCCTTGGTGCTGCGCCGGCGCGCAGAGATCAGGCAGCTGGTGAGCGGCTAGCTCCGGTGGATGACGCGGGCTGGGTACCGGTCGCGCCGCGAGGGCGAGGCGACTCCCCGAGTGCTGCCGCGGTGGTCGGCGTCGAGCCTCGAGCCTCCTCGAGCACCACGAACGGCGCGCTCATGCCGCCCTCCCCGGCACGGTCGCGGGCAGAGCGCT
>JBLFXJ010000602.1:0-3336 GCA_047609825.1 Myxococcota bacterium
GGAGCTGCTTCTGGAGGCGCTGTGGCGGCGCGCGGGCGCCTACAGGCTACGCGGGCGCCTCGACGATGCCGGGGGGGCAGCCCGGGAGGCGCTTGGGCTGGCAGAGTCTCTCAAGAATGTGGCCGCCGAGGCCGACCTGTACCGGATCCTGGGGCGCGTGGACACGATCAAGGGCCGGCTCGACGCGGCTCGCGAACGCTTCGAACGCGCCCTAACGCTTCACCGCGCGGCGGGTGACGGGTATGGCGAAGGTCATGTCCTGCAGGACCTCGGCGGTCTGGCGCACGTGGAGGGGCGCTACGAACAGGCGGCAGAGTGTTACGCGCACGCTCTGGCCGTGCTGAGGGAGGTGGGCGCCCGGCAGCTGGAGGCGATTGCTCTGGGCCACCTCGGCCTCACGGAGCTGGAGACCGGAGATCCGCACCTGGCTCACCGCCACCTCAGCGCCTCGCTCGAGATCCTGGACGAGATGGGGAGCGTCAGGATGGCGGCGATCACGCGTGTCTATCTGGCCGCGATCCGCATGGAGCAGCACGAGTACGACCGTGCTCGGGAGCAGCTCAATATGGTGCTCGCCACCGTGCCGCTGGGGCCGAAACGCGCCAACACCCAGCTGTCGGCCGCGGCGCTCGCCAATACAGCGCTGCTGGAGCACCTGAGCGGCCGACCCGAGGACGCTCGCTCGTATTACGACCGCTTCCTGGCGCTCGCGCGGGAGGTGGGAGCCGATCGGGAGGAGGGTATCCTGTTGTCCTACCGGGCGGCGCTCGAAGCCGGCGTGGGCCACCTCGGGCGTGCCACGACCATGTTCGATCGGGCCCGCGAGCTGCTCGCCCGCGGCGACAATCCCCTACTGCTCACGCTCCTCGAGGTCCTGGAGGGCAGCCGCCACGCAGCGGAGGCCCGGCGGTCTGGGCAGGCGGGAGATTCCGCCGGGGTGGCCCGAGGTCTCGCGGCGGCGGAGAAAGCGGTGCAGCGGGCCCGGGAGGTGCCACAGGGCAAGGAGCGCGCCCCGTACGCACGTTCCCAGGACGTGCGGTTTGCGGTTCGGATTGTGACCAATGACCTCGACGCAGCACGGGCATCGTTGGGCCTTGAGCCGCCGATGGAGCCCGTGCTGGAAGTGGGGCCGGACGTCACATGGATCCGCCCACCCGGCGGCGAGCGCATCCCCCTGGGCCGCCGCCACGTCGCTCGGAGGGTGATCGCGGGGCTGGTACGGGCCCGCCTCGATTCACCCGGCACCGCCCAGTCGATCGACCAGGTGTTGGAGTTCGGCTGGCCCTCGGAGACGATCCTCTGGGAGGCGGCCATGAACCGGGTGTATGTGACCATCACACGCCTCCGAAACCTGGGCCTGGGCGACGTGCTGTTGACCAACGAGGACGGCTATCTCCTCGACCCGACCACCGCCGTCCACCGCGTCGATGAGCCAATGCCTCGTGGCTGAGTCGCCGCCGGGTCCTTTCTTCCGCGGCAGATAGGTCAAACAAGCGGATGGCCTGACGCTACCCGTCGTCTACCGGGCTGCGCGGTCGGCTTTTTGTGCAGTGAATCGGGACGGACGAGGACCAGTGGCGGTCTCTGGAGCGGCACCTGAGGCGTGCAGGTGGCCGCGCGGAACTGGATCCGTGAGGTTTGGCCGCACGGGTGCCTTGTGGGCTGCCGCTGAGGGGTCCTCCGACAGCCTCGCCTCGGCCTGTTGTGTTGGCGGCGGCTACGGACTGGACCACCGCAAAGACCTGAGCGCCCGACTTGCCCACCACGTCGGGGGCGGCCTCCGTTCCGACCAGGTTGGCCAGGACGCGGCCGGTGGACACCAGCGGCGAACCGGACTGGGGTAGATTGCGCGCATGCCATGGGATTGGATCATTTCGGGGGCCCTGGTGGCTGTAGCCATCATCCACTTCCTACCTGTGGTCGGAGCGTTGGGCTCCGACCAGCTCCACAAGCTCTACTGGCTGGATGCCTCGGATCCCAATCTGCTGATCCTCATGCGGCATCGCGCCGCGATGTTTGAGGTGGTGGGCATCCTGATGGTGGTGGGCGCCGTCATGCCCTCATTCCGCTGGATGGCCATCGGCCTGGGCGCACTCAGCGCCGGGTCGTTCGTAGTGATTTCCCGGCTCGTGGGCGGCTTCAGTCCGTCCCTGGCCCGCATCGTTACAGCCGACATTGTGGCTCTGGTGCTGCTGCCCCTGGCGGCGGTCGGCACCGCCGTATCCTGACACGCGGTCAGCTTCCTTAAGGGCCGCAGACCTTGGTGAGTGCGCCGCACGTGCGCCCGACAGGGCACGGGGTACACGCACCCCGCTCAGCCTCTGGCCAGTGCGCCATCGAGGCGCGAATCCCGGCTTGAACGCGCGACTGGCCGCTAAGCGAGCCGTAGATAAAAGCACACGGGCTCGGTCCACGCTGCGGTCGTAACCGTGGCGGCGGGTGCCAGTTCAGTCCGGGCCGCAATGACCCGTGCTGGCTATACCATTCATCCACCCACCAGACCGGGCACTCGCGGGCCGACCTCTCCAACTGTCTCGAAAATCAGACGAGTGTAGACACTTTCCCCACCCGTCATCGAGTCGTCGGCTCGCAGGGGGTCGAACGTGGCCTGGCAAGGGCCTTACTGCACAGGCGGGGATGCGAATCTGGAACATGGTCTTCGTTGTCCTGCTCGCTGCGGGCTGCGCGCAGAACCCGGAGACAGGAGTGGTGCTGCGCACTGGCGAGGGTTTGCCGGGCGTGGAGCTGACGGGGCAGAAGGCAGGCGACGCGGCGCGCGTGGGGGACGTGGCGCCCACGGAGTGCGCGTGGCGCTCGGAGTGGGTCCAGGTGTGGTCCGAGCTGGTCGACCATCGCTTCGCCGCGCCGCTCGACGACGACTCCGGCGGGGCGGTCGTGTTCGGCGCGGCTGAGCACCCCGATCAGGGCTGGTTCGCTTTCGATGTTGCCGCCGATGGTCAGTCCCTGGAAACATTCTGGGATGACACCCGCTACTGGGAGGCGCCACGAGTGCTGCGCCACGAGGGGGACTACCTGATGGCGGGCACACGAGATGCAAAGCACCTCAACGTGCAGCGGCGCGCCGCGGACGGAGCCGCGATCTGGACCGCGGAGCTTCGGCTTCCCGAGGGTGCCCACGGGTACACCGTGTTGAGCGCGCACGTGCTCCAGGTGGTAGGCGAAGACCTGCTCATCGCGGGTGTGCTCGACAGCACGTCGTGTTGTTCGCCGATTGTGATGGCGGCCCGCGTCGCCCTGGAGGATGGCTCGGTTCGCTTCCTGCGCGTGTACGAAGACACGATGCCCGGCGCCAGGGACGAGGCATTTGAGTATCCG
>JBLFXJ010000603.1:0-3334 GCA_047609825.1 Myxococcota bacterium
GCCGAGCAGGGAATCCAGGTCTCGACCCTCTGCGTATTCTTGAAGGAAGAGGGCTGCCGGTGTCGCGTCACCACCCACCGTAATCGTACCTGCTCGGATCCGGAGCATGCCCTCTGGCGTGGCTCCCTGGCCATCACGCGCGCACCGGAATCCGAGCGAGGAGCCTCCGCGCTCGGCGGGATGCAGGCCTCGGGTGAATGTTACCGCGTCGTACTCCGCCGATTCACCCTGGTCGAACGCACCTCCCTTAAACACCCTCCGGGTGGCTAACGTGTCATCTACCGTGGAAGTCCACTCACGAGCGTTTCCACCCATCGCGCAGGGGCCGTCCGCGCGAGGCGCTCGGAAGTCGGTAACGGCTCCCATTTCTTGGCGCCCGGCCGGCCAATAGACCTCGGCATCGAAGTCCCGCCCCCACGGATAGGGGTGGCGCCCCGGGGCCGGGCCGCGGGCCGCGCGTTCCCACTCGTCTTCCGTAGGAAGGCGCTTGCCAGCCCATGAGGCGTACGCGTAGGCGTCGAACCAAGTAACCCCGGTGATCGGATGGTCCGGGTGGGAGGCAGGCCACGAAGCGGGCCTGTGGGAGGTGTTCTCGGGTTCTTGGTCGTGGCACCCCTCGTGCTGGCTGTGGGACTTCAGGAATGCCGCGTAGTCGCCGTTGGTTACCTCGTACCGATCAATGTCGAACTGACCCAGGGTGACGGTTCGTGGGGCCACGTCGAGGACCTTGAGCACGGACTTCAGGAGCTTGTCCAGGGCGGCGGGATCAAATCCGCGGTCGCTGACCAGCGACCGGTAGTGCAGCAACAGCCGCGTTGTCACGCAGTCGTCCGGTATCCCGAGGTGGACCTCGCCGGCCGGGACCTCGACCATTTCATGGTGCGGGACGAGCGAGGCCCGCAGTGAACGCATCGCCTCGGAGCTCATGCCCCTCGATTGGTCCCGGATCGGGGGTGGTTCCACCGGCTTTGAGCCGGACGCGCTCGCCTCGGCTTCCCCGGCAGCTTGCTCGGCTGTCTCCTGTGGCTCGCCCGCCAGGTCCGGATCCAGGCCTGAGTGCGACTCATCCGAGAGCGCGTGAGTAGTGGGCTCGATCAGTCCCCCCCAGCGAATGCCGGCCAGTACGGCGACGAGTATTCCCACGCCGATTAGCAGGGGCGCGCGCTTGCGAGTCACTCCAGCCACGCTGGACCCTGCGCCCTGTCCCGGCCGAGGCGCGGCCATCGCGCGAAAGTGAAGCGCTGCCTTTCCGCCTGGCGCCACCTCAACCGCTTGCGCGGCCGAAATCTCACCGCTGGTGTGCTTGACCTGCACCAGGTAGCGCCGGGCCTCCGGGACCGGGATCGACGCCGGGGTGCGTTCGGGCAGGCGTTCCCCGTCGACGAATATCTCGGCCCCGGTCGGATGGGAATCGACCTGCAGTCGACCTGGCGCGGGCATCCACTTGAAGAGGCTCACGACATCCTTCGGCAGCACGAGCAACGGCGTGAACCAGGCGCGCTGGTCCGGACCGTGCTCGACGCGCAGGGCGTGACGCGCGTTGTTGACGGCCTGGTCCAGGGGTGTCGCGCGGCCGAGCGCCTCGTACAGTCCACGGCTGAAGGTCGCGGCCGCGCGATTGGAGATCTCTGTCAGCATTCCCACGGTGGGGATGCCGGCCTCACCGAGAGCGTACGCGAGCCCGGAACTACGGCATGAGTTCAGCACTGCCAACCGGACGGAGCCCGGAGCCGACAGGATCTGCTGCAAGAGGTCTGCCTTGACGAACTCCGGTCCGCTGCGACCTTCGAAGAACACGCCGGAGACCCGCCCGCGGGTATCCCCGTGTCCGACGAAGTGGAAGACGTGTGGCCGGAAGCGCTCCAGCTTGCTCGCCAGATCGCGGCGTGAGCAGCGGCGCAGGACCTCGACCTCGAGGGTCCCCTGCCGCACGAGGTTCCTGACGGCGCTCTCGACTTCGGTCACCTCGACTGTCGCGTCGGTGCCGGGCCAGCCGGCGGGGGTCGACGAGCAGATCAGAAGTCGCAGCGTCTCACTCGAGTCGAGTGGCCGGGGAGGCGGTGATGAGACGCTGCGGCTGAGCGGCATGGCCGGATCCGTGCTCAGGAGGGTCCCGCGTGCCTTGTTGAGCATCAGCTCCCAGGGCAGGCCTTGAAGCTCCTCGGCCAGGACTTGCAGGGTCAGCCGCAGGCCCCGGCGCGCATCGAGGTCGAGGTGACTGTGGACGTTCAACTCGTACGTCGTCGCCAGATCGCCGGGAAGCAGCGCGCCGAACAGGAACGAGCCAAAGAGCTCGAGGTCCCGTTCGCTGCACGTATTGTCGTCGATCGCTCGCATCCACTCGCGCACGCGCGCATCGTCCAGGTCCAGATGGATGCGCCCGTCCGGGCCACCGTAGCTCTCGGGGGCATCGATCAGTACCGGGTAGCCGCCACCGCTGCGCTTCTGGATCGTGATGCCGATTCGCGTCCAGGTCCAGGCGTCGGCGGCTACAACATCCGACCCGGGCGGAGCTTCCTCGGCGACGTAAACTCCGTCGAGGCTTCCGTCGGTCGTCTCGCCCGACTTTATCGCAGGTCGCGATCCGGTCGACGGAGCGCTTCGCTCGCCGTCGAGGATCGCGTCCAGCCGCGCGATCAGGTCATCGGCCGACTGGAAACGTCGATCGGCTAGCTTGCGCGAGCCCTTCTCGATCACCTTGTACACGGCCTCCGGTAGACCGCGCACCTTGCGGCGCGGGTCCGGGAGCGGATCGTGGATCTGCTTGAGCATCACCGCATGCGACGTGGCGCCCGCGAAGGGCGCGCGCCCGACGATCATGGCGTAGTAGGTCGAGATGAGCGAGTACAGGTCCGAGCGCTCATCGGCGGTCTCCCCCCTGCACTGTTCCGGCGACATGAACAGCGGCGTGCCGACCACCGAACCCTTGGCCGAGATGGAAGACGAGGCTGAGTCGAGACGCGCCAGCCCGAAATCCACCACGCAGATGCGACCCGTGCTGGTGCGCATGATATTGGACGGCTTCACATCACGGTGGATCACACCCGCCTTGTGTGCGTCACGCAGCCCGAGGGCGGCATCACGGATGTCGCGCGTCGCTGCGATCCAGGGGGCCGCCCCCTGCTCGGCAATCTCCTCCGTGAGGTTCTGTCCACTTATGTAGGCCATCGCGATGAACACCCGATCATCCAGGGTGCCCATGTCGTAGACGGTCACGATGTGCGGACTGTCGAGCTGGGCGAGCATCTCGGCCTCGCGCACAAAGCGCCGTGCGGCCGAGTCTTCGCCGCGCGAGCTTGGCAGTAGCATCTTCAGCGCCACCTGGCGCTTGAGG
>JBLFXJ010000604.1:0-3322 GCA_047609825.1 Myxococcota bacterium
ACCCCGACGAATATGGCGTGCGCCCGCGGCTGGCGCGCACCTTCATCCTGGCTGTGTTCCGCAAGATGTGGGCGGGTGGCGACATCGAGTATGTGGTGCTGCCCGGCGGCCATGCCGAGGGTGCGGTGGTGCAGATCACCGACGGCAAGCCCATCCAGCCGTTCGTGCGCGCGCCGAAGGTGTCGCCGTTCAACGGAGAGACGCAGGTGTTCATCGCCCACCCGGGCGTGGTGGGCTGGTACCGCGAGCAGGTGTGCGGCTGGTTGGCGGCTCAGCCGGGCATGGACGTCGACGCGGGTGCACTGCTCGCGCGCGTGAATGCGCTGGCTGGCGTGCAGCTCGGCGAGACGCTCGGGCACCTGGCGAAGGGCCTGCCTGTGTTCACGGCCAGCATCGACGCCCATGGGAAGGTCGACGTCCAGGGCTGATCCTGCGCGGAGTGGGCCGGCGACGGCCCGCTCTTGCTACAGCTCGTCTAGGAGCCCATCGGCGACCCAGCGCGCCCACGCCATGATCGTGTGCTGCGGGTTCACGCCGAGGGTGGTGGGGAGCGCGGAGGCGTCGGCGATGGCGAGGCCGGCGGTGCCGTGCACCCGCCCGCGGCTGTCGCACACCGAGCGTGACGGGTCGCTGCCCATGGTGCAGCCCCCGAACAGGTGCGACAGGATCGCGAGGTAGCACCTGGGATCGAGCGGGCCGTTCTCGATGAGGTGGAGATCATCGGGCCCCAGGCGCCAGGGCAGCCCGTAGATCCCAGGGGCCACGGCCTTCGCTCCGGCGGCGAAGTGCAGCCGCGCCACCTGGAGCATGCCGGCGCGGAACCGCACCATGTCGGCCTTGTTCAGGCTGTAGCGCACGATGGCCTTGCCGCCGGGGCCGGCATGGATGCGCCCCTCGGACTCGGCGCGCACGGCGTGCACCCACATGGCCATGTGGCGGTACTCGGCGATGCGCGCCATGTACTCCCGCCCGCCACCCGGGATCCGGGCGAGCACCATCCCGGGCGGGATCGACAGGGTCTCGAGCTTGAATCCGGGCTCGTCGCGGAACGCCGTGGATGCCCACCCCTGGGTGGCGCCAGTGTTCAGGTCGACGATCTCGTCGTAGATGCCGAACACGCCCGTGCCTGGGTGGGCCCGGAAACCGCGCCCCAGCGCCTTGGCGGGGATGCGGCTGCGGAGGAGGAGCGCCGGGCTCGCCGTGGCGGAGGCCGCCACCACGACGGCGCGTCGGGCGGTAACGGTGAACTTCGCGCCCCACTTCTTGGTCTGTGGGTGCTGGAACCAGCCGGTCACCCCGGTGGCCCGGCCGTTCTGGGTCACCACGCGCGCCACGGGTGCGCAGGAGAGCACCGTGCCGCCCCGCCGGAGCACTTCTGGGACGAAGGTCACGTTCATCGTCTGCTTTCTCTGCAGGGCGCAGCCGGTGAGGCACCGGCCCGAGCCCGCGCAGCCCTTCACATACCGACGCAGCACATGGGACGGGATGCCCGCGGCGGCGGCACCCTCTACCGCGAGGGTGTTCATCCGGCCCATCGACGCCGGCGGGACGAGCTCGACGCTGAGCTCTCGCTCGAGGTCGTCCTGGTAGCGCTCGAAGGCGGGCCGGAGTGCTGGGTCTACGCCGTGTTCTGCGGTCCACAGATCGAAGATGTCATCCGGGGTGCGCACGCAGATCGCGGAGTTCACCACCGTGGAGCCACCCATGGTGCGCGCCTGGACAACGGGCCAGAACGCTCGACCCACGGTGATCGTCGCCCCCCAGTCGTCCAACAGATCCTTCATTCCCCCATAGCAGGAGTGCGGGTAGTGCTCGGGATCGCGCCAGGCTCCGGCCTCCACCAGGGTGACCGAGGCGCCCCCCCGTGCGAGCTGGGCCGCCGCCGTGGCGCCACCGGCTCCGCTGCCCACCACCACGAAGTCGGTCTCGTGGTGCAGGTCGTGGTGGCGGGGGCGGAATGAGATGTGGCTCACTAGAATCTAGGTCCTCCAGCCGGTGGGCTCGGGCGGGTAGGGCTGCATGCCCAGCTTGGCCCGGACCCCGGGGTCGGCCCCCCAGCAGAAGCCGGCGTTGAGCTTGAGGAGGAACACCGCCTGGCGCACCAGGTAGATCGGGTGGAGCATCACCTTGTAGGCGTGGCGATCCCGCACCTTCCGCGGCAGCCAGAAGCTCGGGAGGGGCCAGCCTACGGTGGTGATCGGCGTGAGGATGAACACGAGCGATCCGGCGACGAGCCCGAACCACATCGGCCAGTTCGCCTCGCGGCGGTAGCGCACCACGAAGGTGTCCCAGCCGGCGTCGACGATCCCGGGAAGGGCCGTCTCACCTGGCATCAAGTCAGAGAGGGCTGATCGGATGCACCACAGCAGCACGCGCGCGCCTCACTCCGGGTTCGGCACGTACCCGATGCGCGGCGTGTTCGCCTGCTGGCGGGCGAGATGCGTGGGACGCGGGGCTCGATCTCCTGGTGGGTCACAGCGTGTGGTGGTCGAACCACTCCTTGGCGAGGGACTCCATGATCCGATCGCGGGGCCACGCGTGCCCGAGCCCGGTGAAGGCGCAGCGCATGGTGGGCACCACATCGACATCGACGTCCTCGGTGCCCGCGACGACCGCGAGCGAGCACCCGTCGTGCATCCGCGGGAAGTGTCGCCACATCACGTCGGGTGCGCCGGAGGCGAGGGTCCACTCCTCCGCAGCGGCCTCCATGTCGATAACGTCCGGGTACATGCTGCTGTCTTCTCCGGCGGCCCCCAGGTGGGGCGGGAGGTTCGCGCAAGTGTTCACGTCGTCGGGAAGTTGCCAGGCGCCGGCCACGTTGGTGACCACGTCGACCTTGCTGGATCGGCACGCCCAGGTCAGCGCCATCGCGCCCCCCTGGGAAAACCCGACGACCAACACGTTCGCTACAGGAGCCTCGAGAGCGTCGGCAACGGCGTCGACCACAGTGTCGAGGAACACGGCGTCGTCGCGGTGCTCGGGGTCGTCTGGGGGGTTCCAATACAAGCCAGGAGCAAGGTCATCGGGGTCGAGCCCGCCGCCCCGGCCGAGGGGCGAGCGGATTGTGCCGCTGGGCATCACAAGGGCGGTGGTGCGGGAGTCGAAGTGGCCAACGACCTTCACTTCGTCGAGGAAAGCTGTTTTCGACGCGAAGGTGGCGGGGTTGGAGCCGGAGCCATGCAGCGCCACGATCACCGTGCCGTCGAACTCGACCGGGTGGTGCCACTTCACCGCGACGGCATCCGCGCCGACGAGGAGTGTGGCGCCGAGGACATCTGCGTGGGCCGCGAATGCGGCGAGCAGGAGGATTGGGTGCATGGGG
>JBLFXJ010000605.1:0-3291 GCA_047609825.1 Myxococcota bacterium
GGGGCCGGCTCAACGTCGGGCGCGGGCGTCGGCTCCGGAATCGGCTCGGCAGAGGCCACCGCCACCGGCACATCTGGGCGCGTGTCGGTGTCGCTCGGGACCCGCGAGATCACCACCGCCAGCGCCGCCGCACCGATCACCAGCGCGCCGAACACAATGGCCAGCCCCAACGCGACCATCGACGCGGCCACACCCACAGCGCCCGCATTGGACTTCGGCTCGGCCACCGGCACGACGGCAACGCTGGTCGTGCCGGAGCTGGACGGCGACTCGGTGAGGTCGGTCCCCACGCGAGCGTCGGGCTCCATCGGCGCTGCCGCCGGCACATGGGTCTCCGCCCAGGTGCGCAGCGTCGGGCCCTGGATCTCCTTGAGCAGCGCCGCGCATGCATGCTCCGCGTCGCGCGCAGACGGTCGGTCCTCTGGCTCCAGCGAGCGCATGTGCTTCGCCAGCGCGAGCACCTCCTCCGGCACGTCGGCGGCAGGCTCCTGCAGCTCGTGGACGTCGAGATCGTCCATGTCCTCAGCGCTGAACGTCGGCGGACGCGCGGCGGCACCCGGGCGGTTGCCACAGACCAGCTCGTGCAGCATCACGCCGAGCGCGAACACGTCGCCGGCCGGGCCGTCGATGCCCTCGATCCGCTCAGGGGCGATGTAGCCGAAGGTGCCTCCCACGTGTCGGCGGGTCTTGGCCTCCCGACCGCCGAACTCCGCCCGCGCGATGCCGAAGTCCAGGATCTTCACAGCGCCCGTCGGCGTTATCTGGATGTTGGCCGGCTTGAGGTCGCGATGTACCAGGCGCAGCGGCTTCTCATCTGGACCCGGCTGCCGATACACGGTGTCCAGGGCGCGAGCGCACTCCTGCACGATCTCGAGCGCCACGGTGGGGGGCAGCGGGCGGCGGCGAACCAGCCACGCGCCGCTCACGCCGTCTACGTACTCCATGATGATGGCCCAGCTTCCGCTGAGCAATACCGGTGGGTCCACGCTCACGATGGCGCGGTCACGGATCAGGCCGAGGATCCTTGCCTCGTCGCGGAACCGGCGGCGCACGCTCTCCGGGAAGTCCTCGTCGTGCAGGAGCTTGACCGCCACCTCCTTCGCGAAGCCGCCCGGGCCCTCCATCCGGGCCCGGTAGACCTTGCCGAAGCCGCCCTCGCCGAGCAGCGCCACCACGCTGTACCGGCGCGTGTTCTCGGCCTCGACCACCCAACCTCCTGAACATCCGCACCGCGGCGTATGTCGGCGGCAGTGTATGCCCCCGGGCAACCGGTTTCCAGCGCGGTTCGGCGTCGGTCGGAGTCCGTGGCAGGTTCAGGGTCCCCTGTCAGGCGCAGCGCCTCATTCTTGCATCCTCCGCTGGCCGAATGCTCCCATCACACCGCTATTCCCGCCGAAAGACGGCCAGAGGGGGACCCCGGCGCCTCTTTCATCCGGCGTGCCGCGTCCCGTACAGCCGCGTACTTCTCGCTCGACACGGACCGGAAGGAGACGACAATGCTCATGCTCACACTGCTCGCTACGACCTCGTTCGCCCAGGAAGACCCCGTCTTCGTCGCACCCGAGGTGGTGGAGGAGCCAGCGGCGGAGGAGCCCGAGGGGCTGCTCAGCGCCGAGCTCGGCGGCAACGTCACCACCGGCAACTCCGCGTTCTACA
Organism: Myxococcota bacterium; assembly: GCA_047609825.1. GTDB lineage: Bacteria > Myxococcota_A > UBA796 > UBA796. The sequence continues at coordinate 1,657 of JBLFXJ010000605.1, forward strand.
CCATCAGCTCGACGGTGAACGGCAGCTACCGGTGGGACAAGTCCCGCCTCGGACTGATCGGCGGCCTGCTCGTCGGCAAGGGCATCCCGGACACCGACGGCAGCGGCGCGATCGGGAAGAAGGAGCGCCGCATCGGCTACGTCCAGAACGCCCGTCGATACTACGCTGACGCGAGGCACGACTACTTCCTGGGCGAGCGCGACAGCCTGTACGTGCTCGCCGGCGCGTTCATCGACCCCTTCGCCGGCTACGACATCCGCGCCCACGAGCAGATCGGGTACAGCCGCACCCTGGTCACCACCGACGACACCACCCTGGTCGTAGAGATCGGCGCCGACCTGGCGCAGGAGGACTACGTCGACGGCGTGGACCCGGGCTACCGTGACGTGCTCGCCGCCCGCGTGATGCTGGGTCTGACCCACAACTTCAGCGACAGCGTCGGGATCGGCGAGACCATCGAGGTGTACGAGAACGTGCTCGACCCGGTCGACCTCAGGCTCCTGAACACGTTCTTCCTCACCGCATCGGTGAGCGAGAAGGTGGCGTTCAAGCTCAGCCACAACCTGCTCTTCGACAACCAGCCGGTCGATGGCTTCCAGCCCCTGGATCAGACCACCCTGGTGACCCTGGTCGCGACCTTGCTATAGGCACACCGCCTGTTTTTGAGGAGCCTGCGCCCGATGGACGTGTCCCAGATCGACTAGGAAACGATGATCCCGACCTTGATCGCAAACGGAAGCTCGTTCCTGATGGCGGTCGCCATCCTCGTCGCCGGCTGGATCGCCAGCAAGTGGACATAGGGCCTGTTGCACCGATGGGGAACGCGGACCGGGAGCGATGCAGCTCTCGTCCGATTCCTCGCCTCCATCACCCAATACGCCGTGCTCGCCGCCGGCTTGATCACAGCGCTCGGCAAGGTTGGCGTCGAAACGACCAGCCTGCTGGCCATCTTCGCCTCCGCCGGTCTCGCCGTGGGCTTGGCCCTCCAGGGCAGCCTGGCGAACTTCGCCAGCGGCGTGCTGATCCTCTTCTTCCGCCCGTTCAGCCTAGGCGACAAGGTGCAGGTCGCCGGCCAGACCGGAGCCGTGTCCGACATCGGCCTGTTCGCCACCACCTTGCTGACGATCGACAACCAGACCGTCATCGTCCCCAACTCGGCCGCCACCGGCGGCACCATCGTGAACATCACGACCCGTGGCACACTGCGCGGGAGCATCGACTTCGGGGTCGCCTATGGCACCGATCTGGTTCAAGCGATGCAGACGGCACAGGCCGCGGTAGCCGAGCTCGACGTGGTGCTCGACGACCCCGCCCCAGCGGTCGCATTCATCGAGATAGGCGCATCATCCCCGAACTTCCAGGTCCACTGCTGGTGCAACAGCGCCGACTACCTGACGATGCTCCACGAGGCCCGACTCGCCATCTACAACGCTCTCGACCGCGAAGGCATCGAGATTCCGTTCGATCAGGTCGTCATCCACCAGGCCAGCTGACTGGGGCGACCGCCGCGGGTGCTCACGCACGGCGCTTGCGCAATCGCCACAGTCATCTGCCGTGCTAGACTCTCCCAACCTTGACAGTGCTGACTGTCACGTTTACTGGTGTTCCATCACAAGGGGGCACCATGAACGAATC
>JBLFXJ010000606.1:0-3289 GCA_047609825.1 Myxococcota bacterium
GCTGACCCTGCAAGGCGTAACACCTAGCGTCCAGACCCCGTCTGGGGCAGGAGCTTCATCAGGGGGAGGTAGAGCCCGAGCGCGAGGAAGAACCCGACGAACCACGCATAGGTGTAGATGGTGTCGAAGGTGGCCAGGCCCGGGAAGCTGTCGATCAGGCCGGCCTGGTGGAGGAAGCCAGGCAGGTTCGGCAGCACGGCGAGCACGAACGCGATGATCGCCGCCAGGTTGAACCCATTGGTGTACTGGTAGCGGCCGTTCGCCCGGTACAGGTCGTCGAGATCGAGCTCGGTGCGGCGGAGGATGAAGTAGTCCGCGATCAGGATGCCGCCGATGGGACCGAGCAAGGCCGAGTACCCGATGAGCCAGGTGAAGATGTAGCCGCCGGTGGTCTCGATGAGCTTCCACGGCAGGATCGCGATGCCGAGACCCGCCGTGATGTAGCCGCCGAGCTGAAAGCTCACGCGCGACGGGCTGACGTTGATCATCGCGTTGGCCGGAGAGACCACGTTCGCGGCGATGTTCGTGGACATGGTGGCCACGGCGAGGGCGAACAGGGACAGCACCACCGTGAACCCACCGCCGATCTTGCCGGCGAGGATGGTGGGGTCCCAGATCGGCTCGGCCGGAACGCCGGTGACCGGGTCGGCGAAGATCACGGTCGTCGCCGCGGTGACCGCCACCGAGATGAACGCGAACAGCGTCATGGTGGTGGGCAGACCGATGGCCTGGCCGAGCACCTGGTCGCGCTGGGACTTGGCGTACCGGGTGAAGTCCGGGATGTTCAGCGAGAGGGTGGCCCAGAACCCGACCATCGCGGTGAGGCTCGGGAAGAACACGCTCAGGAACTGGCCTTCCTTCGGGCCGCCCGGGTCGAACGCCGACGGCATGTCCAGCATCGGGCCGAAGCCGCCCGCCGCTACGGTGGCCCAGCCCAGCAGGAGCAGGCCGATGGCGATGAGGAACGGTGCGGCGTAGGTCTCGAGCAGCCGGATGGACTCCACGCCGCGGAAGATCACGTACACCTGCACGGCCCAGAACAGCAGGAAGCAGGCCAGCTCACCGAAGTTGATGCCCAGCACCGGCAGGTCCGAGCCGACGAGCACGTCGCCGAGCAGCGCGTTGAGCAGCTGGTAGATGGCGAAGCCGCCGAACCAGGTCTGGATGCCGAACCAGCCGCAGGCGACCAGCGCGCGCAGCAGGCTCGGGATGTGGGCTCCCCGGATGCCGAAGCTCGCCCGAGCGAGAACCGGGAACGGCACGCCATACTTGGTGCCGGCGTGCCCGTTGAGCACCATCGGCACAAGCACGATCACGTTGCCGATCATGATGGTGAGCACCGCCTGCCACCAGTTCATGCCTTGCTGCACGAGGCTGGCGGCGAGGGTGTAGGTGGGCACACAGACCACCATGCCGATCCACAGGCTGGCCATGTTGAGCACGGACCAGTGGCGCTCGGCGTCGGTGGTGGGGCGGATGTCGTCGTTGATCAGGTGCGGGTCCGGCGATCGGACCTCGCGCGCGGAAGTCATCATCTCTCCAGGGCGAACCGGCGGAGTGTAGCGCCTGCGGCCCCCGCGCGGGGAATCCGACCGTCAGACCAGGGCGCGGCCGAGCAGCTCAGTGTCGATGGTGAGCACCTGCTCTCGGCGGTGGGTGAGCAGCCGGGCACCCCAGTCCACGAACCCGCCATCGGCGATGGGCGCCGGCGCGTCGAACAGCCCCTCCACCCACACGTGGACGAATCGGGCTACCCGCGGTCGACCGCCGTGGGCACGGACTGGGCGTTGCGCTTGCGCTGCGCCTCCCAGAAGTAGGCGTTGCAGGGACGGTTCAGGTACCGCCCCCGGCCGCGCTCGGTCTTCAGGGTGTCGTTCTCCCACACCACCATGCCGCGGGACAGGGTGACCGCGGCGTTGCCGGTGATCTCCATGCCCTCGTAGATGTTGAAGTCGATGTTCTGATGGTGCGTCTGCTTGCTGATCGTGCGGGTCTTCATCGGATCCCACACCACGATGTCGGCGTCGGCGCCCACGTGCATCGAGCCCTTCTTCGGGTGGATGTTGAAGATCCGGGCGGTGTTGGTCGAGGTGACGGCCACGAAGTCGGACGGGGAGAGCTTGCCGGTGCGCACGCCGTGGTGCCACAGCACGCCCATCCGGTCCTCGATGCCGCCGGTGCCGTTCGGGATCAGCCGGAAGTCATCTTTCCCTGCGGCCTTCTGCGGGGTGCAGAAGCAACAGTGGTCGGTGGCGGTGGTCTGGAGCATGCCGGCCTGCAGGCCCTTCCACAGCGCGGCCTGGTGCTCCTTGGCGCGGAACGGCGGGCTCATCACGTAGTGGGCGGCGCTGGCCCAGTCCGGGTTGCGGTACACCGAGTCGTCGATCACCAGGTGCTGCGCGAGCACCTCGGCGAACACCTGCTGCCCCTCGAGCCGGGCGCGGGTGACGGCCTCGAGGGAATCGATGCAGCTGGTGTGCACGAGGTACAGCGGCACGCCGAGCACCTCGGCGATGCGGATGGCGCGGTTGGCGGCCTCGCCCTCCACTTCGGGGGGACGGGACAGGGGGTGGCCCTCGGGACCGGTGATGCCGGCGTCGAACACGTCCTTCTGGAGCGTGAACACCAGCTCACCATTCTCGGCGTGCACCGTGCACAGCGCGCCGAGCTCACGGGCCGTCTTGAAGCTGTTCACCAGCGTCTCGTCGTCGGCCATGATCGCGTTCTTGTACGCCATGAAGTGCTTGAAGCTGTTCACGCCGTGCTCGCGGGCGAGGGTGCGCATGTCGCGCTGCACGCTCTCGTCCCACCAGGTGATGGCCACGTGGAAGCTGTAGTCCGTAGCGGCCTTCTCGGCCCAGCCGCGCCACTTGTGGAACGCGTCGAGGATCGACTCCTGGGGCGCTGGGATCACGAAGTCGATCACCGAGGTGGTGCCGCCCGCCGCCCCTGCGGAGGTCCCGGTGAAGAAGTCCTCCGACGCCACCGTGCCCATGAACGGCAGCTCCATGTGGGTGTGCGGGTCGATGCCGCCCGGCATCACATAGGTGCCGCCGCAGTCGATGATGCGGGCGCCGGCTGGAGCCTCGAGGTCAGGACCGACAGCGGCGATGGTCTCGCCGGAGACGAGCACATCGGCGCGGCGCTCGGCATCAGCGGTGACGACGGTGCCGCCGCGGAGGAGGATGTGGGCCATCGGAGGACTCCAGGACAGGGAGGAACGAGACGGGGAAAGTAGTCCAGGCCCGAGTCAAGGGCCGGCCCGATCTGCGCAGGTTCCTGCGCTACA
>JBLFXJ010000607.1:0-3287 GCA_047609825.1 Myxococcota bacterium
CCACGGGGGTCGTGGACTGCTGGCAGGGGCCCGCGTGGACCGGGGATGGCGCCTACGTCCAGGTGACCCTCCGCCGCGCTCCCGACCCCTACCGTGACGACGCCTACGCGGTCTGCGCCCTCGACGCCGCGGGCCATATCGCCTGCCAGGATGGCGACACCGGCCTCACCACCGGCTTCTCCCGGACCGAAGCCTATGTCGACCTCGCCTTCTTCGGCGGCCAGCTGTGCGGGCTCGGCGCCGTGGGCCAGCTCGACTGCTTCGGCGACAGCAGCTTCGACTACGACGGCCCGTTCGCTCGGGCCGTCGACGACTGCGCCATCGAGGCCGACAGCGGCGCACTCCTGTGCTGGGCGTGGCCGTCCGTGGGCCACGTCGACACGTCGACCTTCACCGACGTGGCGGTCGGTGGACTCGCCACCTGCGCCCTCGATGACGCTGGTGTGGTGCACTGCTGGGACCACTTACCGGAGTACGACCTGGAGACCCATGGACAGGGTGACCCACCGGCCCCGGGCGTGCACGAGGCGCCCAGCGCCACCCCGGCGCAGCGTCCCGACTCGCTGCTGCCGGCCAATGGCAGCGCCGACGCCTACCACCGCGGCTCCATCCGCACCGAGCTCGGCTCCAGCACGACCGCCGATCTCGCCGAGGTGCAGATCATCGGCCCCGAAGGCGCGGTCGAGGCGGATCGGGTGGACGACGGCGACCTGGTCAGCCTGCAGCCCCGACTGCCCCTCGCCACCGAGGCGCGCTACCGCACCGAGCTCACCCTCGACGGCCAGGGCTTCCACGCGGACTGGACCACCAGCGCCGTCGGGGCGACGCCGGTCGCGCCGGAAGCCAGCGCGTACAGGCTGGTGCTCGACGATGCCTATGAGCTCCCGGGGCACGACTCGATCGCAGTCCTCGCCGGTCTGTTCGCAGAGCAATTCCTCATCGGCCTCGCGCCCACGGACGATGGCGCCCTCGAGCTCACCCTCGCCTTGTCGCTGCCCGACCGCAGCGCCCAGGACCCCTGCCTGCCGAGCATCGCTACCCTGCGGGTCGATGCCACCGACAACCCATTCTTTTCCACCGAGCCCCAGGATCTGCCGGTGCGCTGGATGGGCACCGACGACGCCGTGGCGCTGTCGCGGTTCGAAGGCACCCTCGCGACCGACGGCTCGATCCAGGGCCTGCTCCTCGGCTACACCGCCGACCCCAGCACCTTCCAGTTTGATGAGTTCACCACCCTGCCCGATCCCTGCGACCTCCTGCCCGGGTTCGGCCTCACCTGCGGATCCTGCCCCGACGGCGGACCGGAGCAGTGCATCACGGTGGGCTTCCAAGGCGGCCGCGCGGAGCCGATGCCCGACGTGGAGGTGGTGCCATGGAGCCACGCAGACGTGGAGGCGGCCTGCGGCTGACGCCCGGGGCCCACACACCACCACGCCCCGACCGCCAGCCCCCTGACCACGGCGCGGCGCGACTACGCCAGGCCCACGCCGTCTTCCGTGCGCCAACCAGCCCCGCACGTCGGCCGGCGGCGCACTCAGCGTGTACGTTGCACCACGGGACGCGCCGATGCGACCCGCCGCTGGCCGCCTGGCTGGTCCAGGTCATCGATGGAGTCTGTACGGGATGGCGCAGCACGGCGGACCTGATGGCGGAGGCGCGTCAGGCACCTCACCGAGGGCAGCCTGGATCGACGGCGAGGCCGAGCGTTGCATCGACCACGCGCTCGCGGCGGGTGATGCCGACGCGATGCGCCGAGCGCTGGAGTGGCTGAAGGCCCGCGCGAGCTCGCGCCCGGAGCCGGGTGACCTCGAGGCGCTGACCCACAGGCTCCACGAGACCGAGAGTCGGCTCGCCCAGGTGCTCGAGCTGAACGCGATCGGGTACTGGGAGTGGCACCTGACCACCGGGGTCGTGGTCTGGTCGGCCGCGACCTACGCGATGATGGGTGTGGCCACCGATGTAGAGCCCTCGTACGAGCTCGCTGCAGCCGCTGTGCATCCCGACGACCGCGCGGCCTATGAGCAGGCGATGCAGCGCTGCATGGATGGCGCAGACACGTACAACCATCACAACAGAGTACGGAGAATCGATGGTTCGTGGCGGATCTTGCTCGCTCGGGGCGAGCTGTACCGCGACGCGCGAGGCCAACCGTTGCGCATGTTCGGCACCGTGCAGGACATCACCGAGGCCCAGGAGGAGCGGGACCGGGTGATGGAACTGGAGCGCAGGGTGCGGCAGTCGAGCACGCTGGAGGCACTGGGTCGGCTCGCCGCCGGCATCGCCCACGACTTCAACAATGCGCTGCTGCCCATCACGGCCGCCGCCGAGCTCCTGGTCGGGTCGGCCACTGCACCCGAGTCCAAGCGCCAGGCCGCGGAGATCCTCCGGTTTGCGACCCGCGCGGCCTCACTGCCGCGTCGGCTGCAGGCGTTTCGCCGTGACGCACCGTCTGCCCCGGAGGTGGTGGACCTGAGCGACTGCCTCCGGTCCATGCGCTCGATGCTGCGACACTCACTCCACGACGGAATCGAGCTGGAGCTCCACCTGGCAGACCAACCCCTGCCCTGCCGCCTCGATCCGGAGCAGCTCGGGCATGCCTGCCTCAACCTCCTCCTCAACAGCCAGCGCGCGATGCCGGCCGGCGGGCGCATCACCCTCCGCACGTCCGGCGACGAACCCTCGATGGTCAGCCTCCGCGTGACCGACACCGGACACGGGGTGGCGCCCGCTGACCTCGAGCGCGTGTTCCAGCCGTTCTTCTCCACCAAGGCCGCAGGCACCGGGGCCGGGCTCGGGCTGGTCCAGGTGCGAGAGTTCGCCATGGCCAGCGGCGGGCGCTGCGATCTGACGAGCGCGCCGGGAGCGGGCACGAGCGTCACCCTGCATCTACCGAGAACCGGCGAACGCCCTGAGGATGTGCCGCCGCCATCTTCGGCGACGGCCGACGATGCACACCCATCCGTCACCGCGACCGTGCTGGTGGTAGACGACAACCCCGACGTGCTCGGCGTGCTGGTCGGACTGCTGGAGGCCAAGGGCTGCACAGTCTGGGCGGCCGAGACGGGCCAGGCCGCACGCGCCCTGTTCACCGAGCATGGGCGCTCCCTCGACCTGTTGCTCGTCGATGTGAACATGCCCGACATCACCGGTCCCGAGCTCGCAGCCGAGCTCGCCGCCCACCGCCCCGACCTGGCCGTCCTGTTCATGTCCGGCGGTCTCAGCGTTGCCGACATCGGCGACCGGCCGTTCCTCCGGAAGCCGTTCTCCGCCAAGGCGCTCTACGCTGC
>JBLFXJ010000608.1:0-3265 GCA_047609825.1 Myxococcota bacterium
CTACACGACGCTCTTCCGATTATGTGCTCCACGTCGCGGTGGGTCAGTGTGCTCATCGGGCGCTCCCTTCTCGTACGTACCGCTTCACGCCCGCGACCACGTCGATGCGGATCACAAACGGCGCTTTGGCGGCGTATTGTTCGAACTTCCGGGCGAGCTTGCGCACTTGACGCGCCCCGCCGAGTATCGCAGCGGCCTCGGTCTCGGTGACGGCCCCGTGAGCGGCCAGGTGCTCGAACAGCTGCCGCACCCCGCCTTCGGGCAGGGCGTCGAGCCAGCCGGTGTCAGTGGGGGATGGGGCGTCGGACTCACGGGGACCGGTGCCGGCGACGGTGAACCGACGATCGACCACGCAGGGCTGCACGTCGGCGACGGCACCTGAGTGCAGCAGCTCCACGTCGACCCGGCCGTCCGTGGGCCCGGTGAGCTTGAAGAACAGCTCGAAGGTCTCGTCGGCGGCCACGTACACGGCCCCCCCCGCGATCCGGGCGTTCCCGCGCACCTGACACAGCTCCACCTGCACTTGGCCGTCGTCCACCACGCGCAGGCCCAGCTCGACCTCGCGGCTGCCTCCGAATGCGAGCGCGCCTTGGGCGACAACCTCGAGGCGGGCGGAGAGGCAGTGCATCCCGGCCACGCCATCAAGCGCCTCGGCGCGCACGGCGTATTGCAGCGAGTCGCCGCCAGCGGCAGCCCGGTGCACCACCGTGAGGACGGGGATCACGCGCTCCTGCAGGCTGTTGCCGCCGTGCACGAAGCTCATCTTGCGGTTGCCAGTGTCGAACACGGCGGTGGAGTCCGGGAACCGCAGGTGGGCGCCGTCGACCCCGTCGTAGCCGAGGTCGGCGAGGGGCACGCGGACCTCGTTCGCCTCGTCGGCGCCGACGGGGGTGAGCACGTGCCGACGCTTGGGGTCGATCTTGCGGCCGTGGGACTGGGCGTTGCGAGCGGATTCGTCGAGGAGCAGGAACCCGTGGTCGGCGGTGATCACGAACCGTCGCACGCCTGCCTCGCGGAGCAGCCGCCAGGCGGCGCGCAGATCCCGGAGCACACCTGGGAACACGTGAGTGCCGACGCCGTTCTCCCCCGCCTTGTCGATCTCGAGGCTGTGGACGACCACCAGATTCGCTCGGGCGACCGCCTGCTTGAGGCTGGTGCTGTCCCGGCTCAGCACTTCGTTCAGGGTGAGCCAAGGACAGGTGGCGCCGCCGACCCGGTCGTGCATCGCGCGCTGGCGCGTGTCCGGGTTGTACACACGGAACTCACCGCTCGCGAAGCCCTTGATGTTCCGGCCGGCGACGGCGGGCCGGAGTCGACCGTTGACGGCCACCGGCGCGAGCACGTTCATGCCCACCTCGGTGACGGTCGGGAGCTCGGCGAGGCGGCCCCGGAGCACAGCGGTGGTGGCGGGGGTGCCGGCGATGGCCTCGCACAGCTCCTCGCCCATTTCGAACCGGAAGGCGTCGACCACGAAGTAGGCGGTGGTGCCGGCCTCCTGGGCGAAGGGGCGCACCACCTCGTCGAACAGCGTGCGCTGCTGCAGGTGGCTCGGAGGGAGGAAGCCGTCGCGGGCGCACAGGGTGTTGAGGTCGCGGGCCCACTCATCGGCCCAGTTGCGCCACTCGACGCGGAGGCGGTCGAGGCGGGCGCGCAGCGTCGCGAAGCCGGGGACCTGCGGGTACAGCAGCGCGGTGCGGCGTTGCTCCAGCTCACGGTGGGCCCGGTCCACCCGGCTACCGACCGCAAGGTAGCGCTCGGTGGCCAGCTCGAGCGAGCGGGCGTCCAGGCTCGGTCCGGCCTGCTCCAGCGCCCGGCCGAGCTCGGCGCCGGCCTGGATCAGGTGCCACGCGTTCTGGCGGAGGGCGTCGTCGCGGACCCAGAACGAGTGGCCGCTCATCCGCGCTGCGGCCCAGTCGAGCACCACCGACCAGCGGGCCTCGTCGAGGGCGATGAGGGCTTCCTCCATCACCTTCACCTCCTCGAACCGGAAGGTGTCGATCTTGCCGAGGTCTTCCGCCTTGGCCAGCCTGACCTCGGTCTCGAGCCAGCCCTCGGTCTCGTCGGCGGTGCGCTTGTACAGCGTGGGGTGGTGGGTGCGGAGGTGGGCGGCCAGGTCGCGGCAGGTGTCGATGACGCTGCGGGGCAGGCTCGGGATGCCGGTGAGCTGGGGGTCGTGGGGCGTTCGGCGGAGGTCGTCGACGTATTCGACAGCGAGCGCCCAGCTACTGACAGCGAATGCCATGTCAGCCGGTCGCACGTGGCCCGAGGGCAGCGCCGCGTCGCGCCAGTCGGCGGGCAGCCCGGTCCACACGGCGAGCTGGTCCCACACCCCCTCACGGTCGGCGGGGCTGCGCACCCGGCCGGCGACGAAGCCGCCGGCGATGAGGTCGTCCACCACGGAGGAGAGCGACATGGCGCGGAGATGGGCCGCCAGGCCGCCTCCTCCGCCATCGAGCAGGGCGGCGAGCCAGGCGTCGGCCTCGCCGAGGGAGAGCGCATCCCGAGCGCGGAACTCCGCGATCTGGGCCGGGGGGACGCGACCGGCCGCGGCATCGGTCACCAGCGTGTCGAGCTTCTTCCGGTAGCGGACGCCGGCGGCGTACAGCTCGAGCAGCGGCGTGTCGCGCACGGTGTCTTCGTTGAACCCGGGCAGGTGGACCACCATCGGGGTCTTGTCGACGCCGGCTGCGAGCCGCTCGACGGCGAGCATCAGCTCGAGGTGGCTGCCGTGGTAGCCGTGCACGGCGTAGGGCAGGCGCCCTGCGGCCCGCTCCTCGCCGAGCGTGGCGACCACGTCGGTGTAGTGGGCGTCGAGGTCGAGCCAGAGCACGACGCCGTGCTTGCGCACCCGCTCGCGGAGGTCGGCCTCGAGGGTCTGGGAGACGGGTCCGAGGGCGGTCATGGAGCCTTCCGCGCGATGGAGTCGGTGAGACGGTAGACGCCGGTGGTGGGGTTTCGGCCGCCCTCCCCCATCGCTTCGGCGGCCGTGTCGAGGCGACGCGCCCGGTCGGTGGCGTGGGCGACGCCGTCGGCCAGCGCACCGAAGTCTACACCCTTGTTGTCGCCCGCGATGAACTCGCGCAGCATGTGCTGCAGGTCGTGCCGGTGGCGCGCGCCCGGGCTGTCGCGGAAGTGGAGGAGGAGCCAGAGCTCGAAGCACGGGTTGGAGGCGGCGACCTGGAGGTTGTTGTCCCGCGCCATCTGGCAGGCGTCGGCGAAGCGCTCGTGTTCGTCGCGGTCGAAGACGCACCACACCTCGTCGTAG
>JBLFXJ010000609.1:0-3264 GCA_047609825.1 Myxococcota bacterium
GGCGCGGGACGCGGTATCATCGGTGAGCGCCTCGCCGGCGACGATGTGCCACAATTCCTCAGGGGCACCTATGACGAGGCGTGAACCAGGCTCGAGGGTGACGGCGCCACTCCAGGTGCGGTCGCCCCTCGTGACGTGCAGCAGATGGTCCCCGGCGAGCACCTCGGTTCCCGACTCCGCATGGCTGAGGGCGTGCCCCTCGAGATAGACATGCAGGTCGGGGGAAGGCGGGACCCAGATCCGGGCTCGGGGCATGGTTAGCAGGTGGACCTTGGCCTCGAAGAAGACCGAGCGCGGGAAGGCAGGGTAGTCCTCGTCCCAGGGGAGGTCCGGCGTGGCGGTGATGGCGGCCTCGAACGCCGCGCGCCCGATGTCGACGTCGCGGTCCTCGCGGAGGAGGGCGGCGATGCCTCGCGCGAAGTGCAGGTCGGCGAGCGCAGCGGGCGTCGGTGGCGTGTCGAGGCATGGGAGTCGGGTGGCGGCCTCGTCGAGTGTGGCGCTCGCCTCGGCGGGAAGGATGAGATCGAGCTGTTCCAGGCCGGCGGCGGTCTGGGCCTCGAGCTCGTCGTGGGAGATAGGGACATCGTTGCACGGGGTGAACGAGGCGGGGCCCAGCACTACGAGCCCGGGTAGGAGCGCGTTCACCGGCTCCAGGAACCAGCGCGGGCCGGCATGATCGTCGGTTGGACCGTCGGCGGCGTCCAGCGCTGCCTGCTGGGCGACTGCTGCATCTATCGCGCGGCCTCCATACAGCACCGGAGCCTCTTGAGCCCAGGCCGGGGAGAGGCTCAGAGCTGCGATGACCAAGCCGACACCAGCCGGGATGCACTTCGCCATCGGTCCTCGTAGGTGATTGGCGGCGGGGGATTTATCTGCCGGCATTCTACCTCGATGAGCGCGGTCGAATTGCAGTACTATTGATGAACTCTGCTTTGACTGATGCCAGCTCTTCTCTTCTCACCTGGACGGAGAAGGACTTGGACTCCGGCTCCACGCACTCGGCGCACGATACGACGACCTCATGCGTTCCGACGGGTAGCTCCAAGCGGACTGGAGTTTGGCCACTGGGGACGCCGTCTACAGCTACTCGTCCCCACGGAGACGCTTTCACAAGGACGCTACCGGTGCCTATCGTTGCCGTTGGTGCCAATGTAGCGGCAGGTTTTTTGGAGGAGGACGGCCGCACCCGAGCGGGCGTCGACGCGGCGTCGCTGCGGGAGGAGGCCACCGGAGGTGGCGCGCTATCTACCGCCGGAGCGGAGTCGTGCGCTTCGGATACAAGCGCCGTGGACGGCTGCTCCGCCGGTGGAGCGGAGGCCGGCGGATCGAAGGTGCTCGTTGCGGGGCTCAACTCTTGGGGCGAGGGGGTGGTTGCGGGTTGCCATGGGCGCAACCACGCGGCGGTAGTCCCTCCGAGAATGAGGGTGGCGGCGATCCCACCCAGCAGGAGCCAGCTGGGCCGGATCGGGGGTGCCTTGGCGGCACCGAGTGTGACGGACGCCCCCGTCTCGCCGTCGTCCCCGGTACGCTCGGGTGTCGGGGCGACTACGCTGTCGACCTCGATGAACTCTACGGTCTCGCCCACGGGCGCGAAGTCCACCGTCTCCTCCGCCAGGGCTCCGTTGGTGCTGCTGGCCGCTGGGGTGTAGTCCATCGTTTGTTCGAACGTCGGACCTGCCATCGTCAAGTTGCGCTGTCGCGCGACGAGGGTATGCACCTGCTTGACGAACAGTTGAAGCTCCTGCGACCTGGCGGAGGTCTCCTCGGCATCGACGCGGTGAGGCCCCTGCAAGATGGATTGGGCCACGAAGCGAGCTGCGTGTGGCGGCTCGGGCAAGGTCTCCCGCAACTTCCGGATCGCCCGCCCCAGTTCGCTCGCCGAGGGCCACCGATCGGCGGGGTCCAGAGCGACGCATCGTTCTAGGATGGCGCCTATACCAGGCTGGATCCGCTCCGCTTCCGCGAGCTTCGCGGGATCAGCGCCTCCCACCACCGCAAACATCGTGCTCACCGCGGTGTCCGCCTCGAACAGCCGCTGTCCGGTGATCAGCTCGTAAAGGATCCCCCCGACCGCGAACAGATCCGAAGCCGCTGCGATGTCGCGCAGGCCCCTCACTTGCTCCGGGCTCATGTACGCCGGCGTCCCCTTGGCCGTGCCGGTCATGGTGGACTCGCGCAGGTTGGACGTCGCCTTTGCCATGCCGAAGTCCATGATCTTCACGACGCCGTCGCGCGAGAGCATCAAGTTAGCGGGCTTAAGATCGCGATGTACCAGCCCGAGGTGGCGCCCCGAGGCATCAGCCAGGGTGTGCGCATAGTGAAGTCCTTCACAGAGCTGTGCCAGCAGCTCCAACGCGAGCGGGGGGGGGCACTCTCTGGTCGGCCTCCCGGCTGCGCGCGATGACCTCTTGGAGGGTGAGGCCGTCTACGAACTCCATGGTGAGGAACCAGGTTCCCTCGTCTTGCTCGAAGGAGTGGCTCTCGACGACATTGGGATGGCGCAACAGACCGCCTAGCCTGGCCTCGTCGATGAGCGCCTGCACCACGGAGTCATTGCCGCGTACCAGGTGTGGATGCAGTCTCTTGATGGCCACGTCTTTGACGAAGCCCATCGGGCCTTCGAGGCGTGCCCTGAACACCTCCCCGAAGGCGCCGTGGCCCAGCAGTGAGATGACCGTATATTGGCCGATTTGCATGTTGCATCCTACCACCGAACGATCTCCGCCAAGTTGGGCACGAACGTCCCGGGCTGGCTGTTCGTCGCGCTGTGCGGGCTCTTGCGGCCGCCCGCCCGCTTCATGCGCGACTTCGAGGACCACAGTGCGCCCGACCGTGAGGAACTGGCACGCTTGCTCATCGACAAGACGGTCAAGGGCCAAGGCGTCAACTCCGGCGCGCTCCCCCTACAGATGGAGTCGGGACGCAAGCGCAGCCACGGTCGGCCATCCACCCAACGGCGGTTGGACACCTGATGGTCGCGTTGGCTAGAGTGACCGGCGGAGGGCACGATGATCGCCACGCTGACCACGGAACGCTTGATCCTGCGCCCGATAGCGCAGTCCGACGCACCCGCCATCCAGCGTGAGTTCGCCACCTGGGACATCATCCAGCACCTGACGCTACGGGTTCCGTGGCCCTACCCAGACGACGGCGCCGAGGTCTTTCTGCGGGACATTGTGCTGCCAGCCATGGCCGATGGGCGGGTGATGGCGTGGGCGATTGTCCGCAAGGGTGGACCGGGCGAGCTTATTGGTTTCTTAGAGT
>JBLFXJ010000610.1:0-3255 GCA_047609825.1 Myxococcota bacterium
CCTGGACGGTGCGGCATCACCGAGTTCCCTGCGGGTGCACAGCAGCGCGCTGGTACCATGGGTGCACGGAGGGCCGATGGAGCGGAAAGGCGCACAGCGCCACCGGGTGCTCGAGCTGCTGGAAGAACACGGCGGGCTCGCGCCTGGCGTGGCCAAGCGCATCGAGGCCGAGACCGGCGTGCCCGAGGCCGACATCTACGGCGTGGCGACCTTCTACACGCTGGTCGCGCGCCCTGGCGCGAGGACCCGGGTGTGCCAGGGGTTATCGTGCATGATGGCTGGCGCCGACCGCAAGCTGGCCGAGCTGGCGGCGGCGGATGTGCCCCACGAGGCGGTGAGCTGCCTCGGGCAGTGTGACCGCGCCCCGGTGGCCATCGACCCCGAGCTCGAGCTTGTTGCGTGGGGCGACAAGGGTGGGGTGACGCCCGACGACCCCGAGCTGCCGATGAACCTCGCCGGCGCCGAAGACCGCGCGTGGACGGCGTTCGCCCGGGCGCAGGAGCTGGGCCGCGACGCGGTGCTCGCCGCGCTGAAGACGTCGGGGCTCCAGGGTCGCGGAGGTGCGGGCTTCCCCGCCCACTTCAAGTGGAACGCGGTGCGCAATGAGGGCGCCGAGACCAAGTATGTGGTGGTGAACGCGGATGAGGGCGAGCCCGGCACGTTCAAGGACCGCGAGGTCATGCTCCGTCGGCCGCACCTGATGCTCGAGGGCATGGCCATCGCGGCGTGGCTGGTGGGCGCGAGCGACGCCTACATCTACATCCGCGGGGAGTTCACCCGCCCCAAGCGCCAGCTCGAGGCGGCCATCGCCGAGGCGGAGTGGGGCGACCTGCGGGTGCACGTGGTCACCGGCCACGGCGCCTACATCTGTGGGGAGGAGACCGCCCTGCTCGAGGCGCTGGAGGGCCGCCGCGGAATGCCGCGCCTCAAGCCGCCCTACCCCACGCAGCAGGGCCTGTTCGGCAAGCCCACGCTGATGAACAACGTGGAGACGCTGGCCTGCGTGCCGGCCATCGTGCACCGGGGCGGGGACTGGTTCCGCGCCACCGGGCGCACCGAGCCGGGTGCCAAGCTGTACTGCATCTCAGGGCACGTGGTGCGGCCTGGCGTGTACGAGCTCCCCTTGGGCGCCACCCTGGACGAGGTTGTGGAGGCGGCTGGCGGCTACGTCGGCACGCCGAAGGCGTTCTCACCCGGTGGGGCCTCATCGGGTTTCCTGCCCATGTCGCTGCGCGACACGCCGCTGGACTTCGGCCACCTGCCCAAGGTCGGCAGCATGCTCGGCAGCGCCGGCGTGGTGGTGCTGAACGACACCGTGTCGATGAGTGATGCCGCACGTTGGCAGGCGATCTTCTTCGAGGATGAGTCGTGCGGTCAGTGCGCGCCCTGCCGCATCGGCTGCCGCATGCAGCGCCAGTCCCTCGACCGGTACCGCGCGTCTGGCGACGCCAAGGAGCTCGCCACGGTGGACGATGTGGCGTGGGAGATGGACCAGGGCAGCATCTGCGGCCTGGGCATGGTGGCGAGCCTGCCGCTGACCTCGGCGATGAAGCACTTCCCCGACGAGATGGGGTAGCGCTCAGTCTGCGTCGACGGTCAGGTGCACTGTGGTCTGCAGACGTTCGACGAGGACCCGGGTGGGGTTGGACTGCTTCGGAACGAACAGCTCCACCGGCTCGTCCAGGACGGCAGACAGCGAGAACGCGCCATCCGCGCCGGAGAGGGTGGTCCCGAACAGCCCACACGGGCCGTGGGTCCAGAACACCTCGGCGCCGGCGACGGGATGGCCAGCGCGGTCGCGCACGTCGCCGGTCAGGGTGCGGCCTCCATCGAGGGTGACCGTCACCGGTCCTGCGCCCTGGCCTTCGGACAAGGACCGCTGGTTCTGGAGGCAGGCCAGACCTCCGCTGTGCGTCGCCGACAGGGAGTACGGGACGCCGGCGTCCACCGCGACGGTAAAGGTGCGGTCGGCCGCCGAGCGCTCGAAGGTGGCGGCGAGCGTGCCCGTGGGTCCGAGCAGCATGCGGGCGTCGGCGACGGGCTGCCCGCTCCGGTCCACCACCGTGCCGTGCACCTTCGCCAGCTCCCGCAGCACCAGCCGCACATCGCTCGTGCGCGCGCCCTTGTCGTGGTCGAACATCAGCGTCTCGCTGGCGAAGCGGTAGCCCTCGGCCATGCCGTACAGCACGTACTGCTTACCGCCAACCACCCGCGTCTCGAACTCCCCGCGCGCATCCACGTCCAGGAATGCGGGGCCGGCCAGCACCTCGGTCCCCCCCGCCTGCACGATGGACACCCGACCGCCGACGGGGCGCCCTGCGGTGTCGGCCAGCTTGCCCCGAACCACCACATCCCCCGCCGCCAGCGTCAGCGAGACCTCGACCGCCTGCGCGTTGCACCGCACCCGCTCAGTCGTGCCCGGCACCCACTCGGGGCGCGACGCGCTCACGATCCATGTGCCCTCGCCGAGGGTCGTGGCGAAGCGGCCGTCTGCGCCGGTGCTCACCGTCTGCTGCTCCATCACCTCGTATTTCACCTCCCGCGCGAACACGACCGACTGCCCGGCGAGGGCGCCATCCGGCGACGTGACGGTGCCGGTGAGGGCGCACGGGGCTCCGAGGGCGGCGGCGACGAGGAACCACATCAGGCACTCTCCACAGGGCGGCGGTGCGCGAGTGCATCCCCGAGCCGGGCTGACCCCCGAGCGAGCATCGCCTCACCGAGCGTCGAGACGTGGGCTCGTCGCCCCTCGATCGGCGCCCGCGTCTGGGTGAACTCCATGCCGAGTCCCGCCGGATCCACTCCGCGCCTGCTATCCTGACTGTACGGAGGCTCTCGCTGGCCATGCCGCGCGACGCCCCCGGACGCACCCCGGAGGACCGTTCGTGAGCGACATCACCCTGATGGTGGACGGCGAGGCGGTCGCCGTCCGCGCCGGCTCCACGGTTCTCGACGCCACCCGGCGGGTCGGGCGCGACGTGCCCACCCTGTGCCACGATGACCGGGTCGATCCGATGGGATCGTGCCGGATGTGTCTCGTGGAGATCGAGGGCCAACGCCGGCTTCAGCCGTCGTGCGCGTTTGAGGCCTCGAACGGGATGGTCGTGTCGACGAACAGCGCGCGGGTGAAACAGCACCGGCAGCTGCTCCTGTCGATGTACATGGCCGACCACGCGCTCGACGCCGACGGCTTGCCGGTGGAGCGTGGCGTAGGCAATCGCCTGCGCACCCAGGTTCAGACCCACGGGCACGGGC
>JBLFXJ010000611.1:0-3242 GCA_047609825.1 Myxococcota bacterium
CTGCGGTCCGGCTCGTGGCCGAAGCTCTCGCCGACGGCGGCGGACCTGGACGGCGACGGGCGCGTCGAGGGGTGGGTCAGCAGTCGGAGGAACGGTCGCGACGACACCCACCGCCCGCGGGGGCTGGAGCGGTAGCGCGCGCGGCGGCCCGCGGAGGGCGACGGTGCACAGGGGGATCGGTGCGGCGGACCGACACAGGGTACTCTCGGTCTCGGGCGGGTAGCTCCGCCCTGTAGGGTGTGCCCCCCACGTCCCCCCGGATGGCCGGCGCGAGTGATCGACAGCCGCCCTGGCCTCCGGGCCGTCGCCAGCGTGCGGCGCTACGAGACAGACCGAGGACGGGCTGCCCCATCCACATGCCCCACCAACCCAGCGTCGTGCCTCGGGTTCGTCCAGACCCCACCCTCACGGAGATCCCATGATCTGCACGCTGTTCTGGCTCCCCCTGGCCATGGTCGCCTGGAGCGCTCAGTTCCCGGAGCTCGACGCGGCCAGCCAGCTGCCGTCCACACAGGGTGCCGCGACGCCGCCAGGCGCGGCCGCGGCCGTGGAGCTTCGTCAGTTCGCGGTTCGGCAGCCCGGTGTCCTCACCGCCGACATCCCGGGCGTGCTCCACGCCACGCTGACGTCCACCGGCCTGCTCGCCCGGGCCGGCGTCGACGAGCTGGGGCTGCAGACCGTCGTTCCCGCCGTGCACGGCCCCACATCCGCACCCCAGCTCGGCGCGTGCGCTCCGACGAGCGAGCAAGTGGGTGGGCGGTGCGCGCCAGCAGCCGAGCTGGGCCACGGTTGGCTGACGGAGTGGTGGACCAGCGCCGCGGACGGCGTACACCAGGGCTGGACGCTCCACGCGCCCCCCGCCGGCGACCCGGTGGCCACCTTCTCCCTGCACACCACCCGGGGTCGGCTCCGTGCGGTCGACGCCGACGGACGCGGGGCCTGGTTCGAGGGCGACACCGGTCGGGCGTGGCGCTATGACGAGCTGCGAGCGTGGGACGCCGATGGCCGCGATGTGCCCGTGCGGCTCGCCGAGGCTGGCACCGAGCTGCGGATCGAGGTTGACGGGAGTCGGGCGCGCTGGCCCATCACCGTCGACCCCGTGCTGTCGACAGAGCTCGTGTTGGTGGCCTCGGACAACGTCGACGACGCCCGCTTCGGGATCTCGGTCTCGAGCGCGGGCGACATCGACGGCGACGGGTTCGACGACGTGGTGGTGGGAGCGTCCATGTCCGGCGGTTACGGCGCCGCATACGTCTACTACGGGTCTGCGGGCGGGATCGAGATCGGGTCCGAGCAGAAGGTGACCCCGGCCGCGAGTCGCTTTGAAATCCGACGGTT
The DNA here is from genome assembly GCA_047609825.1 of Myxococcota bacterium. GTDB lineage: Bacteria > Myxococcota_A > UBA796 > UBA796. The sequence goes on from JBLFXJ010000611.1 coordinate 1,339, forward strand.
CGGTGGCGCCGTCGCGGCTGCCGGCGACGTGAACGGGGATGGCTTCGCCGACCTGATCGTCGGTGCCGAGAACACCAACGAGATCGGAGAGGCCTACGAAGCCGGCACCGCGCACATCCTGTACGGGTCGCGCAGCGGCATCGCGGACCAGGACGAACTAATGGCATCAGACGCCGAATCTTCCGACTACTTCGGCGCGCGGGTGGCCGGCGCGGGCGACCTGAACGCCGACGGCTTCGACGACGTGGTGGTCGGCGTGGCCTACGATGACGACCAAGGCGACAGCAGCGGCGCCGTGTATGTCTACTACGGCTCCCCCCTCGGAATCGACAACCGGTCGGAGCAGAAGCTCACCGCGTCGGACGCCGTGGACGACACCCGGTTCGGGGTTCGGGTGTCTCGCGCCGGCGACGTGAACGGCGACGGGTTCGACGACCTCCTGGTGGGCGCTGCGGGCGACGGCGGTCGCGCATACCTCTACTTTGGCGCAGCAGATGGCGTGGATCCAGCGTCAGAGGAACGGCTGATGCCCGCTGCGGGCCCGGCGAGGGACTGCTCACCGGCGGTCGCAGGTGACGTCAACGGCGATGGGTTCAGCGACCTGATCGTGAGCGGATGCGCCGATTACCCTGAGAATCCACCTGTCCGCATCTACTATGGGGCCGCCTCTGGGCTCTCCGACGTCCAAGACGTGATCGCGTCGCCGGCAGACACCGCAGCCCACTGGGTCACCTCGGTGACCGGGGCGGGCGACCTCGACGGCGACGGATTCGACGACGTGGCCATCGGCGACATCGATGCCCGCACGGTCTACGTGTACTTCGGTGCGGCCGCGGGCATCGATCTCGGGTCCGCCTGGGAGGTACCCGCCCCTGACGGGGGGTGGGCCTTCGACTCCAACCGTGACTTCGGCCGCTCCGTGTCGGGCGCCGGCGACGTGGACGCCGACGGCTACGCCGACCTGCTGGTGGGCTCACCCTTCGCCGGATTCACGCCGGACCAGCTGACTGGCGCCGCGTTCGTGTTCATGGGCGGCTGTCCCGACCGGGACCGCGACGGCACCTGCACCGCCGACGACTGCGATGACGCCGATGCCACCCGGTATCTTGGAGCCACCGAGGTGATCGGCGATGGGGTGGATCAAGACTGCGACGGCACGGAGCTCTGCCTCGCGGACGCCGACGGCGACGGCACGACCGCGCCCGCCTCCACCCTGGTGTCCCTGGACACCGACTGCAGCGACCCCGGGGAGGGCAGCGCCAGCGACCCCACCGGTGACTGCGACGACTCGGACCCGCTGACCTATCCGGGCGCTCCGGAGGTCGCGGACGACGGCGTCGATCAGGACTGCGACGGTGCCGACCTGAAGAGCGACGGTGGGCAAGCCCCCCGGGGCGGCGACGACGACGACAAGAGCGGCTGCGGGTGCGCCTCTAGCGGAACTGCTCCGTCATCGGCCAGCATCCTGTTCCTCCTGATCTCGGGTGTGCTGGGTGCTCGGCGGCCACGATGAACCACGCGCCGTCGGGGACCCCGAGACGCGACGCACGCCGAGCGCCGAGGCTGTTGGCAGCGACTGCTCTGGTGGATACGGGCACCGCGGCCCTCGTTCTGGACTCGGCAGAGCGCGACTCGGCAAAGGGCTCATCCAGCTCTTCTCCGACCACGAGGACGGGTACACGCCCGGCAGCAACCTCGCCCGACTCGTGACGCTCGGTGCGGGAGGATTCGGCGCCGCACTGCGCGCCTCGCGCTTGCCGCCGCTGCGGGGTGTGCGACGGCTCGACGTGAGGGTAGGATGGTGGGGATGCACCGACGAGCGGCCTCGTCCACTCCTCGCCAGCGCGATGGAGGTGGCGGCGGGGTCCTTGGGCGAGCTGCGCCGGCTGGACGGGGCCGAGCCC
>JBLFXJ010000612.1:0-3175 GCA_047609825.1 Myxococcota bacterium
GGCGAAGCCCGAGACGAGGTCCACCGTGGCCAGGCCGCTGGTGACGCCGTCGCTGATGATGGCCCACATCTCGCCGCCGTGGAAGGTGAGCGCGCCGCCGGAGTTCGACCCGGGCAGGCCGCTGCCGGCGACCGCGAAGGTGAACTCGCCGGTCACCAGGTCCACCTCGTAGATCTCCGCGTTGCCACCGTAGAACAGTCGACCGTCCGCCGTGGCGGCGAAGTCCTTGGCGTAGCCGGCCAGGGGCTCGGCGGTGAACCCGAGGGAATCGCCGAGCAGGGTGTCGGGGTCGATGCGGAACAGGTCGTCGAACTGGTCCACCTTCCACAGGTGGCCGTCGACGAACGCGATGGCGCCCTCCTGGATGCCGCCGGGCGCGCTGAACCATGGGGTGACCTCGGCCGTGGCCAGGTTCACCGTGTAGATCTGGCCGGCCTCGGCCCGACCGTAGCCGATGCCTCCGCCGCCGATGGCGAACGCCGTGCCGTCGGGCAGGAAGTCGAGGCTCGTGAGCGACACGCCGGTGTCGCCGACCAGGGTCACGATGCCGGTGTCGACGTCGATCTGGTACAGCCGGTACGGGCCCTCGCCGCCGGTGGCCGCGTACAGGTACCGGGCGCAGCCCGCGTCCTCGCCGTCGCAGTCCTGGTCGACACCGTCCTCGCAGATGTCCTCTGCGCCCGGGTTCACCTCGGGGCGCTCGTCGTCGCAGTCCACGCCACGCCACACCGCGACGTAGCCCTCCACCGGCGAGACACACTCCTCCACGCCCAGCGCATCGCCCGCGCCGAAGCCATCGAGGTCGGCGTCGGGCCACCAGTCTGTGGGGGGTCCGAGGTCGGGGTCGGCATCATCGCAGTCGGTGCTCTCGAGCGACCAGGGACCGCCGTCTGGCAGGCCGCATGACTGGACCGAGCCCTCCGGTACGCCGAACCCATCGCCGTCGAGGTCGAGGTACCACCAGGGCGCCATCGTGAGGTCGGTGTCGGGGTCGGCGTCATCGAGCAGGCCGTCGCAGTCGTCGTCGATGCCGTTGCAGATCTCCTCGCCGTCGGGGTTCACGGCCGGATCGGTGTCGTCGCAGTCGGTGTCGTCGAGGGTGGAGGCGGGCGGCTCAGCGCACCGGCGGACGGACACGTTCGGATCGCCAAACCCGTCCTCGTCCACGTCGCTGAACCACTCCAGCAGATCGCCCGGGCTCAGGTCCGGGTCGCCATCGTCGAGCAGGCCGTCGCAGTCATCATCCAGGCCGTTGCACCGCTCGGGGGCCTCGGTGTTGATGTCGGGGTTGGTGTCGTCGCAGTCTTCGCCGCCGTAGGCCTCGCCATCCTCGCCGTCGCCATCGGCGTCGCACACGGACTCGCAGTCCTCGTCGAAGCAGTCGGGCCGGCCATCCCCGTCGTCGTCGAGGCCGTTGAGGCAGTCCTCGACGCCGAGCGGGGTCGTGCCGCCCGGCGTGGTGCCCGCAGGTGTGGTGGTCACGCTCACGGGGTCGGTGTCCTCGAACGACTTCAGGCCGCCGTCGGACTCCTCACACGCCACCATCCCGAGCATAGACAGCCACATCCAACCCCGCATTTCGACCCCCAGACCCCCTCGTTATCACAGCGCGCGGGGAGGGGGTGGCGCTTCATCGGCGGCATGCCCGCGACCCCGATCGACCCTCCCGTCGACAAGCCCCGCCCATCCGGCTCACCCAGCCGCCCGTCCGACGATCTGGCTAGAAATCGGCCAAGTCCGCCTTGCTCCCGCCACCATCGTGCCTACAGGTTCAGCCCGCCCGGAGCTGCCCATGTCCACCGATGTCTCCCTCACCAAGGTGGTGGTCCACTCCGCCGGCGCGCACGACAAGCTCGTGCTCGAGACCGGCCCCGCCCTGCATGCCGCCGCCGGAGAAGTCGTTGTCGACGTGCGCGCCATCGGCATCAACTACGCCGATGTCATCGTCCGCATGGGCCTGTACGCGTCCGCCAAAGAGCTGGTCGGCTGGCCCATCACGCCCGGGTTCGAGGTCTCCGGCGTGGTCGCCGAGGTCGGTGCTGGCGTCACCGATCTCGAGGTCGGCAACCGCGTCTGCGCCGTCACCCTGTTCGACGGCTACGCCACCCAGGTCAAGGTCCCACGTCGCCAGGTGTTCGCCATCGCAGACGACCTCCCGTTCGAGCAGGCCGCCGCCCTCCCGGCCGTCTTCCTCACCGCCTGGTATGCCCTGAAAGAGCTCGCCAACCCGCGGCCGGGTCTCACGATTCTGGTCCATTCCGCGGCCGGTGGCGTCGGCTCCAGTCTCGTCCAGCTCGGCAAGGCCCTGGACCTCACGGTGGTCGGCGTCGTGGGCGGCAGCCACAAGGTGCAGACGGCCCGCGACATGGGCTGCGACCACGTGATCGACAAGTCCACCGAAGACCTGTGGGCCCGGGCCGAGGCCTTCTGCCCGGATGGCTACGACGTGATCCTCGACGCCAACGGCGTGGCCACCCTGAGCGACAGCTACGGCCACCTCCGCCGCACCGGCCGCCTCGTCGTGTACGGCTTCTCCACGATGTTCACGAAGGGCGCAGCGAAGCCCAGCTACCTCAAGCTCGCCATGGGCTGGCTGCGCACGCCGCGGTTCAACCCGCTCGACATGGTGAACGCCTCGAAGAGCGTGCTCGCGTTCAACCTCAGCTACCTGTTCGACCGGGAAGACATCCTGTCCGTCGGCATGGGCGACGTGATGGACCTGCTCCGGGCGGGCAAGCTCAAGCCGCCGCCGGTGAGCACCTACCCGCTCGCCGACGTGGCCCGGGCGCACGCGGACATCGAGTCGGGCAACTCGGTGGGCAAGCTGGTGCTGATCCCGTAGTGGCGGGCGTGCCGGCCGGGGTCGGGACGGTAGGTGTTAGACCTTGTGGCGGTCGTGCTGGGGCACGGTGGGCGGTTCTGGGGTGCGGGCGTTCTGGGTGACGCGGTGGGCGTTGCTTTGGTCGACGGGATGGTCGATCGGGGCTGCAGGCGGCAGGAGGGAGAGCCGGTGCCTGCTGGCGTGGGTCCTCCCCATCCGCGGCATCGCGGACTCCGTGGCCAGGGACTTCGTCTCCTGGCCGCGGAGTCCCCTGCTGGCGGCGTCTGGGGTCCCCCCCACTTGCGCGGCCCCTTCGTCCGCGTAGGTCCGGGCGACAGAGAGGGGGTTTGCCAA
>JBLFXJ010000613.1:0-3164 GCA_047609825.1 Myxococcota bacterium
TACGGGTTCACCACGAACACGGCATACCCGGCGGCGGCGAGGCGGGTGCCCATCTCCACGTACGCCGGACGGAGGCCTGCCACGTCGGGCCACAGCAGCACGCCGGGGTGCTTGCCGGTCGCCGGGGTGATGAACACGCCATCTGCCTTGCCGTCGGGCGTGGTCACCGTGACCTGGCGCGAGCGAGTCGCTGGGGCAGCCGCTGGCTCGGGCGCCGGCGGCTTCGGCTCCGGCTCGGCGGGCGTCGTGGGCAGGGCGGCGGCGGGCTCGGAGCCACAGCCCACGAGCAGGGCGGCGGCGGCGGCTCCGAGGCCGATCCGTCGGCGGCTCAGCAGCCGGGCGTTGTCGGCCTCGGTGATGTCGTCACACATGGCAGGACTCCTGTGGATTGCGATCTAGCCCGAGGAGTCCGAGCGGGCCTTGCCCCACCGGGCTCGTCCCGCCGGGGGTCCCGCCGGGGGTCCCGGCGTGGACCCCGCGCTGGTGCATTCCACCCCGGGAGCTGGGGTCATGCGCCCAGGTCGGGCCCACCGAGCCGAACCGATCGGCCGACAAAAACGACTTTCCGTGAGATCCGCCGCGCCTCATGCCCGGCACGACCCTTGCGTCCACCACGAGCATGTTCAGCCTCGACGCCTACGCCCCCCGTGAGATTGCCCACCGTGTGCAGACCATCGGCGTGCGCAAGGCCGAGATGCCGCTGTCCCAGATGTTGGCCCTGGCCGGCCTCGCTGGTGCCTTCATCGCCCTTGGTGCGGTGTTCTACACGGTGGTGGTCACCGGCTCCACCCTCGGGTTCGGCCTCACCCGGCTGCTCGGCGGGCTGTCGTTCTGCCTCGGCCTCGTGCTGGTGGTGCTCGCCGGTGCCGAGCTATTCACCGGGAACAACCTCGTGGCCATGGCGTGGGCCTCGCGCCGGGTCAGCACGTTCGGCCTGCTCCGGAGCTGGGGCCTGGTGTACCTGGGCAACGCGGTGGGCGCGCTGTTCGTCGTGGGCCTGGTGGTGCTCGCCGAGACCGCCGGGCTCGCCGAGGGCGGCGTGGGGGAGGTCGCGGTGGCCATCGCCCGTTCGAAGTGCGCGCTCGCACCCGCCACGGCGTTCGCGCGCGGTGTGCTGTGCAACACCCTGGTGTGCCTCGCGGTGTGGCTCGCCATGGGCGGGCACACATTCACCGACAAGTTCTTCGCGGTGTTGTTCCCGATCACGGCCTTCGTCGCCGCCGGCTTCGAACACAGCATCGCCAACATGTTCTTCTTGCCGTGGGGAATCTCGGTGTCGGGCGATGCGTCACTGATCGCACCCGCGTTCGCGAACCTGTTCTGGGTCACCCTGGGCAACATCGTGGGGGGCTCGGTGCTCGTCGCGGGCACCTACTGGACCGTCTACTTGCGGCACGACCCCGCCTGAGCACGGACGGGACTCACCGGGGCGCCACCAGCGGGTGGTTCAGATTGAGGTCCAGTCTGCTCGTCTGCGAACCGGCCCGAGTGTAGCGCAGGATACCTGCGCAGATCGGGCCGGCCGTTGACTCGGGCCTGGAGTGTCGGTGTCGCATCGTCACCGGACGTGCGCGTGCCATGGGCTGGCAGCGCCTCGGTGCAGCCCGATCCATGGCGTACCGCCCGGCCGGGTGTCGATCACCGCCGTCAGCAGCCGATGCCGAACAACCCATGCGCTACGGGATTGCGCCACGAGCAGTTGTTCAGGCAGTCGTCGGTCTCGTCGAAGTTGCCGTCGTCGCACAGCTCTTCGGCGTGGTCCACCCGGCCGTTGCCGCAGGTGGGGATGGGCGCGCAGCACAGGGCCACCGAGGTCTGCTCGTTGCAGCCGTACCCCGACTCGCACGTGGCCCGGGACGAGCCGTAGCCGCAGTTGAGCGCCTCGTCCTCTCCCAGAGAGCCGATGCCCGCGTACGACAGAGAGTAGTGGCCTGCGCCGCTGTCGCCGGCCCGGCAGTAGATCGTGCCCAGCGCCTTGTTTGGCGGGAGGGGCTCGGCCCAGCCGGCGTTGCGGGCGTTGTACTGCTCGGGCGAACACAGGTGCCAGCTGACGGGGCACAGATCGCCAAAGTCCTGCTCGCACGTGATGTCTGCAGGATCGTCGCACAGCGCCATGTCGCCGCCGGGAGACACGGCCGTGAGCACGGAGGGCGCCCGGCACTCCGGCCGGCAGGACTTGTCGAGCCCGTCGCAGTCCTGGTCGATGCCGTCTTCGCACACCTCTTCGGCGCCCGGGTAGATGGTCGGGTCGCCCTCGCCGCAGTCCAGGCCGACCCACTCTGGGCGGGCGCCGGGGGCGGGGGAGTCGCAGCTCGGGTCGGGGTCGATGGGCTCACCGGCGCCGAAGCCGTCGCCATCGTCGTCGGCGTACCACAGGCTCGGCGGGCCCACCTCGGGGTCGGCGTCGTCGCAGTCGTCATTGCTCGCGGCCGTGCCATCGGGGCGGCTGCAGGCGTACTCGAAGTCATCCTCGGCCCCGAAGCCATCGTCGTCGCGATCGGCGTACCACTCGAGGTAGCTGTCCTCGGTCACGTCCGGGTCGGCATCATCCACCAGCCCATCGCAGTCGTCATCCAGCGGGAGGTCGGGGTTGCAGATCTCCGGCATGTCGGGGTTCACGTCGGCGCGGGTGTCGTCGCAGTCGGTGTTCGCGAAGCCGAAGCCATCGGGCTGCTGGCACGCGAACAGGAGCTCCTCGTCGGTGCCGAACCCATCGGCGTCCCGGTCGCGGCCCCAGGCGATCAGGCTGAACACGTCGATGTCGGGGTCGTCTTCGTCGTACAGGCCGTCGCAGTCGTCGTCGAGCGCCTCGTCGCCGTTGCAGATCTCCGGCCTGGCGGGGTTGATGTCCGCGCGGGAGTCGTCGCAGTCATCCCCGCCATAGTCGGCGTTGAAAAAGCCGTCTCCGTCGGCATCGCACTCGGCTGCGCACTCGTCGTCGTCGCAGTCGATGCGCCCGTCGGCGTCGTTGTCCCGCCCGTCGGTGCAGATCTCGGGGCAGTCGCCGTCGCAGTCGCTGTCGTCGCAGTCGATGCGGCCGTCGGCGTCGTTGTCGCGCCCGTCGATGCAGATCTCGTCGCAGGCGGGGTCGTTGCAGTCGTCGTCGTCGCAGTCCACCAGCCCGTCCGCGTCGTTGTCGCGGCCGTCGGTGCACACCTCGGCAC
>JBLFXJ010000614.1:0-3147 GCA_047609825.1 Myxococcota bacterium
CTCCATGAACGCGGGCCCCTTCTCCCTCGTGGGAAAATCCGTCCGCATGTGGCCCGACTCTACGCTGACCATCTGCCCACCCCCACACGGTCCAACCGTGCGCACACGTAGTTCCGATGGGGGGGGTGAGAGTCTTACCATACCCAAACATGCGCTCCAGGCTCGGGCGACCTGGATGAGCATCGCTCCCTGACCAGGCCCATAATTCTGATCCATTCCCTCAGGCCCCGTTCCTGGGGGTGAGTCGCTATCGGACTCCTCGCAGGATCCGGCCGACGGGAGGCGACAGCGGCCGAGGTAAAGCCAAAGTCCTCTCTGTAATAATCTCGGCCACCCGAGCGTCGTCCAGGCGGTATGTCGCGGCTATCCGGCGTGCTTCTGGCGGATGATGTTCAGCGCCGACCCCGCTCGGAACCACGCGATCTGGTCCTCGCTGAGCGTGTGGAGCCCCTCGAACGCGACCGAGCTCCCGTCAGGCCGCGTGATCCGGCAGCTCACCGGCGCATCGGGCGCCAGCGCGCTGAGCCCGACGATGCTGATGGTGTCGTCCTCCCCGATCTGATCGTAGGCGCTCGGATCCCGGAAGGTCAGGGCCAGCACGCCCTGCTTCTTGAGGTTCGTCTCGGCGATGCGGGCGAAGCTGCGCGCGAACACGGCCTTGCAGTTGCGGAACCGGGGCTCCATGGCCGCATGTTCGCGGGAGGAGCCCTCGCCATAGTTCTGGTCGCCCACCGCGACCCAGCCCCGACCGGCGCTGTGCAGCGACGCCATCACGTCGGGGAACGACTTGGTGGCGCCGTCCACCGGGTCCTTGCCCTTGCCCGCCATACCGGTGAACGCGTTCACCACGCCCAGGAACAGGTTCCCGCTGATGTTCTCCAGGTGCCCCCGGTACTTGAGCCACGGGCCGGCCATCGAGATGTGGTCGGTGGTGCACTTGCCCTGGGCCTTCACCGCGACCGGCAGCTCGATGTAGTCGGAGCCATCCCAGGCAGCGAACGGCGTGAGGAGCTGAATCCGGTCGCTGCTCGGGTCGACCACCACGTCGATGTGGCCACCGTTGGTGGGCGGCGCCTGGAATCCGGACTCACCCGGATCGAAGCCCCGGCTGGGCAGCGCCTGACCGACCGGCGGGTCGAGGAGGACGACCTCGCCGGCCTCATTGGTGAGCGTGTCTGTGCGCGGGTCGAAGTCGAGCGTGCCGGCGAGCGCGAGCGCCACGACCGTGTCTGGCGACGTCACGAACGCCAGCGTCTTTGGGTTGCCGTCGTTCCGCTTGGGGAAGTTGCGGTTGTAGCTGTTCACGATGGTGTTCTGCACTCCGGGCGGCAGGTTCGGCCGCTTCCACTGGCCGATGCAGGGGCCGCACGCGTTTGCCAGGACCGTGGCGCCGATGGCCTCGAGGTCCGCCAGCAGGCCGTCGCGCTCGATGGTGGCGCGAACCTGCTCAGAGCCCGGGGTCACCATCAGCTGGGTCTTCGCCTTGAGCCCTCGCGCCGCGGCCTGCCGCGCGATGGACGCCACGCGGGTGATGTCTTCATAGCTGGAGTTCGTGCACGACCCGATCAGCGACGAGCTGATCTCGAGCGGCCAGCCATTGGCGCGGGCGGCGGCCGCCAACTCGCTCACCTTGTGGGCGCGATCCGGCGAGTGGGGGCCGTTGATCATCGGCTCGAGGGCCGTGAGATCGATCTCGATCACCTGGTCGAAGAACGCGGCGGGGTCGGCCAAGACCTCGGGGTCGGCGCGCAGGTTCGCGGCGTTCGCGTTCGCCAGCTCGGCGATGTCCGCCCGCCCGGTGGCGACCAGGAACGCCGCGATGTTCTCGTCGAACGGGAACAGCGAGGTGGTGGCCCCGATCTCGGCGCCCATGTTGCAGATCGTGCCCTTGCCGGTGGCGGTCAGGCTGTCTGCGCCGTCGCCGAAGTACTCGACGATAGCACCGGTGCCCCCTCGCACCGTGAGGATCCGGGCGACCTCGAGGATCACGTCCTTGGCCGAGGTCCAGCCGTCGAGCCGGCCGGTGAGGTGCACGCCGATCAGCTTTGGCCAACGCACGGTGAACGGGAAGCCCGTCATCACGTCCACCGCGTCCGCCCCACCCACGCCGATGGCGACCATGCCCACGCCGCCCGCGTTGGGCGTGTGGCTGTCGGTCCCGATCATCATGCCGCCGGGGAAGGCGTAGTTCTCGAGCACCACCTGGTGGATGATGCCGCTGCCGGGTTTCCAGAATCCGAGCCCGTATTTCGCCGACACCGTGCTGAGGAAGTCATACACCTCGCTGTTCACGTCGCGCGCCACCGACAGATCGCTCACCGCCCCGACCTCGGCCTGGATCAGGTGATCGCAGTGCACGGTCGACGGCACGGCGGTCTCATCGAGACCCGCCGTCATGAACTGAAGCAGCGCCATCTGGGCCGTGGCGTCCTGCATGGCCACGCGGTCGGGCGCGAAGTCGGCATACGACTTGGCGCGCTCGAGCGCCTGCCCTTCCGGGTCGCTGAGGTGGTTGAGGAGGATCTTCTCGGTGAGGGTGAGGGGCCGGCCGAGGCGCTCGCGGCCGAGGGCAACGCGGGCGCCGAGCTGGGCGTAGACCGCTTGTACCAGGGCGAGAGGTGTGGAGGAAGAAACCGGCATGAAGGCGTTCTCACGGAAGATGGGGGGGAGGCTATAGCGCGTCTGGGCGCGCGCCTGGTGATCGGCACAGTCGATGTGGAGGCAGCAGCACTCGGGCTGAGTCCCCGACTCGACCCGGGGTGTGCACGGACCGTCAACGAATCCCGCCTCGCGCCGCAGCTGCGCCGGATGTGGGTACGCTGACCGCTGGAGGTCCTCATGTGGTTGATCGCTCTCGTGTCTGCCCTCAGCGCGCCCGCAACGGCCCTGCCCGCGTTCCCCATCGACATGGTGACGGAGTACTGCTGGGATGGGGTCCCGTGCGGCGAGGTGGAGTGGACACTGGACGAAGACGGCACGGGCGAGGACAGCTCTGGCAATGACGCCCGCTGGCGCTACCGGCGCAGCACGCTCCGGTGGGAGTACACCGAGACCGGCACGACCTACCTGGGCACCTTCGATGGCGAGTGCTTCGTGGGTGAGATGCGGCGGCTGTCGGGTGATTTTGGCACGTTCACGGCCTGTCGC
>JBLFXJ010000615.1:0-3144 GCA_047609825.1 Myxococcota bacterium
CTCACGGATGGCGCGCACCCGCGTCGCGATCCGCTCGGCGTCGCGCTTCGCCGCCTTGATGCACATGCGCGGCAACTCGTCGCCATCGAACATGAAGAACAGCTGGTGCGGCTCGGGCACCAGCGGCTCTGGAGCAGCCACGGTCGGTTCCGGGCCCGAGGGCGACATGCCCTCCCGCACGGCCGCGGCGAGCCGCTCCGCGTTGGGCAGGTGGATCGCGGAGACCAGGCGCGCACCGAGCTTGCGAGCTGCCCCCGCGAGCCGGTGGTGGAGCCGCGGATTGCAGTGCAGCGTGTTCGGTCGACCCGCCGGTACGGTGCCTGAGCGTCGGGTGGCCTCGAGCAACAGCTCGCCGAGATCATCCCCCGGCTGCACCAGCTCCCCAGCCCGCGCCAGACCGGTGCGGGCCTCCACCACCAGGAGCATGCCCTCGAGCTCGACACCTGCGATCGACACCGAGGGGACCTCGATGAGGTCCACCTCCCACGTTCCGCGGCGCGGGAGCTTGGTCAGCCTCGCCATCGGGCCTCCGTTGCTGGGACCTGCCCGGTAACCGCGGCACGCCGGCGCCGACCATCCTCTGGCAGTCCCGGCGAGTCAGAGCACGAACTCGCGACCGATGGCGGCCTCGCTCTTGGACCACAGCAGGTCGCGGGTCTCGGCGTTGTCGTAGAACGGCTCGAGCGGGAACGGTGCGGCCTCGCCCTTGATGGAGGTCTGCTCGCTGCCGGGGCCCCAGAACTGCCCCGACTCGGCCTCGGGCAGGACCATGCAGCTCAGGATGCCGAGGGCCCCGTCTTCGATGCTCTGGCTGAACCGCATCATGAGGCCGGTGAGCATGCGCCCCATGCCGCCCTCCTTCACCGAGGTCTGCTGCAGCTGGGTGTTCGCGAAGCCTGGGTGCGCCACCAGCGCCTTGACCGACGAACCCTTCTCGCCCAGCCGCTGATGCAGCGCGGCCGTGAACGTGCAGTTGGCCAGCTTCGACTGGTTGTACCGCACCCAGCGCGGGCCCTGGAAGAAGGCGTTCCGCAGGCTCCACCCATCGCCGCCCAGCTCCCCGCCCTTCTTCTCCAGGTACTCGGGCACCAGGGTCTTCAGCGGCCCGAGCCGCGCCACGCTCGAGTGGTTCACGATCCGGGCGTCCCCGCTCGCCTCCGCGGCCTGCTCGAGCAAGGGCATCAGCTCGCGGGTCAGCAGGAAGTGCGACAGGTGGTTCGTCTGCATCTGCACGTCGAAGCCATCCCCCGTCGGCTGATCCGGCAGCGCCATCACGCCGGCGTTGTTGCACAGCACATGCACGCCATCGGGACACAGCCGGCGCACCTCCGCAGCGGCGCGCTCCACCGAAGCGAACGACTGCAGATCGCACTCCACCTGGTGGAGTGCAGCGGTGGGCACGGCGGCGGAGAGCTCGGCGAAGCTCGCATCGGACCGCGTGGATGCGCGGTTCAACAGGAGGACGGTCGCGCCATGGTCGGCCAAGACCCGGGCCGCCGCCTTGCCCGTGCCCGACGTGGTGCCGGTGATCACGATGGTGCGGCCCGTCAGGTCGGGGACGCGCTCCAGGAATGCCGGGAAGTGCACGGATCGGATGTCGGGGTTCGCCACGGGGACCTCTCGCGGATTCGCGCCGCCAGAGTAGGCCACGGTGGCATGGGGAGCACCCGCAGAACACGCCAACCGCGTGCGGAGGACGACGGGTACGACCAACCGCCGGTTAGATCACGCGGGAGCTGCGAAGAGAGGGTCCGATGTCCCGCGTCCGCGTCTACATGGCTTGCTCCCTCGACGGGTTCATCGCCGGTCCCGACGACGACCTGTCGTTCCTCCACGAGCCGGCGCCGCCGACAGACTCGCCTCCTGCGCCGTCCGACGCCCTCGACTTCGACACGTTCATGTCGCAGGTGGGCGCGATGCTGATGGGGCGCCGGTCCCACGACGTGGTCGCGGCGATGGGGGTCGGGTGGCCGTACGGCGAGATGCCCGTGCTGGTGGCGACCCGACGGGAGCTTCAGCCCGCGGCGTCAACCGTCCGCGCCGTCCGGGGCGACATCCGCTCCCTGGTGGACCAGGCCACCGTGGCGGCGAACGGCGCCGACGTGTACCTCGACGGCGGAGACCTCATCCGTCAGGCGCTGGACGCCGGCCTGGTGGACGAGCTGTGCATCACCTTCGTGCCCACCCTGCTGGGCGGCGACGGCGTGCGCTTGTTCGACGGCCTGCTCGCACGCACCCGGCTGGAGTTCACCGCACACCACGCGATGGGCCACATGCTGCAGGTCACCGCGCGGGTGGTGAAGACGCCCGGTTGAGCCAGCGGGCTTCCGCCCTGGGATACAGGGCCGGCCGCAGCTCGCCCGGAGGCAGACGCCCATGTGGTTCTGGATAGCATCGGCCCTCGCCGCTGACGTCGCCATCGTGCTCGACGGAGGCCCCGAGAGCGACCGCTTCTCAGCTCCGGTCGCCGCCGAGATCACGGGCCTCGTGAAGCGGGACGCACCCACGACCGAGACCTTCTACGCCAACTATGGCTCAGAAGGTGCCGAGCGGGCGCTGACCGCCGCGCTCGCCTCGGATGCGCGGGTGGTGGTGGCCATCGGTCCGCTGGTGAGCGAGGTGGTGCTCGGACGGGGCGACAGCCCGAAGCCGACCATCGCCGCCCTGTCGCTCAGCGACACGCCGGCCCCCGCGAACGTCACCACCCTCCGCCTCGAGAGCTCCCTGGAAGAGCCGCTGCTCCAATTGGCGCACATCCTGGGCTCCGACGACGTGGCCCTCGCGCTGCCGCCCTACCTCGCACCGTTCGCCCGGCGCGTGCTGGGGGAGGAGCGGCTCGTGGTGCTCGAGCCCGGCGCGCCCCCGCCGGACGTGCATGGCGTGCTGGTCGGGCCCCGAGACTCCCTCGCGCAGGCGGACCAGGATGCATTGTTCGAGCGGTGGACCGACGCAGGCGTGGCGAGCCTGTTCCTCACCGCACCCAGCCTTCCTCCGCATGTGATGGGCATCTACCAGGACGATGGAGCGCAGCACCCCATCTCCCGCCGCGTGGCGCTGACCACCGTGCAGCTCCTCGAGGGGCGCACGGTGCGCAGCGGGAGCGTGGCGGCCCGCCGGGGCGACCTAGTGCTGTCGGCCGAGGTG
>JBLFXJ010000616.1:0-3137 GCA_047609825.1 Myxococcota bacterium
GCGCCAGGTGAACCCGATCAGCCCGATGAACATGTATCCACTGTTATTGGTGGACACGGCGGAGAGGGCGATCAGCCACGGGCTCACGTCTCGGCTCGCCACGAGGTAGTCCTCGGACGAGGCCTTTTTCACACGGGAGGCGAGCGCGCCGATCGCCGTGAACAGCACCAAAAAGAGCAGAAAACTCCCCACGATGATCGCTTGGCTCATGCGCCTATCCCCCCGCCCGTCGGGCGCCCGTGAGCCGATTCAGCCCCGTCGCGCGTATTCATGCCGTCGTCACCAGCAGCCCGGCGCGAAGCATTCCAGCCCCAAGCGTGGCCAGCACCAGGCTCATCACCTTGCCGATAGCTCGGGAGGTTCCCTCTCCGATTAGGCGCAGTAGCGGCGCGACGGCCACCAGGCTGAGCGCATTCAGCCCCGCCGCCACCAGAAGACCGGCAATCACCGGGGCGGCGCCGTGTACCTCGCTGAGCACCACCAGGGTCGAGAGTGTCGCTGGACCCATCAGAATCGGTACGCCCAGCGGCGCGATTGGCGAGCCAAGCTCGTCTTCTGCGTCGAACTGTCGACGGCTGCTCCGCAGGCGCGAGAATAGGATGTCGTGCGTCGCGTATACGAGAAGGATGATACCGCCCGCAACACGCAGATCGTTGACGGACAGCGATAAGGCGTCGAACAGCGGAGGCGCTACAAAGACGAAGGCCACACCGACCAGGTTTCCGCCGGCAAGCGCCCACAGCGAGTAGCGTCGCGCGGCTGTCGGTGTCAGCTCGGATGTGTACGTCTGGATCACTGGAAGGATAGGGAGGACGCTCGAAACGGCGATCAGTGCCACCAGCGATCGGACGAAGCCCTCAGACATCAGCTTGCGGGCGACAGTTGTGGGTCGCGCTCTGCAAGGAAGTCCGGCCGAGGCTCGAGGCCGCCGAACGGCCGTATCAGGCCATTGTGGACGCTGTTGTAGACCAGAAAGATGTTGTGACGTGGGTACGGCGAGAGGTTTCCGGTCGAGCCGTGCATGACGTTGCAGTCGAAGAGCACCACGGTCCCCGGGGAGCCCAGAGCCTGCACGATGCCGCCGTCCTTCACCAACCGGGACAGCGCCTCCCTTGAAGGAACGCCGTAGTGCTGGGCCTTCAGCGACTGCTTGTGGTGCTCGGCTGGGGTCTCTCCGACGCAGCGCACGTACGCCCGGTGTGAGCCCGGAACCAACATCAACGGCCCATTCACCGCGCTGTTGTCCGTCAGCAGAACCGAGGCGCTCAGGGCTCGCATCCTCGGCATCCCGTCTTCGATGTGCCAGGTCTCAAAGTCGGAGTGCCAGTAGAACTCTCGACCGTCGAACCCCGGCTTGAAGTTGACACGCGACTGGTGGACACAGACGTCGCTTCCCAGGATCTGCCGGGCGGCGCCGCGCAGACGATTGTCCGTGGCAACAGCCTCAAACACCGGGTTGTCCCGATGGACCCGAAAAATGGAACGGATGACGTCACTGTCGGGCTGGACGATGACCTCCTCGCGCTCTGCCGGGTCCAGGTCGGCAGCGAGCCGATCGGCCTCCGAGAGGAAACGCGTGACCTCGTCGGCGTCGAACAGTTCCGACAGCACGACGAAGCCGTCGCGGTCGAAGCATGCGAGCTGCTCAGCGCTCAGCGGGCCGTCCAGGTCCCCCCACACGACCGGATCGTGTCGCTCGCCGATCTCCCAACGGGGTTGGGTTCGCGAGTGGTAGACATCCAACATGGTCAGACTCCATCGGCGGTGTCGGTGATCACGGGATACACGCCGTTCTCGTCGTGCGTCTCTGGACCCGCGAGCGGCGGATTGAACACGCAGACCATCTGCATCTCGGTCTCGGCGTGCAGGATGTGCTTGTCGTTCGCATCGAGCGCGTACACGGTGCCCGGCTCGATCGTGAACATCTCCCCGGACTTCTCGAGCTCGACTCGCCCGGTGCCGCGGATGCAGTAGACGGCCTCGAGGTGGTTTGCGTAGTGCATCCGCGTCGCGGTGCCCGCCCGGATGACGGTGTCGTGCAGCGAGTACCCCATGCCAGCGTCGCGGAGAAGCAGACGGCGGCTCATCCAGTTCTCTGACGAGACCGTGCGCTCGGGCGGTAGCTCACTTAGGCGCTGCACGATCACTGCTGCACCCCGATCCGTGAGTCGGTCAGAGTAATCGGACGCACTCGCGCGGTCTTAGAGTCTGCGCCCCGGCGCACGATGGCAGCGACCGCATTCTCCACAACGTCCAGTCCCTCACGGAGCCGCTCCACGTCGATGGTGAGGGGCGCGAGGAATTTCAGCACCTCGTCGTGCGCGCCGGACGTCTCGATGACCACGCCCTGCTCGAACGCCGCGCGTGTTGCCGCGTCTGCCACGCGGTGGTCGTCGAAGGCGACGCCGTAGACGAAGCCGCGGCCTCGCAGCTGCCCCCCGAAGCGGTTGGCAATTCGACGAAACGTGTGCTCGACCAGCGTGGACTTGGAGCTGACGTCCGACATCAGCGCCTCGTCGCTCCAGAACTGCTCGAGTGCTGCTGTTCCGGTCACGAAGGCGAGGTTGTGGCCCCGGAACGTGCCGTTGTGCTCACCGGGAGACCAGACATCCAGCTCCGGTCGGAACAGCGTGAGTGCGAAGGGAAGACCGAAGCCCGAGATGGACTTTGAGAGGCAGACGATGTCAGGACGAATCCCGGCCTCCTCGAAGCTGAAGAACGAGCCAGCCCGACCGCAGCCCATCTGAATGTCATCGACGATAAGCAGTGAACCATGCTCGCGTGCGAGCTTGGAGAGCCTCCTCAGCCAGGAAGCCCGGGCGACGTTGATCCCACCTTCTCCCTGGACCGTCTCGACGATGATCGCTGCCGGCGGGTCGATGCCGCTGGACGGATCGCTCAGGTAGGCGTCGATCATGTCGATCGTGTCGACATCAGGGCCGTGAAATCCGTCGAACGGCATGCGGGTCACGTTCGCTAGTGGCAAGCCCGCGCCCCTACGCTTTGACGTGTTGCCGGTCAGCGCGAGCGACCCGAGTGTCATCCCGTGAAACGCGTTGGTAAACGCGATGACGTCCGTGCGTCCAGTCACCTTGCGAGCCAGCTTGAGGGCGGCCTCCACGGCGTTGGTCCCGGTC
>JBLFXJ010000617.1:0-3127 GCA_047609825.1 Myxococcota bacterium
TGGCCGCAGAAGAACACGTTAGATACCGATCCTTCACCTGCACTGATGCCAACGCACAGCATCCTGCGACACGTTCGAGCTCTATCGGCAACGCCTGGCACCACGGCCGCCCACAACCGCCGCTACTGCCGACGAGCGAACCAATGGCGTCGAAGCGCGCTCACCGAGCGTCGTGCGCAGCGGTGCGGCGGAGCATGAAGCCGCCATTTGAGACGGGACTTCCCGGATAATGCCACTCGGAGGCAAGGAGAGCGTGCTGGGCCGCTTGCCTGGTGTACGCCAATGGCGTATAATGCGACATGCCAGAGCCACCGCACACCATCGCCGAGACCAAGGCCTGCATCGCCAGAGCGGACAAGCTCCTCTCCCTTGCAGAGCGAGAGGAGGTCGTCTATCTCATCGCCTCCAACCCTACCGCTGGAGTCCTCATCCAAGGCACCGGCGGAATTCGAAAACTCAGGTTCGGTCTACAAGGAAGGGGCAAGAGCGGAGGAGTCCGAGTCATCTACTTCCTCCACGACCAAGCCATGCCCATCTATCTGCTCGCCCTCTTTGCAAAGAACGAAAAGGCAGATCTGACCATGACGGAGCGCCTCGCTCTGCGACAACTCACCACGCGCTTGGTCGCCGCATACCGGGGGAAGAAATGAGCACCCATGCCTTCGACTCTATCGCCGCGGGCCTCAACGATGCCATTGCCCACGCCGAGAGCGACTCCGCCAAGGCCATCGAACACCGCGTTGTTCCCATCGACGTGCGAGCAATCCGCGACAAGTTGAAGATGTCCCAGTCCGCCTTCGCCGATGCGTTCGGCGTGAGCATCGCTACCGTACGCAACTGGGAGCAAGGCCGCCGAGCACCTCGAGGCCCCGCGCGCGTACTGCTGCACGTCATCAATCAAGAGCCAGAGGCGGTGCAACGGGCGCTCGCCGGCGCCGTGTGACAGCCTGCAGGATCGTTTTCACCAACGATCCTGCAATCTAATCCGCGCTTGCTGCCGAGCTCGGGCAGGTGGCCCACGGGCACCTGGATGCCGTCGTGCCAAGAGCCCAGGTGGAGGGACTCGCCGCCGATGAGATCGCCGTGGCCGTCCCCATCCGCGTCGATGGAGATGGGGTCGCCCACGCCCCCGCCGCGCCGCAGGAGCTGCCGCCCGAGCGTGTCGATCGCGAGCGTCTCCCCCACGGGGATCGGGTCGGGCAACCACCACACGCCCCGGTCCACGGTGAGGAGGACCTCGTGCACGCCATCCCCATCGTCGTCGCACAGGCCGACGAACCCATCCATGCGGCGGTACCTCGCCAGCGCCTCCAGCGTGGTGAAGTTGGCCGGGTCGTCCCACCCTTCCCAGGGGCCGACGTGCACCACCGCGCGGTCTCCCGCCCGGATCAGGTCCACCACGCCGTCGCCCGTGACGTCCCCCGCCTCCCGGTCGGCGCTCAGCCCGAACCCGAGCACGGCCGACGGCTGCCCGGTGCAGGCGACCCAGGCGAACAGGGCCAGCGCAATCGCTCGACCGGCGCTCAACCCTGGGAACTCGGACGGGTGGAAGGTGTGTGGCGTCGTGGGCCAGGGGATGACGATTCACCGGTGGATTTCATCCTGAAACCTCCGGTCCACGTTGTACACAGGCGAGGAGCAGCAGGGCGATGGTCGTGGGGACGACGACGCCGGTGTCGAAGCCACCGCTCACGGCATCACCAGGTCCAACCGCGATCGCGGCCTGCGGGACTGGCCCGCGCCAGGACCTCACGGCCCGGACAGCCGCTCCCAGACAGCGACCACGCGAAATGCATATGGGCTCCGGGGCCCGACCCACGCCAGCAGCGCCTCGCGAACCTCCGCCAGCTCAGCCCGCGCCGCGTCGACCTCGCCTCGCGCCAGGGCGATCTCGGCCAACAGTCCGCGCAGCTGCAGGGTGCGCGGCGTGCGGTCCCCGCGGGCCAGCCTCGCCTCGAGCTCGTCGCGGATCGCAGGCTCGGCGACCTCGGGGTCGCCCGCCTCCAGCGCGATCAGGGCATTGAGGAAGGCCACCCGGCCGGGATAGTCCTCTCCACCATCGAGCGCAGCCGCGCAGGCGCGGGCGTCCTCCAGCCGCCCTGCATCGAGGCGCCCGCGGCAGAGCTCGATTCGGGCGCTCTCGACCCGCTTGTGGTCGGCCCCCAGGAAGCGCTCGTGCTGCTCGACGGCGCGCTCCAGGTGTGCCATGCCGACGTCGACGTCGCCAAGTCGTACCCTCGCCACGCCGACGTTCTGGTGGTTCCGCGCGTTCTGGGGGTGGTCCTCGCCGTACTCGGCGCTGTCGATCGCCAGAGCTGACTCGAACGCCGCCAGTGCCGCCTCCAGCTCGCCGCTGTGGAGCAGGGCATGCCCGCGCTGGTTGTGCGCGGTCGCGTGGAGCTCCGTCCCGGCGACCCCCTCCACGGCCAGCACCCGGCCGAACGCCGCTGCGGCGTCCTCGTATCGCTGGTCCGCCCGGGCGATGCGGCCCCGCACGTAGTCCGGGGTGGCCCAGAGCATGGGCGACACCCCGTCGAGGGTGTTCAGGTCGGCCTCGGCCTGGGCGACGAGCTCCAGCGCATGGTCCGCGTCACTCAACCTCACCTGATCGGCCATGTACAACAGCATGTCGGCGACCGCTTCGGACGGCGGCGCACGGGACGCGACCTCCTCCGCGCTCCGCAGCAGCGCCCACTCGGTGTCTGTGTCGCCGAGTGCCCAGAACGTGTTCGCGAGCTTCACCCGGATCAACGCATCCACGGCGGGCCGGTTGGCGAACGCGCCGTCGGTCACGCGCGCCGCAGCCTCGGTGACGGCCTCGCGGATGCTCACGTCCTCCCCCCGGGCACGGTCCGGGTGCCCAGCGGTGAGCACGTCGCCCAGGAACTCGGTGACCGCCTCGGCGACGGCGCGCTGGTCGTCCGCGCGGAGGCGCTGGGCGGCCTCCGCATCACGGGCGGCCTCAGCCTCCGCACGCAGCCTCTGCTCCACCTGGAAGGCAGCGGACAGGGTCATCGCGCTCCACGCCGAGGTGGTGGTGACGCCGCCGAGCCCGAGGGTGGTGGCGGCGATCGCGGCCGCGAGGAGGGCGTTGCGCCGCAGCCACCGCCCCACCCGGTAGGTCCAC
>JBLFXJ010000618.1:0-3066 GCA_047609825.1 Myxococcota bacterium
CCCGAACGACCGCCCATCCTCGACGATCGCCTCGTGCACCTGCTGGCCGAGCTTGATGTCATGCCGCAGGGGGAACAGGTTGAAGTTGGCGCAGCCGAGCGTGGCGAGCAGGAGCATGGGCACAGTATAGCGCCGTGCACCGCCATCGCCTCACCCCTCGGTGCCGGGCTCCTCGCGCCGTCCGTCCGCATGGATGGCGAACCGGCCCTGGTCGCGGCTGTGGGCCGGCCCATCTACCGGCCACGGCCAGCCACCGAACTGCGTGCGCTGGTAATCGAGCATCGCCTGGCGGATCTCGCCCTGGGTGTTCATCACGAACGGCCCGTGCTGCACCACCGGCTCGCCGATCGGTCGGCCCTGGAGCACGAGCACTTCGCTCTCGGCGGCACCGTTCACCAGCTCCACCTCGGCATCCGGCCGCAGCTGCACCGCGCTCGGCGGCGTGGCCGCAGCGCCTGCGACGTGAACCCCAGACCCGGCGAACACGTACACCACCCGGTTCACGCCGGCGGGCGCCGCCGGGAGGGTCACCCGCCCGTTCGGCGGGATGCGCAGGGTCCAGATCGCCACGGCCGCGTCGGGCTTGGAGGCCCAGGAGTTGGGCGGCGGCGCGGGCGGGCTCACCTCTCCCCACGCCCCGGCGTACACCCTCACCTCCGTGACCCGACCGGAACCATCCGGCAGAGTGAGTGTGGGAACGGTGTGATCCCACAGCATGGTGAAGTGAGGGGGCGCCATCTTGTCGGCCCGGGGCAGGTTCAGCCACAGCTGGAACAGCTCCGCCGGGTTGCCGCGGTCGCGATGCACGAGCGGAAACATCTCGCTGTGCACCACGCCCTCGCCCGCGGTCATCCACTGGCAGTCGCCGTGCCCGAACCGGGCCGTGGCGCCCATGCTGTCGCTGTGGTCGATGAGCCCTTGGCGCGCGATGGTCACGGTCTCGAAGCCGCGATGAGGATGCCGGGGAAAGCCCGGGATCACGTCGCCGTGGTACATGCGCCAGCCGTCGGTGCCGGCGAAGTCCATGCCGATGTTCCGCCCGGCGAGCGAGGCGGCGGGGCCCATGGCCTCGGTGCCCGCGGGGTAGGCATCGAGGTGGTGCACGGCGAACAGGAACGGGTCGAGGGTGGGCCAGGGCGGGGTGCCCAGCGGCACCACGGCGAGCACGGGGTCAGCGGCCATGGGTCCTCCAGTTCGAGGGCCAATGTCACACGCGCGCGCCCACAGTGTGCAGAACTGCGACAGCAGGAGACCGGGCCCGCTTACACTCGCTCACGTTCAGGCCGCACACCCACACGGCTGCCCACCGTAGGTTGTGCCTGTCGCTTCGGTCCCCGAGTCCGGCCGGAGCCAGGAGGTCCCCGTGCGTTGCATGCCTTCCCTCGCCACTGTGCTGTTGCTGTCCCTCGCTGCATGTGGAGGTTCGGCCTTGGACGACACCGGAGCGGCCGCGACGGGTACCGGAGGAACGGGCACCGACGGCACCGGCACCGGCGGCACGGACACCACCGGCGGAGGGACCGGCACGGGCGGCGGTGGCGCCACCGAGGTCACCGGCGAGGTGTCGGAGGCCGTGTGTGTCGGCACCGACAACGCCCTGCGGTTCGACTGCGTCGCCAGCGCCGAAGGTGCCCTCACCTGGACCGTGCTCGAGGACGGCGCGCCCCTGCGCACGTTCACCACCGAGGGCCCCGACCACAGCGTGAGCCTGTACGGCCTCGCCGCGCGCACCGACTACACCTGGGAGGCGAGCGGCGACGCCGGCTCCGCGGCCGGCGCCCTCTCCACCGGCGCGCTGCCGTCCGATCTGCAGGATCTGACGCTGTCCACCGCCGGCACCGCCGCCGGATTCGACCACGTGGTGCTGCCGATCACCTGCGGCAGTGGCTGGCTCCTGGTCGCCGACACCGGCGGCCGAATCGTCTGGTACGAAGAGGTCACCACGAGCGGAGGCGGCGGGCCCTCCGACGGCGTGAGCGGGTTCTCGGTCACCGACCGGGGCTCGTTCATCACCGCCGCCCAGGGCCGCGACCTCACCGAGTGGAGCTACGGCGGCGGCACCCTGCTCGAGGCCAGCGTGTCGAACCAGCACCACGACGTGCACTACAGCGACGGGTTCATCTACGCACTGACCGAGCACACCGCCGACGGGTTGACGGTGGACGGCTTCTCCGTGTTCGACAGCGCCGGCACCGAGGTCGCTACCTGGCGCCTGGAGGAGCATGTCGAGGTCTCCGGAGACGGTGGCGGCGGTGGCGGTGGCCCCGGCGGCGGTGCGCAAGAGTGGTCCCACGGCAACAGCATCGTGGTCGAGGGCGGTCGCGCCCTCATGTCGCTGCGGTGGCAGAACGCCGTGCTCGAGCTGGACGCCAACCCCGACTCCCCCAGCTTCGGCGAGGTGGCCTGGGTGCTCGTGGGTGACGACGCCGAC
Source organism: Myxococcota bacterium (assembly GCA_047609825.1). Taxonomy (GTDB): domain Bacteria; phylum Myxococcota_A; class UBA796; order UBA796. The sequence goes on from JBLFXJ010000618.1 coordinate 2,432, forward strand.
CTGACCAGCGACTTCCGCTGGACCGATGGCGGCGGCTACGTGGGCCAGCACCACGCGCGGTGGAACCTGGACGGCACGCTGTCGCTGTTCGACAACGGCGACCGGGAAGACGACTCACGGGTGCTCGCCATCGCACTGGACGAGGGCGCCATGACGGCCTCCGAGGCCGCACAGTGGTCGCTCGGCACCCACTGCGACATCCAGGGTGCAGGGTTCGACCTCGGCGGCGGCAACATGCTCGCCACCTGTGGAGATGGCGGCTGGGCCGCAGCCTATGACGCAGCCGGCGCCGAGACCTGGAGCCTCGACATGTCATGCGCCGGCGGCGACGGCCGCGGCTCGTCCGCACCAAGGGTGCGTCCGCTGACCGGGTTCTAGACAGAGGAAGACGACGGCCGCACCGGCCCGTCACGCGTTCGGCGGGCCATCGGCCCAATTGGACCTACGGCAGCGAGCAGATCGAGCAGGTGAGCTCGCGACCGTCCACGTGGCCGGGCAGGTCCGCGTAGCCGTCGTCGTACTCCACGAAGTACAGCAGTGCGCCGTTCTGGTTCGAGGCCGACCCTGCGGCCTCAGCGTCTTCGTCGACGCAGATCCACTCCGACGCCCGCGGGTGGGTGTAGTGCTCACCCATC
>JBLFXJ010000619.1:0-3059 GCA_047609825.1 Myxococcota bacterium
CCACGGTGGCGGTGGTGTCGGAGATGACCCGGGCACCCTCGGCAAACCACAGGGGCGGCAAGGACCACTGGCCCTACACCTCAGCGATGGTGGTCGGAGCTGGGGTGCGCGGCGGACGCACCCTCGGCGGCACCGACGACCGGCTGATCCCACTGAAGGTCGACCTGCAGTCCGGGGCGATTCGCAGCGGCGGTGAGGTGCTCCGGCCAGCGCATCTGTGCGCGGGACTGCTCGAGACCGTCGGCGTGGACCCGTCCACCTGGTTCCCCGATGCGGAGGTCTACCGTGGCTTTCGCGCGTGAGCTGGGGTGGATGCTAGGACTGGTCGCGTGTGGCAGCGTGGGAGATGCGGACCGGAAGCCGCCGCTTGACACCGCCAGCGAGGTGGCCTGCGACCCCGCGAATGGCTGGGACCCGTTCGCCCGCGGCTACCTGACCACCTGGTGCACGCCGTGCCATTCGGAGTCCCTGATCGGGGCGGACCGCGCTGGCGCGCCGGTGGGGGTGGACCTGGACTCATGGGCGGGCGCGTCGCTGTGGGCGGATCGGGTCGCGCACCGCTCGCTAGACGACACGATGCCTCCGGGTGGAGGACCGTCGGAGGCCGAGCGGGCGCGCATCGCGGAGTGGGTGGCGTGCGGCGCGCCGGGTTCGGATGCCGTGTCGTCGGACTGTGGGACCGCCGCGACCCGACCGGGCGACCTGCGGGTGGACGCGGGCTTCGATGCCGCCGCGTTCTGCGCGGAGGCGGGCCATGTGGCGGGCAGTGTGACCATCAGCGTCGACACCGTAGGGCCGCTCGAGACCTGCCTGTGCGGGATCGGCGGGGACCTGGTGGTCGCGCCGGGCGCCGTCGAGGTGTCGCTGCTCGCCGTGGCCGAGGTGGGTGGGACCGTGCGCGTCGAGGGAAGCGATGCCGCGCGGGTGGTGCTGCCGGCGCTGGGCGCCATCGGCGGCGACCTGCGGGTGGCGGAGAATGCGGGGCTCGCCGAGCTGCAGCTGCCGGCGCTCCAGACCGTGGTCGGGGCCGTGGAGATCCGGTCCAACGCCGTGCTTCCGCTGCTCGGCCTGCCCATGCTCGATCGTGCGGCGTCGCTGCTGGTGACCGACAACCCGGCGGTGCAGGCGGTGAGCATCAACCGTCTCGACGCGGTGGACGGCGACCTGAGCGTGGCCCGCAATGCCGTGCTCGATGCATGGGTCGGCACCGAGCTCCTGCGCACGGTGGGCGGCACGCTGGAGGTGTGCGACAACGACGGCCTCACCGGCCTCGACACCTTCACCCGGCTCGAGGCGGTGGACGGAGACCTGCGGGTGGAGGACAACGACGGGCTGCGGTCCATCGACGGGTTCTACGCCCTGCTCACCGTGGGCGGCACCCTGTCGGTGCACGCCAACCCGCGGCTGGAGGACGTGCGCGGGTTCCCGGTGCTCGACAGCGCGGGCGCTCTGGTGATCACCGACTCCGGGCTCGAGGTGCTCACCGCATTCGAGGTGCTCACCACCGTGCACGGCGACCTGGTGCTCACCGGCAACGACGGCCTGCTGCGGCTCAGCGCGTTCGACGCGTTGACCGTGCTCGACGGCGACCTGGACCTGCGCGACAACGACGTGCTGGGCTCGATCACCGGGCTGAATGACCTGCAGACCGTCGGTGGGGACCTGTGGATCTCCGGTGACCGGTTGGTACGGATCGCGGGTTTGGAGCGCCTGTCTTCGGTCACAGGTGAGTTCACGCTGGCCACCCTGCCGCGGCTCCGGGAGGCGCCAGGGTTGGTCGAGCTGGCCCGGGTGGGCGGGCTGCGCTTGCAGCAGACGGCGTTGGTCGACCTGGACGACCTGCGGAGGCTGCGCGAGGTGGACGGGGACCTGGTGCTCCGGTCGAACCCCGAGTTGGAGACGGTGCGTGCGCTGGAGGATGTGGAGCGCATCGGGGGGGACCTCGACATCCGGCTGAACCCGTCGCTGCCGGCGGAGGACGCCGAGCGCCTGGGCGCGGCGCTAGGCTCGGATGTGGTAGCGGGGGACACCGTGATCAGCGACAACGGCTGACTACGGCGCCGGGCAGCTCCCGTCGGGACGTCGGCCCACCCACTCGCCGTCGTACAGCCACAGGGTGCCGTCCACAGTGGCCACGGCCAGCCGTTCGTCCGGCCCGAGGGCGATGGCGGTGACCGGTCGGCCGAGCTCGGCAGTGCCACCGGGCCACACCACGTGCCCGTCCACCAGGCCCACGGCGAGGCGTCGGCCGTCAACCTGGGCCGCGCCGATGGGGAGAGCGAACGACCGTCCCCCGACCACGTATCGGTCGCCGCGGCGCTCGATCCGCGGGGACGAGGCGGGCTGCACGGGATCGCGCTGGGCGCAGGTGAGGTCGAGCAAGGCGCCGTCAGCCGACCACCGGCCGATGCGGCCATCGTCGTCGCCAGCCACCACCACGTCGCCGTCCCACGACAGGGCGCGGATCGGCGGCGCGCCCAGGTGCCGGGCGACCAGCGACAGGTCGGGTGCGCGCTGCACCACGCTGCCGTCGGCGGTGGACAGCCACCATGAGCCGTCCCGCCAGGCCACATCCACGGTGCCGGTCATGGGCAGCTCGGTGAGGCTGCCGTCCACCGCCAGGGGCCGAAGCCACACGCCGTCGGGCGTGGCGGCGAGCACCGAGCTGCCGTCGGTAGCGAGGCGTGGACCCCACCCGGGCGCCCGCTCCCGCCACAGCTCGGCGCCAGCCTCGTCCAGCGCCACCACCGCCGCGTCCAGCCCGCCGCTCACCACCCCGCCGGGCACGGCGAGCAGGGCGGTGACCGACTCGCCGGGGTCGTGGGGCCAGACGGTCCACCGGGGGGTTCCATCGCGGGAGTAGGCGTCGATCCGGTCATCCGGCCAGGCGACATACACGGCCTCGGCCGACAGGGCCAGGCGGTCGACCGGAGGGGCGCGGCGCACGACGGGGGGGTGTGGGTAGTCGCCGATGTCGCCGTCCGCCGACATCCACCGGTCGTCGCCATGACACGCGACGTGAGTCCTCTGCGGCGCGTCCACGCCGCTGCTCGTCCGAG
>JBLFXJ010000620.1:0-3050 GCA_047609825.1 Myxococcota bacterium
CAGGCACGCTTCGGTGATCGCGCAGCTGGGGATGCGTTGCACGCGGTGGAGAGGCTCTCGGCGCACTCGGATCCTCGGGTCAGCGTCGGGCTGGCGCCTCACTCCGTGCGCGCTGTGGGGCGCGCCGCGCTGGCCGAACTCTCCAGCTACGAGGGCGTACTGCACATGCACGTGAGCGAGCAGCGCGCCGAGAACGAGGCCTGCCGGAGCGAGCACGGGTGCACCCCGACCGAACTCCTCGCCGACCTGGGATTGCTGACGCCTCGGTTCACGGCCGTTCACCTGACCTGGCCGGAGCCAGGTGACATCGCGCACTTCGCGCGGACCGGCGCGCGTGTCTGTGTATGCCCGACCACAGAGCTCGACCTCGGTGACGGTTTCCTTCCCTTGGAGGCCCGGGATCTCCCACTCGCGCTCGGCTCCGACAGTCAGGCCACCATCGACCCGTGGCTCGAGGCGCGCAGCCTCGAGCTGCATGCCCGCGCACTGGCAGGCCGGCGAAATGTCATGGCACCGATCGGAGATCGGCATGGCCTGGCAGCACGGCTGTTGAGGATCGCCACCGTCGGAGGTGCGTCAGCGCTCGGCGCCCATGGGCACGGGATCGTGCCTGGCGCGCCAGCGGACCTGGTGGCGGTCGACCTGCGTCGCCCGGCGGCCGTGGGCGTGCCACCGCAGGAGGCGCTGGTGTTCTGCGCCACGCCAGAGTGGGTGGATCGCGTCTGGGTAGCAGGGGAGCTCATCGTCAGCGGTGGCCGCCACCCTCAGCGCGAGGCGATCGTAGAGCGCGCGCGGATCACCCTCGCGCGCAACAACGCCGGCGAACCACGCCCTCGATGACATCCACGGCCCGAACCAGCTGGTCGACCGGGATGTACTCATCGGGCTGATGGGCAACCGTGATGGAGCCGGGTCCGAACACCAGAGGCAGCATCCCAAGGCGCGCCAGGTTGCCCCCGTCCGTCGCGAAGCTGGCGGCGCCGACCGCGTGGTGTAGGGCGTGCTCAGCGAGCTCACCCTCCAAGGGCGTGCCGGCGGGTGTGAGGAGAGCCGGCGTTCGCCGCAACACCCGGGCCACCGTGCGCGACTTGAGGTCGGTAGGCACACGCTCGATCATCCGCTCGAACACCTCGTCCGTCCCCATGCCGGGTAGCGGCCGGTATCCGACCCGGATCGAGCAGCGATCCGGGACGATATTCACCGCTGTGCCGCCGTGGATGCTGGCGACGTTCAGCGCGACCCACGGCCGCTCGAGCTCTGGGATGTCTGCGTGTTCCTCGCCCAGCTCCTTCGCCAGGGACACCGCCTCGGACACCAACCGGCTCGCACCCTCGATGGCGTTGATCCCCAGATCGGGTCGGCTCGAGTGCGCCGATCGGCCCGTCACTTCGAGCTCGATCGCCACGTGCCCAGGGTGCATCCTGAGGACCTGAAAGTCGGTGGGCTCCCCGATCAGGCAGGCTGACGGGAAGGTGCGCCCTGTGCCGGCCAGTGCATCCACGAGGACCGCGCTCCCCAGGCAGCCGACCTCTTCGTCATGCGTCCAGATCAGCACGAGCTCGCGTCGGTACGCTTGACGGGGGATCCTCGCCAGTGCGCCGAGTGTGGCGGCGAAGAACCCCTTCATATCGGCGGCGCCGCGTCCGAACAGTCGCCCGTCGCGTTCGACCAGGCGGAACGGGTCGGACGTCCATGGTTGATCGGCCACCGGAACCACATCCATGTGGCCGGAGAGCACGAGTCCATCCGTGTTCTTCGGGCCGATGGACGCGATCAGGCTCGACTTGCCGGGTTGCGTCGGATCCGGGAAACGATCGACGGTGAAGCCCAGATCTTCGAGCCGGGCGGCGAGCCACGCGGCCAGATCGTCGAGCGCGCGGTCGGAGACGGATGGGAACGCGACGAGGCGGGTCAGATCCTCAACTACCTGCGGCACCTTCTTCCTCCTCTTCTTCTTCCTCGAAGTCCGTCCACCAAGGATCCCGCACCCGACGGCGGTTGGGGAACTTGCGCAGCTCCACGGTGACGCTCTGGATGTCATGCGCCAGCTGCGAGATGTGCGCAGGCACCTCACAAACGGGCGCGGTATCGCCCGCCGCCACGCCATCGGTGAGCCCGCGATTGGGGGAGCCCGCAGATCCGAGGTCGCCCGTCTCCACCAATGTCGTCAGTGCCGTACGGGTCCGGTCCTCGGCGTCCATGGCCTGCTTCATGAGATCCGCGCCCCGGTGCACGTCGCCGCGACACAGGTGGTACGCGGCGTCCTCGTACAGACGTGTGCTCTCACGCCACTGCATGGGCTTCGGTGCCGTCACGTCGGTCTTGTGCCGGTCTGCCACCTGGCGCCACCACGGGAAGTGATTGCCCTCGCGGCTGCACAGCGCGACCTCTCTCCGCTGCAGCTCGCGGATCACCCCCATGCGCTCACCGACATGGTTCAGCAGGTTGTCGCGCGTGGCACTGCCAGTTCCGATACGCTGCCGCACCTCGTCGTTTCCAACGGCCCTGGCCAGCTTCGCGAGGCGCTGGGACCCCGGATCCGCGACACCTGTGCCACGAGGCGTCGACTCGACGGTCGCGCGCGCACTCGCCGACTTGCGTAGGTGGTTGTCTCGCATGCTCCGAGGCTAGCACGGCACCGGCGTCGCCGGGCGCGCACGCCGTACAGCACAAAATTGCGACGCCCCCTTGATCTGTGGCTGGGGTTTGTGGAGGATGCGTCTCCGGCACAACTGGGGGTCGGTGGGTTGATGAGACACCGTGAGCGAGCCGCCAAGCGCCTCGAGCGTCACCGATATGGGTGGACGTCGTGGGACGATCGGCATCCGGTCCGACGCATCGCCGACCGTTTGGTCGAGGCGCCGGGTGAGCGTGTCGACCCCGGCGCGAGTCTGAAGGTTCGAACGGTGACCACGACGATGCGCAAGCCCGTCGACATTGGGCCGCACGCGCCGCTTCTCAAGCGGGTCATCCGGAGCCCCTACCCCCTGTCGCCCGTACGCCCTGCGCGAGTGGCTGGCAGACCACAGCCCGACCTGTCACGCGACGTG
>JBLFXJ010000621.1:0-3041 GCA_047609825.1 Myxococcota bacterium
CGTGAGGGTCTGAACCGGCGGATCGGGTCCCGGGAGGGCCCCGCTGCGGGGTGTGCGGACGGCTCGGCGAGAGGGTAGGATGTCCGTGATGCAACGACGAGCGGCCTTAAGCTACCTGTCCTCGTCCTTGAATGAACTTGCGGGGATGATGGTCAAGCAGTCAAGGTAGGCGGCGACGTTGCCCCATGAAGACGATTGCGCATACGCCCCGTCGCAGCAGACCCACGGACTGCTGGATAGTTCCCATGCCTCACGGATTCCGACCAACGCCCCGCCTTCATCGAAGTACACGAACCGTATCCCGCCAGTTTCCAGGAAGATCATGACGGCGTGCTCGATCGGTGAAACGTCGTCTGTGCAGCTGTAGATGGTCAGGGGCCAGCCGTTCCACGCGGTTCGGGTGCCGTCCAAGTACCCGCTTTCCGCGACGACGGTGTCGAATGTCGGGCACTCGGTCGAAGCCTCCGGCGTAAGGGTGAGGGACGGGCACTGCGACGCCTCGAGGTCCCCATGGAGACACGTCCAATGGGTTCCGCGGCCCTTGCCGCCATGCTGTAAGAGGAGCTCTCCAGGAACGGATTCCGTCGTACATTCCGCGGCGACGGCGGAGTCGACCACGCCGTCGTCGGTTGATGTTGGCTCTGTGCTGGTCGTGCAGGACACGACGAGCGCAAGCGCGAGCGGGATACGCATATGCGCCCCTAGAAGAAGGGTGGGACATTGAAGAACGTGATCAGGCAACCTGATCCGAGCACTGCGCGGGGGTCATCCCGTGCGCCTGAGCACATGACGGCGTCGCAGCCATTGCGAGCTCTCTGAAGCATCGCCCACCGGAACAGGCTGGCGACCATTCGCGTTTCCTCCCAGCACGGCATGGCGTTGCCGCCGCAAACGAACTGCGGAGTTGGGCGATGAATGGCGCCTCCGAGGCCGTGTATCGGGTTGCCCTCGATATGGACCATTTCGTGAAGCAGCTCTCCAGCGACTGACACGGCAGTGCAGAAGCTACCGTCGGGGGTTGCCCGCCAGGTGTTGCCCCACGTGGGTCTGTTCGGCGCAGGCGGTGGTGGTGGCTGGCTGGGTACCCAGGCCGCGCCCTGAAACGGGATGACGAGGCCTACCTTGCCCCTGTGTGGCCCAGGGTTGGTGTGGCGTGAGAAGGCGCCTGCAGAAGCGCCGCTGCCGAAGGAGCCCACCGCCATTACGAAGTACTTAGACTCGTCCATGACGAGGCCCATGACCGCGTCAGCCCAGCCGGCGGGAAGGCCAAGATCGGGGGAGTAGTTGCCTACCAAGCAGAGCGCCCATTCGACTATATCGGCGTTGTCGCGGAGAATTCCTAGCGCCGAGTACACGAGATCCCATGGTGGCGCAGGCGTGATGCCGACCACCGGGTTGGCGGCGAGTCTCGCGAGGGCAGCGTTTGTCGTCGGTTCGATCGGAGGCATTACCTGCGTGAGCGGGGCACAGCCCGGGACGCTCTTGCGCAATGGTGGGCAGCATGGCGTGCTCGGCCAATGGTCCGACTGGCCGTACTCGAGCTCGAAGCAACGACGGGTCGCTGGGAATACCGCCGAGAAGGGAGGGAGCGTGATCACATCCTCCCCGATTCGGCTCATGCAGACGTGGAACTCGTTCTGGGGTGGACGTTGATTTGGCGGGGCGGGAAGATCGGGCAGGTCTCCCAGTGGCGGCGGAGGCCGAGGCAGCACTGGCCCCACCCCCGCGCCCTGCGACGCCGGACGCCGGCCGTGTCGGGACGCGCTGGCGACCAGCCCGCCCGGGTCGAACACGCGGTGGGTCGGGAACCCGACGATCTCCTGGATCCGGGGCATCGCGCATCCACCGGAGGGGCACGGATCGAGCGCGTAGTCGACGCCGCCGTGCCGAAACTTCGGTGCGTTGGGATCGGGGATCGACCACGGCGCAGAGGCGAGGTCCATCACGCGCCCAGGCCGGTATCGCGCAGCGGCGGTGGCGGACGCGCTCGGCGGGGGCGGCGCCAGGTCCATCGGCGGTCCTGGCCGGTAGCGAGCGGCGGTGTCGGGTGCGAGCGCCGCCATCTCAGGACAGCGCGCAGGAGGCGGTCATGTGGATGATGCCCTCGCCGTCCTGGCCCTGGATCGCGATCCCGACCTGGTACCATCGCTCATCGGTAAACGTCACCGATTCGTTGCCCGTGTTGTACACCGTGTTTGACGAAGCCGTCTGGAATGAGTCCAGCTCCTGCCACGCGTTCGGCGCCTTGGGGTCGGTGTCGGCCGTGCGCCACGCCAAACGGAACTTCAGCGTCCCCGACACGGCCTCGATCACGAATGCGCCCTTGAGCGACGCCAGGTCCAGCGTGGGTAGCCAGACGCTCAGCGGGTAGTACGCCGTCTGCGAGCTGGAGTTCAGCCCCGGGTTCAGGGTGAACGACCTCTGACCGATGATCTTCCCCTCCTGCCGTACGATGATCGTGACCTTGAAGTCACCTTGCGCGATGTTCCCGGCGGTGTTGGACTTGATGGCGAGTCCGACTCTGCAGTACATCTCGTCGGCAGCGTCGGTGCTGATGTCGAAGGAGTCGGTCCAGTCTCCATCGCCGGATTGGTTCGACTGGCCGGTGAACAGGCCCCACGCGCCTGGACGGTCGGTGCGCGCCTCGTAGAACACCCGTGCGGCCTGCACACGCAGGTCAGAGGTCGTCGCGTACTGCTCAGTCACGAGCTGCATGTCGCTCACCCCCGCCACGGGCATGACATCAGACACGGGCACGAACGTCCAGTCGGTACTCGAGGTGGACAGCGTCTGCTGGAACGTGGCGAGGACGGTGGGCATGCACATACAGGTTTCTCCAGGCGCGAGGTCGTGCCGCGCAGGACGAGGTCGAGCCCCGGCGGTGGTCGCCGACGCATGCGCAGATTACGCCGGATTGGGGGGGGGCAACTCCGCAATGGACGTTTCGGTTCCCGGGTGGAGCGTGACGCTCGCGAATCCGCCTGCTGGGCCGGGTGACGGTTCTGTCCGGACTGTCGGCGATCGCTGACGGAAGCGAACGG
>JBLFXJ010000622.1:0-3041 GCA_047609825.1 Myxococcota bacterium
GTCCAACACCTCCGTGCGTCGCGCCGGTTCCAGGTACGAGCGCAGCACGTCGCGCACGCCAGCTGGACCCGCCGCGTCGCGCACCTCGGCGATCAGCCCCGGCTCGAGCGCGAGCACCTCCGCGACCAGGGCCCGCTTCGACGCGAAGTGCGCATAGAACGTGCCCCTTGTGAGACCCGCAGCGCCGGTGATCCGGTCGATGGACGGGCGCTCGAACCCCTCGCGGCGGAACAGGACCCGGGCAGCCTCGAGCAGCACGCGGCGGCTCTCTTCCTTGTGTTCGGGCGGGTAGCGCATGGCCTCCTGTATTGCATGACGACCGTCATGTCTTATACATGTTGCTCGTCATACAAAGGGGCCGCTGATGTCTCGGACCCGCGCCGCGCTCGCCCTGCTCACCTTCATGCACGCTGGCCGGGCGATGACCCTGGCGTTCCTCCCCGCCGTGGGCACTGCCGCGGCCGGCGCGCCTCCCTCAGCGTGGGCGATGCCTTTACTGGGAGACGCGGTGGTCGGCGTGACCGCCCCGTTCGCGGCGTGGCTCGCCTGGAGCCTGTTCACCGACCCCCGGGCGCGGGTGCTCCTGTTCACCTGGCATGCGCTCGGCGCGTGGGACGCGATGTCGGCGTGGGTCGTGCACCGCACGGTGCCGTGGCCCGAGTTCTTCATGGTCCAGCTGTTCGGCGACAGCATGTTCTTCGGCGCAGCGGCGATGCACCTGGTCGCGCTTGCGCTGATCGGGCTTCTGAGCTCAACTCTCGCGACACCGGCTCCGTCGACCTGACGCGCTCCTGGGCGACCGTCAGCGCAGATCTATTGTGACACATGTCACAATAGTCGTCGTTCTCGGTGAGGGGAGGGGGCTCGGCCGCCCCAGCGCCCAGCGACCCGCAGCGGACCCCGGATCCCAGCGGCGGTCCCGTCGCTGGCGCCGTTGCTGCCGCCCCTTCAGATGTCGAACACCATCCCCGCTCCTCGGAGCCGGTCCAGGTAGGCATCGCCGAGCCCCGACGCCGGCGTCCACACACCGCCTTCCGACTCCAGATCGTCCACCGCCAGGCACGTCGCCGCCTCGCCGAGCATCTTCGCCGTCTCGCCATACCCGGGGTCGCGGAATCCCTTCACCGTTCCGTCGAGGGTGACCGCCGCGCCGTGTTGGTCCACGCCCCACCCCTTCAGGTGCACCGTGAAGTGCCCGGCCTCGCGCTGCTCCTTCGACGGTCCCTCTCCGGGGGACGGGAGCACGCGCCTGAGCAGGCTGCGCATCGGGGGCAGCACGGCGGAGCCCATTCCGGCGTAGGTCGCCGTCATCGTCACCGCGCGCTTCAGCCCGCTCGGCCCGGGCCCGCACGACACCACCTCGTCGTAGCGGAAGTCGCGACCGTAGGGGTAGCCGAGCACGGCGTTCGTGCGGCGCACCACGCGGGTGTTCACCGGCGCCATCAGGAACGGGGCCACCCAGCCGCCGAACGCGTCGCTCCACGACAGGCCCATCCGGTCGCGACCGTCGGGGCCTGAGCGCTCTCCCTCGGGGTTCAGGGCATACGGGTCGAGCAGGAGCCGCCGCACGTCGCGGTCGGTGGCGGCCTGCTCCATCAGCGTGAGCATGCTCGCGACGGTGCCCCCCGAGGCGCCGCCCTTGTTGCGCCCGAGCCCGTACAGCACGCGGTCCAGCGGACGGCCGAACCGGGCGATGGCCGCCTGCTGCACCATCCAGGTGCCCATGTCGGACGGCACGCTGTCGAACCCGCAGCTGTGCACGATGCGGGCCCCGGACGCGGCCGCCGCGGCGGAGTGGTTGTCGATGCTCGCGCGGGTGAACGTGACCTCGCCGGTGAGGTCGCAGTAGTGCGTGCCCGACGCCGCGCACGCCTCCACCAGCGCGTGCCCATAGGTCATGTACGGCCCGACCGTGCTGCACACGACGGCGGTCTGGCGGCACATCGCGGACAGTGACGCCGCGTCGAAGCTGTCGGCGACGATGAGCGGCAGCTCGGCCGCATCCGGGTCGTCCACCGCGAGGGCGGCGCGCACCTGCTCGAGCTTGGACTGGCTGCGGCCGGCGAGCCCGATGCGCAGCTCGGCGTGGTGGGCGATCAGGTACTCGGCCACGAGCTGGCCGGTGAAGCCGGTGGCTCCAAAGACGACGACATCGAGTTCAGGCATGCCGCGAGCTAACGCTGCGTCCCCGCAGGCGCCGTCTTGGGAACTCGCCCGCGCCGATGTGCTTGCAGGCTGTTCCGAGGGCGCAGGCAGATGGGGCCAGGCGGGCCATCCGAGTTGAACCGCCGGGTCGCCAAAACACACGCCCACGTGAGAGCATCAGCCGCGATGCCACTCGACGATCACTTTGCCACGCTCGATCTCACCGAACCCCTTCACCCGCGGACGCGAGAGCTCCTCGACTCGCTCGAGGCGACGCTCGATCGGGTTCGACCGACGCGGCTCGACCGCGCGCACTCCAGCATCGCCCCCGTCGCGACCGGCCTCTCGCTGGAGCTCGCCCATCGGGACGACGACGGCTTGTCGCTCGGGATGGGCGCCTTCGGTGCGGAGGTGGTCGTCAACTATGGCGAGGAGCACCTGCACTTCGACACCGAGCGCGGACGCGTCGAGCCGTCCGCAGAGACCGCGCCAGCCGAGCCCGTAGCGTTCCTCGAAGCCCTCCTGACCGGTCGCATCCAGCTGCACACCACCCATCGCCTGTTCTGGCTGAGCACCCGCAGCTTCAGGCTCGACGATGCGGGCGAGCTGCAGCCGTTCTTCAGCTCCGGAACCCTGATCCCGACCTTCAAGTGGACGGCGCAGCCGATCGTACGGACCTTCGACTTCCGCTAGCGTCGGAACGGACCCGGGGTCCGCAGCCAAGGTGCATCAGACCGGGGTGCCGCCGCAAGGCACCCCAGTCTTCGGCCGGCCACAGTCGACCCGCCTCCCCAAGAACCGCCCAGCAGCGCCCCAATCCCCAAACCCGATCCCAGCTCACCACCGCCATCCCGCCCCGCCACCCACCTCCAAAAATGGAGGACCCACCCCATCCG
>JBLFXJ010000623.1:0-3013 GCA_047609825.1 Myxococcota bacterium
CTGGTTCTTCCTCTCCGGGTCGATGATCTTCTACCTGGCGTACACCTTCTTCGCGACGCCCTGGGTGGCCCTCGGGTACGAGCTCACGCCGGACTTCCATGAGCGCACCCGGTTGATGGGCGTGCAAAACTTCATGGGCCAGCTCGCCTACGTCGTGTCGCCGTGGTTCCTGTGGATCATGACCAACGAGGCGTGGTTCGAGAACCAGATCCAGGGAGCGTCGGCCCTCGCAGTGATCATCGGTGTGGTCGTGGCGGCCATGGGCGTCCTGCCGGCGGTGTTCCTCGCCGAGCGGTTCGTTCACCCGCCGGTGGACGAAGACGCGGCAGGTCCCACCGTCATGGACAACATGAAGGACTTCTTCGGCGGCGTGCTCACCACCCTGAAGTCCAAGCCGTTCATGAAGCTGTGCGCCGCCACGTTCCTCGTGTTCAACGGGTTCATCCTGATCTCTTCGTTCCAGTTCTACGTGATCATCTACTACGTATTCGGCGGTGACCAAGCGTTGGGGGCGGAGTACGCCGGCTACTCGGGCACCCTCGGCGCGGTGAGCACCTTCGCGGTCATCTTCATCGTGACCTGGCTCGGCACCCGGATCGGCAAGCGGCACGCGTTCTACGTCGCCACCGGCATCTCCATCGTCGGGTACTTGCTGAAGTGGTTCGCCTACGACCCCGCGAATCCGATGCTCATCCTGCTGCCCGCGCCCTTGATGGCGTTCGGCCTCGGTGGCCTGTTCACCTTGATGGGCTCGATGGTGGCGGACGTGGTCGATCTGGACGAGCTGCACACCCACCAGCGCCGCGAGGGCATGTACGGCTCGATCTATTGGTGGGTGGTGAAGCTGGGTATGGCAGCGGCGCTGGCCGGCGGCGGCGTGCTGCTCAACGCGACGGGGTTTGATGTAGAGCTCGGCGGCGCCCAGACCGAGCAGACGATCTTCTGGATGCGTGTGTGCGATGCGTTCGTGCCCGCCATCACCTCGGCCATCGCCATCTGGGCCATCGCGACCTACTCGATCACCGAGGAGCGGGCGCACGACATCCGGCAACAGCTGGAGGCTCGCAGGGGCCGCACCGACGCCGCCTGAGGCCGCCCTCGTGGCGGCTCCAGGGGGTCAGTCCCGGTCGCGCAGCACCTGCTTGGGCTTGCGGTCTACCGTGTACAGGCCCCAGTGCTTCTCGGCGCCCATGGGGTCGTTCGGGTTGCCCTTCCACGGCTCGTCGAACGCCTCGAACACGAACGTGGTGACGTTGGCCCGCTCCGCCCACTCGGTGAGCTCGGTGGTGTACCGCGCCTGGTCCGCCTCGTTGGCCCGCTCGCCGAACTCGGACGCAGCACTTGCCCAGCCCGCTTCGCCCACGGCGAGGGGCAGCTCGGGCATGGCGGAGTGCACCGCGGCGAGGTTCTCCAAGGTGTAGGGCATCGCCTCGTCGATGGTCTTGCCCTCCCACTGCGGGTAGGTGTGCACCATGGCGAAGTCGAGCACGGCCCGCAGCTTCGCGGCTTCGTCCACGTAGATCACGTAGTTGTCGGCCGTGCTCACCGGCTGGTCGATGGCATCCTGGACCTGGCGCACGTAGGCGAGCAGGTCGTCGACTGTGACCATGTGGTCGTTCCAACTCACCAGGGCTTCGTTGCCGACGTTCACGGCCACGATGGTCTCGGGGTGGGCCTGAGCGAGCGCGATGGCCCGGGCCACCTCGGCGGCGTTGATCGTCGTGTTCGCCGCCAGCTCGGCCTCGGGGATCGGCTCCGTGAGCCACTCGCAGCCCTCGTGGTTGCTCACCTCGGCCTGAAGCCAGGCGCCCAGCATCACCGTCAACGGCAGCCCGTCTTCGGCGATCACGCGGAGCACCTGCTGCGACTGGGCACCCGAGTCATACAGCCGGATCAGCCGGTAGCCGCGCGCGACCAGCAGCTGCAGGTCCTCGCGGGTCTGCTCGAGGGAAGGGAGCACCTCGCCGTTGCCGCGATCGGGATGCTGGCCCTCCCGGTAGCCCGAGTAGGCGAGCGCCACGGCGGTGGCTCCGATCCGGCTGGATGGCGGCTGACGCCAATCGGCGAACGCCGTTGGGGAGGCCGGGGTCGAGGGCTTTGCGCATCCGGCGCCCACGGCGCAGGCGAGGAGGAGGCTGGACGGTGTTCGCATGGCGAGGTCTATCCGGCGGCCTCCCTGCGGGCGGCGGGGATGGCGTGTGGGAGATGCTGCTGGCGCGACACGGGTCGAGCGCGGCGGCGGTGCGATGTGGGCCGCCTCGCGGGCTACCGGGTCGTACCCAGAGGTGCCGATGTTGCCGCTGATGTTCGCCGCAGTCGCGCTGGGCGCGCTCGTCCCCGTCGAGGTGGTGCTGCACGATGGCGCCTGGTCGCTGGTTCGGGATGGGCAGCCGTACAGGATCCGGGGCGCAGGCGGGGACCGCGACCTCGAGCTGCTCGCCGCGATCGGCGGGAACTCGATCCGAACCTGGGGTGTGGGGGACGAGACCGCGGCCTTGCTCGACGCCGCCCAGGCGCTGGATCTCACGGTGTCGGTCGGTCTGTGGCTCGGCCACCCGCGCCATGGGTTCGACTACGCGGACGCAGGCCAGGTGGCGGCCCAGCTGGCCGAGGTTCGAGCAGCTGTGGAGGCCTACCGCGACCATCCGGCGGTGCTCTTGTGGGGGCTGGGCAACGAGATGGAGGGGTTCGAGGGCGGTGATGACCCGGCCATGTGGGCGGCGGTGTGCGAGGCGGCGCGCGCGATCCGGGAGCTGGACCCGCACCATCCGGTGATGACCACCACGGCCGATATCGGCGGCGGTCGGATTGCCGGCGTGGACCGGTGTGACGCGATCGCGATCCACGGCGTGAACAGCTACGGCGGCGCGCCGTCGGTTCCGGAGCGGTACGCCGCCTCCGGCGGGCGCAAGCCGGTGGTGGTCACCGAATACGGGCCCCCCGGCACGTGGGAGATCGGGCGCACGGCGTTCGGGGCCGCGCCCGAGGCGACCTCCACCGAGAAAGCGTCTGC